>NZ_JBHWYX010000003.1:178361-267998 GCF_042728795.1 Streptomyces sp. NPDC060184
GGCGGTGGGGCCGGGGGGGGGGGGGTCCGCGGGCGCGCCGCCGGACGGGGCGCTGCGGGAGGGCGCGCTGCCGGACACGGTGCGGCCGGGTGGGGGGGTGCGGGCGCTGCGCCCGCACGCCGAGGACGCCTTCGCCGACGAGCTCAAGGCGCTGGCCGCCGCCGACGACCGTCCCAGGCCCGTCCGTTGGCGCCTCTCGCCGTGGGCCGTCGCCACCTATCTGCTCGGCGGCACCCTCCCGGACGGCACGGTGATCACCCCCAAGTACGTGGGCCCGCGCAGGCTCGTCGAGGTCGCCGTGTCCACGCTCGCCACCGACCGCGCCCTGCTCCTCCTCGGGGTGCCCGGGACCGCCAAGACCTGGGTCTCCGAACACCTGGCGGCGGCCGTCAGCGGTGACTCGACGCTTCTCGTCCAGGGCACCGCGGGCACGCCCGAGGAAGCGCTCCGGTACGGCTGGAACTACGCGCGGTTGCTCACCCAGGGCCCGAGCCGGGAGGCCCTGGTGCCCGGCCCGGTGATGCGTGCCATGGCGGAGGGGCTGACCGCCCGGGTGGAGGAGCTGACCCGCATCCCGGCCGACGTGCAGGACTCGCTGATCACGGTCCTCTCGGAGAAGACGCTGCCCGTCCCCGAGCTGGGCCAGGAGGTCCAGGCGGTCCAGGGGTTCAACCTCATCGCCACCGCCAACGACCGCGACCGGGGCGTCAACGAGCTGTCCAGTGCGCTCCGCCGCCGCTTCAACACCGTCGTGCTGCCGCTCCCGGCGACGCCCGAGGACGAGGTGGACATCGTCTCGCGCCGCGTCGGCCAGCTCGGCCGCGCCCTGGACCTGCCGGCCGCCCCCGAGGGGATGGCCGAGATCCGGCGCGTCGTCACCGTCTTCCGGGAACTCCGCGACGGCGTCACCGCGGACGGCCGCACCCGGGTCAAGTCCCCCTCGGGCACGCTCTCCACCGCCGAGGCGATCTCCGTCGTCACCCACGGCCTCGCGCTCGCGGCCCACTTCGGCGACGGCACCCTGCGCCCGGACGACGTCGCCGCCGGAATCCTCGGCGCGGTCGTCCGGGACCCGGCGGGCGACCGGGCCGTGTGGCAGGAGTATCTGGAGACGGTCGTCCGCGAGCGGGACGGCTGGAAGGACTTCTACCGCGCCTGCCGCGAGGTCGCGTCATGATCCCGACGCCCGCCACCCCGGAGCCCGCAGGACCCCTGCTGCTGGGCGTGCGGCACCACGGTCCGGGGTCGGCGCGGGCGGTGCTGGCCGCGCTGGACGCGGTGCGACCGCGGGCCGTGCTGGTCGAAGGGCCGCCGGAGGCCGACGCGTTGCTCGCCCTCGCCGCCGACCCCGGGATGCGGCCCCCGGTGGCGCTGCTCGCCCACGCCGAGGACGATCCGGGTCTGGCGTCGTTCTGGCCGATGGCGGAGTTCTCGCCGGAGTGGGTCGCGATCCGCTGGGCACTCGCGCACGGTGCGGCCGTCCACTTCGTCGACCTGCCCGCCGCCCACTCACTGGCGCTCGCGGCGGCGGCCCAGGGCGAAGGGGAGTGGGAGACCCCGCCCGCCCCGCCCGACCCGGTCGCGTTGCTGGCCGAAGCCGCTGGATACGACGACCCCGAGCGGTGGTGGGAGGACGTGGTCGAACACCGGTCCTCGGCACCCGGCGCCGACCCCGTCGCCCCGTTCACCGCGCTGGCCGAGGCGATGGCGGCCCTGCGCGAGACGTACGGCGACGGCGGCCACCCCCGCGACGCCGTGCGCGAGGCGTTCATGCGCATCCGACTCCGGGCGGCGCGGAAGGAGTTCGGCGACGAGGTCGCGGTCGTCTGCGGCGCCTGGCACGTGCCCGCCCTCGCCGCCCGGACGACCCTCACCGCCGACCGCGCGCTGGTGAGGGGACTGCCCAAGGTGAAGACCGGCATGACCTGGGTGCCCTGGACGCACCGGCGGCTGGCCCGGCGCAGCGGATACGGCGCCGGTATCGAGGCACCCGGCTGGTACGCCCACCTCTTCCACGCCCCGGACCGGCCCGTCGAGCGCTGGATGACGAAGGTCGCGGGGCTGCTCCGCGACGAGGACCGGTTCGTCTCCCCGGCCCACGTCATCGAGGCGGTACGCCTCGCCGGGACGCTCGCCGCCCTGCGCGGGCGCCCGCTCGCCGGGCTCGCCGAGGCCACCGACGCGGTCCGGGCCGTCCTGTGCGACGGGTCCGACGTGCCCCTCGGGCTCGTCCACGACGGACTCGTCGTCGGCACCGCGCTCGGCGAAGTCCCCGACGGCGCACCGGCCGTGCCGCTGCAGCGGGACCTGACCCGGCAGCAGCGCACCCTGCGCCTGAAGCCGGAACCGGCCGACCGGGAGGTGGAGCTCGACCTCCGCCGGGAGAACGACGCCGCGAGGAGCCTGCTGCTGCACCGGTTGCGGTTGCTCGCCGTGGACTGGGGCGAGCCGGTGGCGGGCCGGGGGAGCACCGGCACGTTCCGGGAGACCTGGCGGCTGCGCTGGGAGCCCGAGCTCTCGGTACGGATCGCGGAGGCGGGGACCTGGGGCACCACCGTGCTCACCGCCGCCACCGCCAAGGCCGAGTCCGAGGCTCTTGCGGCGGCCACGCTCGGCGAGGTCACCGCCCTCGCCGAACACTGCCTCCTCGCCGGTCTGCCCGGCGCGCTGCCCGTGGTGATGCGGGCCCTGGCGGACCGCGCCGCGCTCGACGCGGACGTCTCCCATCTCGCCGAGGCCCTGCCCGCGTTGGCCCGCTCGCTGCGGTACGGAGACGTACGCGCCACGGACACCGCCGCCCTCGGCGAGGTCGCCGCGGGACTGGCGGCACGCATCTGCGTCGGGCTGCCCGCCGCCTGCACGGCCCTGGACGCCGACGGCGCGGAGGCGATGCGCCGCGCGGTGGACGAGGTGCACGGCGCGATCGCCCTGCTGGCGCCCCCGGACGAACCCGCGCACGGGCTGCGGGACCGCTGGGCGGCGGTGCTCGGCAAGCTGTCGGCCCGGGACACGGTCGCCGGGGTCGTGCGGGGCCGCGCCACCCGGCTGCTGCTGGACGAGGGCCGGCTCGGGGACGGCGAGGCGGCGAGGCTCATGAGCCTCGCCCTCTCGCCCGGTACGCCGCCCGCGCACGCCGCCGCGTGGATCGACGGCTTCCTCGGGGGAGCCTCCGGCGGCGGGATGCTCCTCGTGCACGACGAGCGCCTGTTCGCCCTCGTGGACGGCTGGCTGACCGGCGTACCCGACGACGCTTTCACGGACGTGCTGCCGCTGCTCCGCCGTACCTTCTCCGCCTACGAACCGGGAGTCCGGCGCACCCTGGGGGAGCTGGCCCGCCGGGGCCCGGCCGGAGCCGGCCGGGCCCGGGGACCCGGCACCGGGGCGGCGCCGCCCGGCTTCGGCCCGGAGCTGGACGGGCCCCGCGCCGACGCCGTACTCCCGCTGCTCCGCCTGGTCCTGGGCCCCGAACGCGTAGCGGAGCACTTCGACCACCCGGAGCACTTCGACCACCCAACGCACCCGGCGCACTCGGCGCACCCAACGCACCCGGCGCTCCCGGAGTACGTGGAGCGCGCCTCCGACCGGGCCCGACCGGTCCTTCCGCGTACAGGAGTTGATCGACCGTGACGGAACACGTTCCCGCGCCGGGCCGGGCCCCGAGGCCCCGGCAACCCCGGCCCGCACGGGCCTGGGGCGACGAGCGGGTCAGGCGGTGGCGGCTGGTGCTGGGTTCCGACAGCGCGGAGTCCACCGGCCATGCCCCCGAGGGCCGGGACGCGGCGATGGACCGCACGCTCACCGCGCTCTACGGCGGCGGGAGGAACCCGGGCACCCGGACGCCCGGTGAACGCGGGGCCGGACTCGGCGCGTCCGCTCCCGCCGCCGCCCGCTGGCTCGGCGACATCCGTACGTACTTCCCGGCCCCGGTCGTGCAGGTCATGCAGCGGGACGCCATCGAGCGGCTCGGCCTCGCCGCCCTGCTGCTGGAACCCGAGATGCTCGACGCGGTCGAGGCCGACGTCCACCTCGTCTCCACCCTCCTCCAGCTCGGCGGCGCGATGCCGGAGACCACCCGGGAGACCGCCCGCGCCGTGGTGCGCAAGGTCGTCGCCGACCTGGAGAGGAGACTGGCCGGCCACACCCGGGCGACCCTCACCGGCGCCCTCGACCGGTCGGCGCGCACCCGCAGCCCGCGCCACGGCGACATCGACTGGAACCGCACCATCCGCGCCAACCTCAAGCACTGGGTTCCGCTCCCCGGCGTGGACGGCGTGGACGGCGTGGACGGTGCGGACGGCGCGGCCGGCTCCGGCGGCGAAGGCGGCACTGGCGGCTCCGGCGGCCCGGCCGGCGCGGGGACCGTCGTCCCGGAGCGGCTCATCGGCTACGGCCGGGCGGGCCGGGCCGTGCGCAAGGAGGTCGTCCTCTGCGTCGACCAGTCCGGTTCGATGGCCGCCTCCGTCGTCCACGCGGCCGTCTTCGGGGCGGTCCTCGCCTCGATGCGTTCGCTGGACACCCGGCTGATCGTGTTCGACACCGCCGTCGTGGACCTCACCGACCAGCTGGACGACCCCGTCGACGTGCTCTTCGGCACCCGGCTCGGCGGCGGTACGGACATCAACCGGGCCCTTGCCTACTGCCAGGCGCGCCTCACCCGCCCCGCCGACACCGTCGTCGTCCTGATCAGCGACCTCTACGAAGGCGGGCTGCGCGACGGGATGGTCCAGCGGGTCGCGGCGATGAAGCGGTCGGGAGTGGAGTTCGTGGCCCTGCTCGCGCTCTCGGACGAGGGAGCGCCCGCCTACGACCGCGACCGTGCGGCGGCGCTGGCCGCCCTCGGGGTCCCCGCCTTCGCCTGCACCCCGGACCATTTCCCGGAGGTGATGGCGGCGGCCCTGGAGAAGCGTCCCCTGCCGGTCCCGGAGCGGTAGGGACGTCCACCGCCCGCCCCGGTGACGAGCCCCGGCCGGGCCGGGCGGTCCCTGTGAGGTCCCCGGGCGGTTCCGGTGCGGTTCCCCCCGCGGTCTCCGGGTGGTTCCGGTGCGGTTCCCCGTGCGGTCTCCGGGTGGTTCATCTCTCACCGCTCCGACGGTTGCCCGGGGTCCGCTCGCCGGCCGTCCCGTCCGCCCGGCGCCCCGCCCGTTCCGCCGCAACCCCGCTGACCAGCGCCCTCGCCGGGCCCCCGGCGTGCCGATTTGTCCCCCGCACCCCGGTCACCAGGGGCATCTGTGACCGTAATCACCGCCCGTGCGGGATCTCCGATTTATGGTCGGGCGGAGCGCGGGGATAACCTGCCGGGTGGACATGCCGCGTACTGGACACCGTGTACGCATTCCTTGGTGACAGCGCAGTCACGTTTGCCCCTCGCGGCACGCCCACGCATCAAACCAACCGCGAGACCACTAAAAGGGACGGACGCGCGTGGACCTGTTCGAGTACCAGGCGAGGGACCTCTTCGCCAAGCACGGTGTACCGGTGCTGGCCGGTGAAGTCATCGACACGCCTGAGGCAGCCCGCGAGGCGACCGAGCGGCTGGGCGGCAAGTCCGTCGTCAAGGCGCAGGTCAAGGTCGGAGGCCGCGGCAAGGCCGGCGGCGTCAAGCTCGCCGCCGACCCGGACGAGGCAGTCGCCCGGGCGACCGACATCCTCGGCATGGACATCAAGGGCCACACGGTCCACAAGGTGATGATCGCCGAGCTGTCTCCGGAGATCGAGGCGGAGTACTACGTCTCCTACCTCCTCGACCGCACCAACCGCACCTTCCTGGCCATGGCCTCGGTGCAGGGCGGCATGGACATCGAGGAGGTCGCGGAGAAGACCCCCGAGGCCCTTGCGAAGGTCCCGGTCAACGCCGTCGACGGTGTCGACATCGCCAAGGCCCGCGAGATCGTGGCCCAGGCGAAGTTCCCGGCCGACGTGGCCGAGGGTGTCGCCGAGGCCCTGGTGACCCTGTGGAAGACCTTCGTCGCCGAGGACGCGCTCCTCGTCGAGGTCAACCCGCTGGTCAAGACCAAGGACGGCCGCATCCTGGCGCTGGACGGCAAGGTCTCGCTCGACGAGAACGCCGACTTCCGCCAGCCCGAGCACGAGGCCCTCGAGGACAAGGCCGCGGCCAACCCCCTCGAAGCCGCCGCGAAGGCCAAGAACCTCAACTACGTCAAGCTCGACGGTGAGGTCGGCATCATCGGTAACGGTGCCGGTCTGGTCATGTCGACCCTGGACGTCGTCGCGTACGCCGGTGAGAAGCACGGCAACGTGAAGCCCGCCAACTTCCTCGACATCGGTGGCGGCGCCTCCGCCGAGGTCATGGCGAACGGCCTGGAGATCATCCTCGGCGACACCGACGTCAAGTCCGTGTTCGTCAACGTCTTCGGTGGCATCACCGCCTGCGACGAGGTCGCCAACGGCATCGTCCAGGCCCTCGCGCTGCTGGAGAGCAAGGGCGAGAAGGTCGAGAAGCCGCTCGTCGTGCGTCTCGACGGCAACAACGCGGAGCTGGGTCGCAAGATCCTTTCCGACGCCAACCACCCGCTGGTCCAGCGCGTGGACACCATGGACGGCGCGGCCGACAAGGCCGCCGAGCTCGCCGCGGCTGCGAAGTAAGGGACGAGGGACTCCAACACCATGGCTATCTTCCTCACCAAGGACAGCAAGGTCATCGTCCAGGGGATGACCGGCGCCACGGGCATGAAGCACACCAAGCTCATGCTGGCCGACGGCACCAACATCGTCGGTGGCGTGAACCCGCGCAAGGCCGGCACGACCGTCGACTTCGACGGCACCGAGGTCCCGGTCTTCGGCTCCGTCGCCGAGGCGATGGAGAAGACGGGCGCCGACGTGTCCGTCCTCTTCGTGCCGCCGGCCTTCGCGAAGGCCGCCGTCGTCGAGGCGATCGACGCCGAGATCCCCCTCGCCGTCGTCATCACCGAGGGCATCGCCGTCCACGACTCCGCCGCCTTCTGGGCCTACGCGGGCTCGAAGGGCAACAAGACCCGGATCATCGGCCCGAACTGCCCGGGTCTGATCACCCCCGGCCAGTCCAACGCCGGCATCATCCCGGGCGACATCACCAAGCCCGGTCGCATCGGTCTCGTGTCCAAGTCCGGCACGCTGACCTACCAGATGATGTACGAGCTCCGTGACATCGGCTTCTCCTCCGCCGTCGGCATCGGTGGCGACCCGGTCATCGGCACGACGCACATCGACGCCCTCGCGGCGTTCGAGGCGGACCCCGAGACCGACCTCATCGTCATGATCGGTGAGATCGGTGGCGACGCCGAGGAGCGTGCCGCCGACTTCATCGCGAAGAACGTCACGAAGCCGGTCGTCGGCTACGTCGCGGGCTTCACCGCGCCCGAGGGCAAGACCATGGGCCACGCGGGCGCCATCGTCTCCGGCTCCTCCGGCACCGCCGCCGCGAAGAAGGAGGCCCTCGAGGCCGCCGGCGTGAAGGTCGGCAAGACGCCGACCGAGACCGCCAAGCTGGCGCGCGAGATCCTCGGCGCCTGATCACGGGCACCGCGACGGCGCCCCGCCGTCGCACCCCGCGTGAACGCGTCACAGCGGCGTGGGCCCGTACCCCTGGCACCAGGAGTACGGGCCCACGCCGTTTTCGTACGGCCGTCGGAGCGCGCACAACCGGAGACGCGCACGACCGGAGAAGGGTACGACCCAAGACGCGTACGCCCGGGGCGTCAGTGGATCAGCGGCACCAGGCGCTCCGGGCCGTGGGTGAGCTGCTGGCGCAGTGACCGCTGGAGTTCCAGGTCCTGCTCGGTCAGGCGCTGCGGGCCGCCGCGCGGGGGTACGCCTCCGACGCGCTGGGCGGGCGAGAGGGGTTCCTCGTACCGCGTCGGCGCGGTGTGCAGGGTGAAGGCGGTCGCGCCGATGAGCAGGGCGGCGAACGCGATGGCCGCCCTGGTCCAGAGCTGGGCCTTGCGCTCGCTCCCGGCGCGTACGGCCTTCGGCGCGGGCAGGGCGGGGGGCGGTTCGAGGGCGGCCAAGGAGTGGAGTCGCTCGCGCAGCCGGTCGGAGAGCTCGGTGGACGACGGGGCCTCGGCCAGGTCGGGCAGCCGCTCGGCGAGGGTGGCCCGCGCGTTCACCAGCCGCCCGGCGGCGGCCGGCGTGCTCGCCTCCGTCTCGGCGGCCGTCTCCGGCAGGTCGAGCCCGACCCCGTCGTACAGCAGCACCGTGCGGCGGGAGGACGGCGGCAGCGCGAGGAAGGCCTCCAGCAGCGCCCGCCGCTCCGGATCGGCGGGGGGCGCGTCCGGGTGGCGGTGGGCACGGCGCACCCGGTGCCAGGGCGACAGCGCGTACTCGTGGGCGGCGGCCCGCACCCATCCCGCCGGGTCCCGGTCCACGGCCACTTCCGGCCATCGCTCCCACGCCGTGTGGAACGCGCGCTCCACGGACTCCTGGGAGAGGTTCCGGCGCCCCGTCAGCACGTAGGCCTGGCCGACCAGTCCGGGGGCGGTCCGCTGGTAGAGCGCGTCGAACGCCCCCTCCGGAGTGGGCCCCGACGGTGCGTCGGGTGGGTCGGACGGGTCGGACGCCTCGGATTCGGGCGGAACGGCGTCGTCCGGAGCGGGAGCCGGAGCGGGCGCCGGGGCGGCCCCGCCCGGTGCCGTCTCGTCCGGGGTCGAGGCCGGGGCCGGGGCCGGGGCTGAGGCCGGGGCCTGGGCCCGGGTGGGGTCGGGCTCGGTCGGGGACATGGGGGTGCTCCCGGGGGCTTCGGCGGCGGGGGCTGCGGCAGCGGCGGCCTCGACGGCAGTCGCCTCCGCGGTGGCCGGTTTCGGGCGGCGGCCCCGTGAACGGCCCGAAGAGCCCCGGCGGGCGGGCCGCTGGTCGGCGCACCCGATGAGCTGGGCGTACGCCAGGCGTTTGCGTCCTTGCGGGGCCGTACGCCCCGACTCCCAGGACCGGACGGTGGCCGGGGTGACGCCGACCGCGGAGGCCACCTGCTCCTCGCTCAGTGACTTCGCCTCACGCAGCCGCCGCCGCTCCTTGGGGGCGGGCAGCGGGACGTCGGCGGCGCCGGTCGTACTCTCCGTCACGGATGGCCCCCCGTAGCACTACACCGGGTGAAAAAGTACATAAACGTATATTGGGCGACACGGCGCCCGTTCGCCCGTTACACGGATTCAGCGCGTGTCGTTGGCAGCATGGCGGGCGTGACCCAAGTGACCGATCGCAGCCCGATGTTGTCCTCCGGACGCGGCAGGGCAGCCGCCCTGGCCTCCGCACTCCTGCGCGGAGCGATCGCGGCCGGACTCGGTCTCGGCACGCTCACCGTCCTGCTGATGGGACTGTGGATCAGCTCGCCGTACTCCGACGCCGGACCCGGCCGCGCGGTCCGCACGGCGGCGGCCCTGTGGCTGCTCTCGCACGGCGCCGAGCTCGTCAGGACCGACACCCTCAGCGGCATCCCGGCGCCGGTGGCGACCGTCCCCCTGCTGCTGACGGTGCTGCCCGTCTGGTTGCTCCACCGGGCCGCCCGCGACGCGCTGGACGCGGCGGACCCGGTGGGCCCGGTGGAGGCGACGGAGGACCGGCCGCCGTCGGCCGCCGCCGTCTGCTGCGCGGTGGTGACCGGCTATCTGCTGGTGGTCGCGGGAGCGGTGGCCTTCGTGCGGTCGGCTCCGCTCCGCGTGGACACCGGGGATTCGGCCACGCTGGCGTTCCCCCTGGTGGCCGTGGTGGCGGGAGCTGCGGCGGCCGGGGTGTGGACGGCGTCCGGCCGGCCGGTCGGCGCCACCCCGTCCTGGGCGCCGCTGCGGGTCCAGGAGGCGGTGGCCCGTACCCTCTTCCGCGACCGGGCCGAGGCGGCGACCCGGTCGGCGGTCGCGGGAATCGCGGTGCTGCTCGGCGGCGGCGCGCTGCTCGTCGCGATCGGGCTCGTACGGAACAGGGCCGCGACGGAGGAATCGTTCCTGGCGCTCTCCGGCGAGGTGTCCGGGCAGGTCGCCGTCCTGCTGCTCGCGCTGGCGCTGGTGCCGAACGCGGCGGTGTGGGCGGCTTCGTACGGACTCGGGCCCGGCTTCTCGCTCGGTACGGCGGCCACGGTCGCCCCCCTCGGCTTCTACGGGGACCCCGCACTGCCCGGGTTCCCCCTGCTGGCCGCCCTGCCGGACCGGGGCCCCGGAACCGCGGTGAACGGAGCGGCCGGCGTGGTCCCGCTGATGGCGGCCGTCGCCGTCGCCTGGTTCACCGTACGGAGAGCGGCGCCGTCCTGTGGGACCCCCGAGGACGCCTGGAGTCCGGGGGAGACCGCGCTGGTCACGGCGCTCGCCGCGCTCGGCTGCGGCGCGGGCACGGCAGCCCTCGCCGCTCTCTCCGGTGGGCCGATGGGCACTAGGGCGCTGGCCGAGTTCGGTCCCGTCTGGTGGCTGACCGGCGCCGCCACGGTGATCTGGACCGTCGTACTCGGTGTCCCGCTCGCGCTGCTGATGCGGACCTGGCGCCTGCGGGAACGGGCCTGGGGCTGGCGGTGGGAGACGGCCGAAGAGGCGCAGGTGGCAGGGGCCGCGGGGGCCGTCCGGGTGGGAGCGGCGAGGGCGGTGCCCGAGGCGGCGGCCGTGCCGCAGCGGCCGTCGTGGTCCGCGCGCGGCCTCGGCTCCTGGCGGACCGGGGCGGCGTCCCCGGACGCGGGCGCCGAAGAATCCACTGGAACTCCGGACGCGCAGCCGTCCGGGGAAGAGGGTGGGCGAGACGCGCGCGCCCGGTGGATCCCGCGCCTTCCCCGGCGGAAGTCCGGGACGCCGGACGCGGGGGCGGACCAGGCCCGGGTGCCACCTGCGCCGCCGCTCTTCGCGCGTTCGGCGGCGCGGACCGCCGCGGAGGGGACGGAGACCGCGGATCCGGAACGGCCTGTGGACGCCCCCGCAGGTCCCGCGCCCATGGGTCCCGCATCCGCCGGTACGCCGGTCCTGCCGGTCCTGCCGGTCCTGCCGGTCTCTCCCGTCGAACCGGGTGCCGAGCAGTACGACTTCCTGCCCAGGTCGGAGCCCGCGAGCCGTCCCGAGGCGGAAGCGCCGAGGCCGGAGGTGGGCCCCCGGCCGACGGAGGGCCAGGGCCCCCCGCCGACGACGGACGGCGCGGCAACCTGAGGCTGCCGCGCCGTCGCGCCCGCCGGGTACTCCCGGTGTGCGGTGGTGCTGTTCGTACGGGGAGCGATGTCCGCAAGGGGACCGCCGTCCGCAGGGGAACCGCTCTCCGTACGGGTTTTGCCGTCCGTGCGGGTCAGCTCGCCGTGCAGGTGACCGTCGGCCAGGTCCAGGCGCCGTTGGCCTGGATCGTCACGCCCCAGTTGTTGCCGCTGCCGTTCGGTTTGGCGACGAGTTGCTGGGCGCTCGGGTAGGTGGCGCCGATGTTCCAGGTGGAGAGGACCTTCTCGGGCGAGGGCACGTTCATCGTCACGGTCCAGTTGCTGGAACCGCTGACCGAGACGTTGAGGTTGTAGCGGTCGCTCCACTTCTCCCCGGCGGAGAGCGTCGCGGTGCAGCCGCCGCTGGTACCGCCGCCGCCCGTGCTGCCGCCGCCGGTGCTGCCGCCGGAGCCGTCGAGCGTGATGTTGGAGTTACCGCTGCTCTGGTAGCCCTCGGTGGCGAGCACCATGTAGTTGAACGAACCCAGGCTCATGCCCTTGCTCGACCAGGCGTCGAAGTGGTTGCCCGTGGTGATGGTGCCGCCGGTCTTCTTGGACTGACGGACGCTCCAGTACTGCTTGAAGGTCTTGGTCCCCTCGATGGACGGGGCGTTGGTCCGGGTCGTCTCGTAGATGTCGTACGTGCCGCCGTCGCTGGTCACCGTGCCCTTGAAGGTGCCGGTAGGACGGTAGGTGCCCCAGTTGTCGACGACGTAGTACTCGACGAGCGGGTTGGTGGTCCACCCGTAAAGCGCCAGATAGGCATTGCCCGACGGGTTGAAGGTGCCGGTGTAGTTCACGCTCCGGCGCCCGCCGGTGCTCCATCCCTTGCCGGCGACGAAGTTGCCGACGTTGCTCCAGTTGGTGCTGTAATTCCCGCCGGAGCCGAGGTTCATGGAGACCGATCCGCCACCGTCGGACCAGTACGAGTAGTAATAGCCGTTGTTGGTGCCGGTCTGGTTCGTGGTGATCGTGGTGTCGGCGTTGGCCGTGCCCGGCAGGATCAGCGCGGTCGCTGCCGCGGCCAGGGCCAAGGCCCGCCCGAGGAGCCGGAAGCGGCCGAGACCGCGGCTCCTCGAACGAGTGGTGCCTTCCTTCGTGAACATGCTTCCTCCTTGTGCGGACTGGCCGGAGGCCAGGTGGCGGAAGACCTCCCCGGCCGGACATGTCATGGACGCGTCAGGAGAGGGGTCGTGTCGGAGTAGCGGCCGACGCGGCGGGGTGGTGCGTTCCTGAAGCGGCCGGAGCCGGTGGGGCGGGTCGTGCGGGTGCCTCAAATCGACGGCCTTTGAGGTCTGTCAGCGACGTCAGTGTTGATTCGGCGTTCAGGGGTGTCAATGGTTTCGGCACGCATCGCGAAAAACTTTTTTGAGCCGAGGGGGAGGGGTGAGGGTATTTTCCCAGCTCAGTGCAAGTGTCGTGCGGGAGGGCATGGATGACGTTGAGGGATTCCCCGGATCCGAGAACTGATAAGCAGTCGGGGAAAGGCCAGGAATTCGAAACATTTCGAAAGTTTTTCGGGCGTGCAAAGGCGTTTCGGAATACGTGTCCGAGGGGGTATCGGAGCGGTGGGGGTGTGGGGGTTGCGGAGGTACGGAGGTACGCGCACCCCGACTCGGCTCGGCCTGGTGCGGCCGGGTGTGGCCGGATTTCGCCCTCGTGATGCGTGCCCGGGTCGCGCCGCGTGCGAACGGCCCGGCTCCCAGGGCGGGAGCCGGGCCGTTCGGTGACGCGGACCGGCGACGGCCGGTCGACGACCGTCGGACGGTGACGGTCGGTGGGTGGAGCTCAGTGGGTGACGGTCCGTGGGTGGAGCTCAGTGGGTGACGGTCCGTGGGTGGAGCTGAGGGGGCGACAGCCAGGGGGTGGCGGTCAGTTCTTGACGCCGAAGATTGGTTCGAGGGGGTCCGGCAGGAGGTCGTTGCAGGCCAGCGCACTGGAACGGGTCAGCGCGTCGTCCACGCAGGTGTAGTAGTCCCGGTAGACCAGCTCGACCGTGAACGTCCCCGCCACCATCACCAGCGCCAGCAGCGCGGTCACCAGTCCGCTGACCGCCGCCGTGGTCTGCGGCTTGCCGCCGATCCCCGGTACGGGCCGCCCGGGCTGTCCACCCGGCGGAACGGAACCGGGCGCGGGCTGCCCGGCGGGGGCGCCACCCGGTGCGTGGGCTCCGGCGGCGGAGGCCGCTCCGGCACGGCCGGAAGGCGCCGTACCGTCGGCCGGGACCGGTGGCTTCGGCTCCGCGCGCAGCGAGCTGATCGCCCAGTAGGTGCCGAGCGCGCCGAGCAGCAGGGCGATCTCCGGGAAGCCGAAGAGCACGAAGAAGAAGGCCCACATGCCGCTGAGCACCGCGTAGCGGGCGCGGCGCTGGGCGGGGTCGGTGGGGTCCCACCGCATGCCGCCCCGGCCTCCCCCGGGCTGCTCCGGTCCGCCGCCCGCGCCGGGGCGGCGGCCGAACTCGCCGTTCTCCCGGCCCGGCTGCCGGTCGCTCCACTGGCTGCCCCAGACCGGGCGCCCGTCCGAGGGGCCGGGGCCGTTCCCGCCGCCCTGGCCGTGACCGCCGCCGCCCTGGCCGGTGCCGTCGCCCTGGCCGTTGGGGGCCGAGGGGTGGCGGGGGCGCCAGGGCTGGTCGGGACGCCCCTCGGGGGGTGCGGCGAACGGGTTGTCGTCGGCCGGGGAGCCGACCGGGGTGCCGGCCGGGGTGCCGGGCGCGCCCTGCCCGCCGGACTCACCGGGACCGCCCGGCGCACCCGGGGCTCCCGAGGCGCCTGACGTGCCCGGCGTGCCCGAGCCGTCGGCGGAACCGGTGGAGCCGGGCCGGCGCTCCCGCAGCAGGAGCGCCGACGGTGCGACCGACGACGCCGCCGGGGCGCCCTCGGTCAGCGGTGAGAGGCGCGAATGGCGCGAAAGGTGCGATGGCTGGAAAGGGCGGGAGTCGGTGCGGCGGCGTCGGTCCGGCATGTGGTGAACGTCTTCCCCATCTCGTCGTTTCCGCCCGTCGGACGGTTCGCGTCCCCTGACGCTACCTCCCGGCCACGCCCCCGTCCCGTGGGGGCCGCAGGGTGTGCCGGTATCGTTGCCGACGACCGGTCCGTTCGTAGGGTCCCCCGTACCCGAGGGCGATCTTCGTTCGTAGGACCGCACAAAGAGTCCGTCCAGCACCAAGAGATCCGCCCGCACGTCGCAGGCGCGTCACCACGCGAGAAAGGGCCCGTCCGTGGCCTCGCCCACCTCCGCCGCTCCGGCCCGTCCCGCCGGTCCTGCCCGTCTGGTCGTACTGGTCTCCGGCTCCGGTACGAACCTCCAGGCCCTGCTCGACGCCATCGACGCCGATCCCGAGGGGTACGGCGCCCGCGTCGTCGCGGTCGGCGCCGACCGCGAGGGCATCGTCGGTCTGGAGCGTGCCGAGCGTGCCGGTATCCCCACGTTCGTGTGCAAGGTGAAGGACCACGCCACCCGTGAGGAGTGGGACGCCGCGCTGGCCGCCGCCACCGCCGCGCACCGGCCGGATCTCGTCGTCTCGGCCGGTTTCATGAAGATCGTGGGCAAGGAGTTCCTGGCCGCGTTCGGCGGCCGGTTCGTCAACACCCACCCCGCCCTGCTCCCCAGCTTCCCCGGCGCCCACGGAGTGCGTGACGCACTCGCGTACGGCGTGAAGGTCACGGGGTGCACCGTCCACTTCGTCGACGACGGTGTCGACACCGGTCCGATCATCGCGCAGGGCGTGGTCGAGGTGACCGAAGAGGACACCCCGGAGGGCGAAGCAGCTCTCCACGAACGCATCAAGGAAGTCGAGCGCAAGCTGCTCGTCGAGGCCGTGGGGCGGATCGCCCGTGACGGTCATCGCATTGAGGGACGAAAGGTTCATCTCGGTCATGTCGGTGAATAAGCCCATCCGCCGCGCCCTGGTCAGTGTCTACGACAAGACGGGGCTGGAAGACCTCGCCCGCGGTCTGCACGAGGCGGGCGTCGAGCTCGTCTCGACCGGTTCCACCGCCGGAAAGATCGCCGCCGCCGGAGTCCCGGTCACCAAGGTGGAGGAGCTCACCGGCTTCCCCGAGTGCCTCGACGGCCGCGTGAAGACCCTCCACCCGCGCGTGCACGCCGGCATCCTCGCCGACCTCCGCCTGGACGCCCACCGCGAGCAGCTCGCCGAGCTGGGCGTGGAGCCCTTCGACCTGGTGGTCGTCAACCTGTACCCGTTCAAGGAGACCGTCGCCTCCGGCGCCTCCGACGACGAGTGCGTCGAGCAGATCGACATCGGCGGCCCGTCGATGGTCCGCGCCGCGGCCAAGAACCACCCGTCCGTGGCCGTCGTCACCAGCCCCGAGCGGTACGCCGACGTCCTCGCCGCGGTGAAGGCCGGCGGCTTCGACCTGACCGCCCGCAAGCGGCTCGCCGCCGAGGCCTTCCAGCACACCGCCGCCTACGACGTGGCCGTGGCCTCCTGGTTCGCCGCCGACTACGCCGCCGCGGACGACTCCGGCTTCCCCGACTTCTTCGGCGCCACGTACGAGCGCTCCGACGTCCTGCGCTACGGCGAGAACCCGCACCAGCCCGCGGCCCTCTACACCTCCGGCAACGGCGGCCTCGCCGAGGCGGAGCAGCTGCACGGCAAGGAGATGTCCTACAACAACTACACGGACACCGACGCCGCGCGCCGGGCCGCGTACGACCACGCCGAGCCGTGCGTCGCGATCATCAAGCACGCCAACCCGTGCGGCATCGCCATCGCCGACGACGTGGCCGAGGCGCACCGCAAGGCGCACGCCTGCGACCCGCTCTCCGCGTTCGGCGGCGTCATCGCCGTCAACCGCCCGGTGACCGTCGCGATGGCCGAGCAGGTCGCCGAGATCTTCACCGAGGTCATCGTCGCCCCGGCGTACGAGGACGGCGCGGTCGAGGTCCTCGCCCGCAAGAAGAACATCCGCGTGCTGCGCTGCGAGGGCGCCCCGACCGCCCCGGTCGAGGTCAAGCCGATCGACGGCGGCGCGCTGCTCCAGGTCACCGACCGGCTCCAGGCCGACGGCGACGACCCGGCCAACTGGACCCTCGCCACCGGTGAGGCGCTCTCCGCCGACGAGCTGAAGGACCTCGCCTTCGCCTGGAAGGCGAGCCGCGCGGTCAAGTCCAACGCGATCCTGCTCGCCAAGGACGGCGCCTCGGTCGGCGTCGGCATGGGCCAGGTCAACCGCGTCGACTCCGCCAAGCTCGCCGTCGAGCGCGCGGGCGCCGAGCGCGCCCAGGGCTCGTACGCCGCCTCCGACGCCTTCTTCCCCTTCCCCGACGGTCTGGAGATCCTGACCGCCGCCGGGATCAAGGCCGTGGCCCAGCCCGGCGGTTCCGTCCGTGACGAGCTGGTGGTCGAGGCCGCGAAGAAGGCCGGCGTGACCATGTACTTCACCGGTACGCGCCACTTCTTCCACTGATCGCGAGGGCCGGGCGCTCCGCCGCCCGGAGGTGACGGCCGTGCGGCCCGTCGGGACTTCCCGGCGGGCCGCACGCGCACCCGCCCGCGACCGCCGGTGAACGGGACGGAACCGAGGTCTCCCCGGGGCCCCGGCTCTCTGTTCTAATGGATCGCTTGTCCGAAGGGTGCGCCGGGCCGCGCGATCCCGGCGTGCGCGCGCACGACTCGTAGCGAACCGGTGGGTGAATGCATTGCGGATGGGGAAAGCCGCGCTCGGTCCGGGCGGCGACGAGCGGGGTCGTACCGGAAGCAGTTGGTCCGTCCCGGCGCAGCAGTCGCGCGACGCGGACCCCGGTCCGCACGGCGACGGCCGTCCGCAGCCCGAGGAGCCCACGCCCGAGAAGCCCACGCCCGAGGAGCCGACGCCCGACGACTCCACGCCAGCCGACTCCAGGTCCGACGAGCCGACGTCCGTCGAGCCCGCCCTCGACGCCCCCGCTCCCGGGGCGCCGGACGGCCGGGTCCCGCTGCGCCCGTACCTGATCGTCGGCGCGGTCCTCTGCGCCCTGTACTTCCTCTACTCCTACCTCCAGTACGCCCGTTTCGACTCGCCCTCCTGGGACCTCGGCATCTTCGAGCAGGAGGTACGGGCGTACGCCGGGTTCCACGCGCCGATCGTCGACATCAAGGGCCCCGGCTACCTGATCCTGGGCGACCACTTCTCCCCGGCGGTGGCGCTGCTCGTCCCGGTCTACTGGATCTGGCCGTCGGCCGTCGCCCTGCTGCTGGCGCAGGCCGCCCTCTTCGCGCTCTCCGCCGTCATCGTGGGACGTACCGTCCAGCAGGTCCTCGGCGGGCGCCTCGGCCCCTGGGTCACGGTCGCGTACGGGCTCTCCTGGGGGCTCCAGGAAGCGGTGAAGTCCGACTTCCACGAGATCGCCCTCGCCGTCCCGCTGATCGCCCTCGTCTGCCGGGCGCTGCTCACCGAACGCTGGACGGCCGCCGTCCTCTGGGCGCTGCCGCTGGTCCTCGTCAAGGAGGACCTCGGGATCACCGTGGCCGCCGTCGGGCTCGTCCTCTTCGTCCTCGGACAGCGGTTCCAGGGCGCGCTGCTCGCCGTCACCGGCGTCTGCGCCTTCGTGCTCACCGTCTTCGTCCTCATACCGGCGGCCAGCAGCGCGGGTTCGTACGACTACTGGAAGAAGATGGACACCGACGGCCAGCAGCACGTCTCCACGCTCGACGTGGTGCTCGGCGCGTTCAACTCCCCGGTGAAGATCGAGATGCTGGTCTTCCTCTTCGGCATCACCGCGTTCATGGCGCTCCGTTCACCGCTCGTGCTGCTCGTGCTGCCCACGCTCGGCTGGCGGCTGCTCTCCCGGGACGAGAACCACTGGGGCATGGTCTGGCACTACAGCGCCGTCCTCATGCCGATCGTCTTCCTCGCCATGGCGGACGGCATCCGCCGCAGCCGTACGTCACCGAGGCCCTGGCTCGCCTCCTTCGCGGGCGCCGTCGTCCCGGTGACCGTGGGCATCGCCTTCGCGATGACCCAGCACCTGCCGCTGCGCGAACTGCTGCGCCCGGAGACCTACCGCGCCGACGCCGGGACGTACGCGGCGCGCGAGGCGATGGCGGCGATCCCGGCGGGCGTCCGCGTCGAGACCGACATCACCCTGATGGCACACCTCACCGCGGACCGGACCGTCTACTGGATCGGCGGCGCCCCCGGCATCGCTCCCGACATCGTCGCCTTCGACCAGGGCGCCGGCTGGGCCCGTTCGATCCAGGACCCGGCGGCGTACGCGGAACAGCTGCACCCGGAGGCGACGTACCGGCTCAAGCTGCGCACCGGGAGCATCGTCGTGGTGGAACGGACCTCCCCGGGCCCGGCCCCCGCGACCGGCTGAGCCCCCGGGACGGGGACGCTCTCCGGGGGGAACGCGCGGAGGCCGTGCCCCGCTTGTGCGGGCACGGCCTCCGGGAAGTGCGGTCCGACACGGCCTGGGGCGGGGACTACTTCGCCTTGACGACGACCGTCGAGCAGACCTTGTCCGCGAACGTCTGCTTCTTCGAGTCCCAGAGCGGCCACAGCCACCCGAGGTAGCAGGCGAACGAGTCGAGCGTGTGGGCGACGCGCCGCACGAAGGCCATGCCGAAGCCGAGCGGGCGCCCGTCCGCCTCGCGCAGGACCTTGATGCCCACGGCCCGCTTGCCGATGGTCGCGCCCGTGGAGCCTTCCTGGACCAGCATCCAGATGATCACGCCGATGATGCCGAGGAATCCGACGATGCTCAGGATGCCGCCGAGGGCGGACGAGTCACCGCTCGACAGCCCGGCACCGACGATGACGACGATGTACGGGACCAGGAGGACCAGGCCGTCGACGAGGGTGGCGAGGAACCGCCAGCCCCAGTTGGCCAGTTCGGGGCGACCGCTGCCGGGGCCGTAGCCGGGGACCGGCGCGTAGCCGTACGGCTGCTGCGGGGGAACGCCGTAGGGCTGGCCGGGCTGCTGCGGGTAGCCGTACCCCTGCGGGCCGCCCTGCGGCGGGACGCCCTGCGGGGGCTGCTGCGGGTAGCCGTAGCCGGGCTGACCGGGCTGACCCGGGTTCTGGCCCGGCTGCTGGCCGTAGGGGTTGGTCGGTTCGCCGAAGCTCATGGGGTGTTTCCTTCAACCTGTGCGCGAGGGACGTTGCCGCGAGGAAGAAAGGAGGCAGTGCATCAGCGGTCCGCCCCCCATACCCACCGCGGCACTGCACGCTCATCGTTATAAGCAGATCATCGGTTTGTCCAGAGCGGGGCGCCGGCTGTTGTGCAAGTGCAACGCGTACGGGTCGCCGCCGGACCCGAATTGGTATGCGGGAGGGTTCATCCGCGAGGATGGGGGCATGACTGCCCAGATTCTCGATGGCAAGGCCACCGCAGCCGCGATCAAGTCCGAACTGACCGTCCGCGTGGCGGCTCTCAAGGAGCGGGGCATCACGCCCGGCCTCGGCACCCTGCTCGTCGGGGACGACCCGGGCAGCCGGTGGTACGTCAACGGCAAGCACCGCGACTGCGCCCAGGTCGGCATCGGCTCGATCCAGCGCGAACTCCCCGACACCGCCACCCAGGAGGAGATCGAGGACGTCGTACGCGAGCTCAACGCCAACCCGGAGTGCACCGGGTACATCGTGCAGCTCCCGCTCCCCAAGGGCATCGACACCAACCGCGTGCTGGAGCTGATGGACCCGGCCAAGGACGCCGACGGGCTGCACCCCATGAACCTCGGCCGCCTCGTCCTCAACGAGACCGGCCCGCTGCCCTGCACCCCGCAGGGCGTCGTCCAGCTGCTCCGCCACCACGGCGTGGAGATCAGCGGGAAGCACGTCGTGGTCGTCGGGCGCGGTGTCACGATCGGCCGCCCGATCCCGCTGCTGCTGACCCGCAAGTCCGAGAACGCCACGGTCACCCAGTGCCACACCGGCACCCGGAACCTCTCCGCCCACCTCAAGGAGGCCGACATCATCGTCGCCGCCGCCGGGGTGGCCCACATCATCAAGCCCGAGGACGTGAAGCCGGGCGCCGCCGTGCTCGACGTCGGCGTGAGCCGCGACGAGAACGGCAAGATCGTCGGAGACGTCCACCCGGGCGTCGCCGAGGTCGCGGACTGGATCTCCCCGAACCCGGGCGGTGTCGGCCCGATGACCCGCGCGCAGCTGCTGGTCAACGTCGTCGAGGCCGCCGAGCGCGACGCCGCCGAGGCGGACGCCCAGGCAGCCGGCTGACCCCGACGCAACCGACCAGCGCCCGGAAGGAAACCGATGGCTGCTGCTACCAGCCCGGCCGACCCCGCCCGCAGCGACGCGGGAGGCGGTGAACCGGCCGGAGGTCCCACCGGGAAACCCGCGCCGGGACCCTCCGAGGGGTCCTCTGCCGAGCCTTCGACGGAGGCCGCTGCCGAGCCTTCGACGGAGGCCGCTGCCGAGTCCGCCGGGCCCGCTTCCGTGTCCTCCGCGGAGTCCACCGGGGGCGCGGAACCGCAGGACACCTCCGCGGAACCGCAGGACACGTCCGCGGAACCGCAGGACACCTCCGCGGAACCGCAGGACACCTCCGCGGAACCGCAGGACACCTCCGCGGAACCGCAGGACGTCTCCGCGGAGGCGCCCCAGCGGTCCTGGCGGTTCACGCTGACCCGCGACACCGCCCGCCCCGAAGGCGGCGGGCGGGCGGCGTCGGGCGACGCCCCCGCCCCGGCCCGCCAGTGGCCGCTGCTCACGGTGCTCGTGACGGCGGCCCTGGGGCTGCTGCTCGTGGCCACCGACCCGTTCGCCGAGGCGTTCCGGATCGGGTCCCTGCTGATCGGCGTGGCCCTGCTGATCGGGGCCGTACTGCGCTGGGTGGTCCCGTCGGTGGGCATGCTGGCCGTACGGTCCCGGTTCACCGACCTGGTCACGTACGGGGTGATGGGCACGCTGATCGTGCTGCTCGCGCTGATGGCGCAGCCGAAGCCGTGGCTGGACATCCCGGTGCTGGAGGACGCGGTCCACTTCACGATCCGCTGACGGCCCGTGAGCCGACCGGCGTGACGGGCCGCTTGCGCCCGTGGGACGACCGGTGTGACGGGCCGTGCGGGCGCCCGTGGGGTGTCCGTCCCTTCCCCCGACAGGGACGGACACCCGGGGCGGGCGCGGCGGGGCGGTGCGGCCCCGGCGGACGGCTGCGCGAGCGCCGTCCGCGGCCCGCTCCAAGAGTCATGGACACGATCAGGCGGGGCAAGGAAGGGCCTGCGCCTGTGGCACGGAAGTGACCATTCCGGCACCGTGTGACCGCTCTGCGACTGCCCTGCCACCACGGGGTGACCGTCGCGCTCACCGGATACCGGTCGCTGGTCCGCCTGTCCTGTGCGGACAACGGCGCCCGCTTCGGCTTCGCGTGAAGATTCACCGACTGCTGTACGACCGGCCCCGAACACCGTGTCGTCCCCGCTCTCGGGGGGTGTACGGGAATCCGCTCCCGGAGTCGGGCGTCGGTCCGAAGAGTCCGCACGCAAGCCCCCGCCCCCGGGTCCCGCCGCCTCCCGACGGCCACCGGTACGGGGAGTCTGTGGGCCGTGACACAGGGGGGCGGGCCGTCGGCACGGCCAGGGTCGGATAGCCTGACCGACGGATATCTCTTCACATCAAGATTCAGGAGATGTCCAGCTCCAGGGGCCATGAGCCCCCACCGCCAGCTGTCTAACGGAGATCGCCATGACCCGCACTCCCGTGAATGTCACCGTGACCGGCGCGGCCGGCCAGATCGGCTACGCGCTGCTCTTCCGCATCGCCTCCGGCCACCTGCTCGGCCCGGACGTGCCGGTCAACCTGCGTCTCCTGGAGATCCCGCAGGGTCTCAAGGCAGCCGAGGGCACCGCGATGGAGCTCGACGACTGCGCCTTCCCGCTGCTGCGCGGCATCGAGATCACGGACGACGCCAACGCCGCGTTCAACGGCGCCAACGTCGCGCTGCTCGTCGGCGCCCGTCCGCGTACCGCGGGCATGGAGCGCGGCGACCTGCTCTCCGCCAACGGTGGCATCTTCAAGCCCCAGGGCAAGGCCATCAACGACAACGCCGCGGACGACATCAAGGTCCTCGTCGTCGGCAACCCGGCCAACACCAACGCGCTCATCGCGCAGGCCGCCGCCCCGGACGTCCCGGCCGAGCGCTTCACCGCGATGACCCGCCTCGACCACAACCGCGCGATCTCGCAGCTGGCCGCCAAGACCGGTGCCGCCGTCTCCGACATCAAGAAGCTGACGATCTGGGGCAACCACTCGGCCACCCAGTACCCGGACATCTTCCACGCGGAGATCGCCGGCAAGAACGCCGCCGAGGTCGTCAACGACGAGGCGTGGCTGGCCGACACCTTCATCCCGACCGTCGCCAAGCGCGGCGCCGCGATCATCGACGCCCGTGGCGCCTCCTCCGCCGCCTCGGCCGCCAACGCCGCCATCGACCACGTGTACACCTGGGTCAACGGCACCGCCGAGGGCAACTGGACCTCGATGGGCATCCCGTCGGACGGCTCCTACGGCGTCCCCGAGGGCATCATCTCGTCGTTCCCCGTCACCACGAAGAACGGCGCGTACGAGATCGTCCAGGGCCTGGACATCAACGAGTTCTCCCGCGCGCGCATCGACGCGTCGGTCAAGGAGCTCGTCGAGGAGCGCGACGCGGTCCGCGAGCTCGGCCTGATCTGATCCCGGGGGCTGTCCGCGGTCCGGCGGCCCGACCGGTCGGTTCGTCACCCCGCAGCGCCCGTACGGCACCAGCCGTGCGGGCGCTCCGGCGTGTCCGGGCGCCCTTCCGGGGGAGGGCCCGGCGCGCGACGTGAAGGTTGCGTGCGCGGCAACGCCCCTGGCGCACAATCGCCTCGCTTCGCCGCTCCGCTGCCGCTACATTGGCGTCCTTTCCCATGCAACTCCTGTGCGAACGAGCCGGGTTGCTCTCCGAAAGGGTGCAGGTGACCGTGACTTCCGTGCCGCCGCAGGAACCGCACGGCGGGGACGAACCGGGTGGCAGGCCGCCCGTTCACCCCGCGGGCAGCGAAGCGTGCCGACTGCTCTGCGCCGGAGTCCACCACCACGAGGGCTTCCGGAGCGCGGTGATCGACCACCTGTACGTCCAGGAGAACCGGATCGTCGCCCCCTCCGCGGGCTTCGACGCGGCACGCGTCCTGGCCCACGCACTGTGGGCCCGTAAGACCCAACTCCAGTGGGCGGCGGGCACGCTGGCGTTCTGGGTGCTGGCCGTCGTCGTCACCCAGGGCTTCTTCGCCGTCCTCGCCGGGGCGTCCTTCTGGCTCGGTGTCGCGCGGCTGATACGGGGTTCCGACGCCGAACCGCCCTTCTACCGCGTCGTCCCGGCCCTGGTGGTCCGCTGGTACGCCCGTTTCGTTCTGGGCCTGTTCGTGCTCACCGTCCTCGTGACGGTGCTGGGCGGCACCGTCGGGTTCCTCGACAGCGGCGACTCGTACGACTCCTACGACGGCTACGGCGGCTACGGCTCCAGCGGTTCGGACGAGGGCTTCCTCGACGGCCTCGGCGGCGTGTTCGCCCTGGGGCCGTCCCTCGTGGGCGGCCTCTCCGACGGGATGCCCACCTCCGTGCCCTGGCTCTGCCTGCTGGCCTTCGCGGGGCTCGCCGCCCTGGTGGGCCTCCAGCGCGGCCAGTTCTCCCGGGTGATGGGCGCCGAACTCTCGCCGCGGCGTTTCGCCGACCTCGCCGCCGACCCGGCGGAACGGTACGCGGGCGGGCGGTTCCGGTGGCTCCGCGACCGCATCCGCGTGGAGCAGAGCTCCCCGCTGATCATGTACAACGAGGACGATCCGTTCTGCGGGAGCGGGGACACCCGCCGCGCATGGAACCTCTCCGTGGAGCTCCGGCCGCGCACCGACGCCAAGGCCGAGCCCATCGACAACGCGGCGATCCTCCGCCGGATCGTGCCCCTCCTCGAAGGGCTCCGGGTGCCGTCCCCGCACGGTTCGCCGCAGGCCGCCGCCGCCGTGCGCGACCGGCTGCGCGAACTCCAGGTGGACGAGTGCGTGTTCCTTCCCGTACGCGGGCTGCCGAGGCGCCAGGACGCGCCGTACGGACCGGAGGGGTTCGAGGCGCACCGGCTCGCCGCCGTGGAGGAGGGCGGAGAGAGCCGCAGGCACTTCCTGAGGATCAGGGTCGGCGGCTGGGGCGAGGAGGTCGTCGTCACCGTCTACGTCCGGGTCCACACGCAGGGCGGGATGCTGATGCTGGAGGTCGCACCGCACATCCTCAAGCCGCTGCTGCCGCTCTTCCGGGAGCTGGACCAGATCGCGCACCAGCACCGCAACAACAGCTGGTTCGGCAAGGCGTACTGGGCGGTCACCCGGGTGCCGGGCTCCCTGATGGGCTCCCTGATCACCCTCGGCAGGGGCGGGGTGGGCAGCGGGAAGCAGCTCACCGAAGGCCATGGCGGCGCGCTGCCCGAGGGGCCCGCGCTGTCGGTCCGGGAGCTGGCCTCGGACACCCGGGCCACGCTCTTCCAGGAGATGGACATCGACCGCTATCTCAAGAGCATCGAGGACCGGGTGACCGGCGGGGTGCGCCTCGCCCTGCGCGAAGCGGGCTGGCAGACCGACGAGTTCGAGCAGAAGATCGTCCACATCGGCGCGGGCGGGGTCTTCATCGAGTCCGCGACCGACAGCGCCATCGGCATCGGCGACAACAACACCGTCACCAGCAACCGGCTGCGCGCCGAGCGGCGCGGCGGCGGCTCCTCCGGCAAGCCCGGCTCCCCGGGCGGCCGGGGTTCCTCGGGTACTCCGCCGCAGCGGGGCTCCGGACCGTCGTCCCCTTCGGCCCCGCCCTCGTCGCCGTTCGGCCCCGGCACGGGCCCGAGAGACCAGTGACCCGGCACCACCAGTGACCCAGCACCACCGGAGGGACATCACCATGGAGAGCACGGACGGACGGCGCAACCCCCCGCCCGGCGTGTACATCGGTTCCGTGACGGGCAGCCCGCTCGCCATCGGCAACCACAACAAGGTCACGCTGAACCAGGGTTCGGTTCCGGTCTCCGACGAGTATGCGGAACTTCTGCGTACCGTGCGGGAGTTGCGTGCCGACCTCGCCCGCTTCGTCGCCACCGACGCCACGGGGGCGCTCGACTCCGAACTTGCCGCAGTCGCCGAGGAGATCGAGACGGAAGGCGCCGTCGCACCCGGACGGCTCGCCCGTCTCCGCGAGGCCCTGGACGCGGCCGGCTCCTTCGTCGCGACCCTGGCGTCGGGCGTCGCGGTCGGCCACGAGCTCTCGGCCCTGCTGGGAGGCTGACCGATGACGGGCGGCGGCGCACCGCGCTGGAACGACGAGACACAGAGGTGGGAGACGGGCGACCGGCCCCCGGCGGCCGTACTGCCCCCGCTCCCCGCCTCCCCGCCGGTGGCCCCGGCCCGGCCGGCGACCCCGCCCGGACCGTACGTACCGCCGCCGCCCGACGGGGCACCGGACGCGGCACCCGGCGGATACGTCTACGGCCCCGACGGGCGGGGCGGGTTCGCGGGCGGCGGCGCCGGCGCCGCGGGCGGGTTCGGGCCCGGGTCCGGCGGCGAAGCGCACAGCGGGACGGGCGGTGGGACGGCCGGCGGGACGGGCGGTGGCTTCGTCGGCGGGTTCGTCGGCGAGATCGAGCCCGGGGACGGCGTGCGGGAGGAAGGCGTCGGCACTCTCTGGCAGCGGTTCACCCCGCTGACCGCCGGGCTCACCGTCGGTGTGCTCGCCGCGTGCACGGCCGCCCTCTGGTTCACGCTCGCGAAGGACGACGACCACCACCCCACCGCCCAGGGGGCGTCGGCCTCCGCGTCCGTGTCCGAGTCCGCCTCGGCGGCGGAGGGCGCCGCCGGGCAGGACACCGGTGAGGAGCCCGCCGCCGAACCGACCGGTGAGGGCCCGGCGCCCACGGACGAGGAGACCGCGACGGCGACGCCCGAACCCGGATACGCGACCGTCGCGGACCAGCGCGGCTTCACCGTCTTCGTGCCCGAGGAGTGGCAGCACCGCACCGAGGACGACCACGGCGTCTACTACACCTCCGACGACGGAACCTCGCTGCTCCAGATCTGGCAGGTCACCGGGGTCACCAGCGCCATGGACGCGGTGCACGCCGCCTCCGAGAGCCGCAGCGCCAGCCCCGGGTTCCAGGAGATCAGCGTCGAAGCGGTGGACTCCCCGGACGGCGGCGACGCCGCCGAGCTGGTCTACGCGTACGACCACGAGGCGACCGGTACCCGCCGCCAGGTGGTCGACCGGGTGTTCACCGCGTCGGACGGCAGGCTGTACGCCCTGCTGGTCGCCGCCCCCGACACGGCGTGGCCGCTCCACGAGGAGATCCTCGCCCAGGCGGTGGCCGGCTTCGACCCGGACGGCTCGGCGTTCTGACCGCCGCGTGCCCGCCGGGCCGGGTCGGCCGGGCGGGCACGCGGGTGGGTGAGCGGCCGGGGTCAGTGCGCGCCCGGGGTGTAGTGGCCCGGGACCATGCGGGTGCTCACGGCGAAACGGTTCCAGCCGTTGATCACGTTGATCGCGGCGACCAGGTGGGCCAGCTCGGTCTCGTCGAAGTGCTTGGCGGCGTTCTCCCAGACCTCGTCCGGCACGAACCCGTCGGTCACCACGGTGATCGCCTCGGTCAGCTCGATCGCCGCGATCTCCTTCTCCGTGTAGAAGTGCTTCGACTCCTCCCACGCACTGAGCTGCACGATCCGCTGGACGGTCTCGCCCTGGGCGAGGGCGTCCTTGGTGTGCATGTCCAGGCAGAACGCGCAGTGGTTGAGCTGCGAGGAGCGGATCTTCACCAGCTCGCCGATGACGGGGTCGAGTCCCTTACGGGCCGCCGCGTCCAGCCGGACCATGGCCTTGTAGACGTCGGGGGCCAGCTCCGCCCAGTTGAGGCGCGGGGTGTGCTCGGGGGTGAACTCGGACGTGGCGTGGGTGTGGGTCGGTGTCGTCATGCCCACCACGCTACGGCGCGGGTGGTGCCCGGCTATGGTCCATTTCCATGACGGATTCCTGGGCCACTTTCGGGGCCGACCTGCACCTGGAGCCGCACGCCGGGGGCCTGCGCGACGGGCTCATGGAGGCGCTGCGGGACGCCGTACGCACGGGGAGGCTGGCGCCCGGCGCCCGGCTGCCGTCCTCCCGGGCGCTCGCCGCGGACCTCGGGATCGCCCGGAACACGGTGGCGGACGCGTACGCGGAGCTGGTCGCCGAGGGCTGGCTCACCGCCCGCCAGGGCTCGGGGACCCGGGTGGCCCGGCGGTCGGAGCCGCGCGGCGGAACCCCGGCCGCCCGCAGGACCCTGCCCGTCCGCCGGCTGCCCACGTACAGCCTGATGCCCGGCCAGCCGGACCTGGCCTCCTTCCCGCGCGCCGCCTGGCTCCGCGCCTCCCGCCGCGCGCTCACCCAAGCCCCCAACGAGGCCTTCGGGTACGGGGATCCGCGCGGTCGCATCGAACTGCGCACCGCCATCGCGGAGTACCTGGGGCGGGCGCGCGGGGTGTACGCCGACCCGGAGCGGGTGGTGATCTGCTCGGGGTTCATCCACGGACTGCGCCTGCTCGGTGCGGTGTTGCGGAATCGGCGGGTGCGCGAGGTCGCCGTCGAGTCGTACGGGCTCGACTTCCACCGGGGCGTCCTCGCCGACGCCGGACTGCGCACCCCCTGTCTCCCGCTCGACCAACGGGGCTCGGTGACGGACGCGTTGGCGGGTGCGCGCGGGGTCGGAGCCGTACTGCTGACACCCGCCCACCAGTTCCCGACCGGCGTCCCGCTGGATCCGGACCGGCGGACGGCGGCCGTCGACTGGGCGCGCGCGACGGGCGGGGTGATCGTCGAGGACGACTACGACGGCGAGTTCCGCTACGACCGCCAGCCCGTCGGCAGCCTTCAGGGGCTCGACCCCGACCGGGTCGTCTACATCGGCACCGCGAGCAAGTCCCTCGCCCCGGGGCTGCGGTTGGGCTGGATGGTGACGCCCGCCGGCATGGTCGACGAAGTCGTCGACGCCAAGGGCCTCTCCGACTGGACCGGCTCCCTGGAGCAGCTGGTCCTCGCGGAGTTCATCGCCTCGGGCGCGTACGACCGTCACGTACGCGCGATGCGGCTGCGCTACCGGCGCCGTCGCGACCAGCTCGTCGCCGCCCTCGCCGAACGCGCCCCGGACATCCGGATCAGCGGCATCGCGGCCGGTCTGCACGCGGTCCTCGAACTCCCCGAAGGCACCGAGCGCTCGGTGATCTCCGCCGCCGCCTTCCAGGGACTGGCCCTGGAAGGCCTCTCCTTCTTCCGCCACCCGGACGCCGAACGGGAGCGCGACGCACTGGTCATCAGCTACGGCTCCCCGCCCGACAGTGCCTGGAAGGGGACCCTGGACGCGCTCTGCCGGGTGCTGCCGTGAGGTGCGCCCGGCCCGTGTCCTGGTCCGCCACCACCGCCGGGACGGGTGAACCGCCGCGCACCCTCACCAGCCGACCGCTCCGACTCCGCCTCACGCACCCGGAGGGAATCCGGCGGTGAGATGGGCCATGAGCTGCCCCGGCGCGTCCTCCTGGAGGAGATGGCCCGCGTCCTCGATCCAGTGGAGTTCGGCGTGCGGGACGTGTTCGTGCAGCCATCGTGCGTACTCCGGGGGAAGGATGCGGTCCTCCCGTCCCCAGACGATCCGTACCGGAATCGAGACGTCGCCCAGCAGATCCTCGTACGCGGCGGTGTCCGCCTGCCGGATCTGGCGGTACTGCCGGTAGAAGGCGGCCTGCCCCTCGGCTCCCCGCCACGGGGCGAGGTGCGCGTCGAGGACGCCCGGCCGGAAGCCGGAGTGCGTGGCGTGACGCAGATGGGCGGCGACCAGGGCCTCGTGCGCGTACCCCGGAAGTCGGCCGAAGACGTCCGCGTGCTCCAGGAAGAGCCGGAAGAGACCCCGCTCCCAGTCGCCCCCGCTCACCGCGTCGATGAAGGTCAGGTCCCGGTAGTCCCGCTTCTCCAGCAACAGCGTCCGCAGGGCCACGGCGCCGCCGATGTCGTGCGCGACGACGCTGGGGCGTTCCAGCCCCCAGTGACCGAGGAGCGCGGCGAAGTTCCGCGCGTGGGCCGCGAGGCCGAGGTCCTGTCCCTCGCGCTGGTCCGACCGGCCGAAGCCGAGGTGGTCGAAGACGTAGACCGTACGGGTGCGGGCGAGGGCCGGTGCGATGTCCCGCCAGAGGTACGAGGAGTACGGGGTGCCGTGCACCAGCACGACGGGGTCCCCGCCGCCGAAGCGGTTCCATCGGATCGTCCCGCCGGGCGTCCCGAACTCCTCGTCCAGCTTCCACTCCACGGTGGACCTCCCTCTCTCTGACGGTGGCCGGCGATACCGAGCCGTTGGCCGGTATTCCCGGAGAGTGGGCGTCTGCCCCGGAAAAGCCCCGGCACCACCCTCCCGTGGAGCGCGGTGACCTGCTCCGGGGAGCGTCGCGGCCGGGCCCCGGAGCGGTTTCCGGAGCGGTCGTCGGACGGTCGCCGGGGCGCCACGGAATCACCGCCCGTCCGCCCCGAACAGCCCCCGGAACGCGCACACTTATTCACCGGGGGTGTGCGCCGGTGCGGCCTATGATGCTCCGATGCTGAAGTTCACCGACGTCATCCTCGACTGCCCCGATCCCTGGAAGCTGGCCGAGTTCTACGCCGAGCTGCTGGGCTGGGAGATCAACACCGAGATCAGTCAGAAGGACTGGGTCAACCTGCGCAACGACGGGATCGAGCTGTCGTTCCAGCGGGTCGAGTCCTACCAGCCGCCCGTCTGGCCGGGCCAGGAGCACCCGCAGCAGTTCCATCTCGACTTCGAGGTGGACGAGTTCGAGCCCGAGCACCAGCGGGTGGTCGAGCTGGGGGCGACGTTCCTGAAGAGCTTCGTCGGCGAATCCGGTTACGGCTGGCAGGTCTACACCGACCCGGCCGGGCACCCGTTCTGCCTCTGCCGCAATCGCCCCCAGGACTGAGGGGCCGCCACGACGGCGAACCGGCGACCGGCCCGCCCGGGTCCACGGCGAACCGGCGACCGGCACACCGCCCCGGCTCCACGACGGAGCCGGGGCGGTGTGCGTTCACGCGTGCGGGTTCGTCCTGAGGTCACACGTCCCTGGTGCACGGCAGGGACGCGATGTCGTCGATCGGCAGCAGGGCGATGCCGGCGGGCGGCATCGCGGCGAACAGGGCGGTGGTCGCCGGGTCGTCGGGTACGGCGCCCTCGGCCTCCTCGAAGTACTCCTTCATGTACGTCCGGACCGGCTCGGACGGAACGACCGCCGCGCTGTCGGCCGCGTCCGCGAGCTCCGGCGCGGTGGCGAGCAGCGCCAGCACCATGCCGGGCACCCTGGCGGCGCCGGGGCGCAGGGAGGGCTGGAAGTAGGGCACGTCCAGGACACGGGCGCCGTGGCGGGCGTAGAAGCGCAGACGGGCGGTCTGGTCGCCGTGTTCGCCGTCCGGGGTGTGCGCGGCGGGGTGCTCGACCTCGGCGAGGGTCAGCAGCGGGTGGACCCGGGTCTGCCAGCCGCTGCGGATCTCGGCCATCAGGGCCCCGCCGATGCCCGAGGATCTCAGGTCCCGGCGCACCGCCATGTACGAGAGCAGCAGCACCCTGCCGGCCGGTGACCACTCGGCGATGGCGGCACCGTCGGGGCGGCCCTCGCGGACGACGGCCGAGATCCACTGCGCCCCCGATTTCAGCCCTGCGCGCAGCTCCTCGCGGGTGATCAGTTCGTGGTTCGGGAAGTTGGGGACGAGGAGTTCGTCGTACACCACGTCCAGCAGCGGGCTGTCCAGCCCGATGTCGGTCACCTGCATGTCGTCTGTCCGTCCCTTTCCTGCGCCTGCGCCGCGGTCCCACCCGGGCGGTGGGACCGCGGTGCAGGCGTGCCGAGTACCTGACCGGGCGCCCCGGATGCATACCCGCCGGTGTCAGGGCTCAGCCTGGCAGACGGAGGCGCGCGGACCGGCAGGGCCGCCCGTCCGGCCGGTGCGTGTCATCCGTGGCCGGTCAGGGGGTGGTCGGCTCGGGCAGAGGTCTTCCGGCGGACTCGTCGGCCGCCTTCAAGCGGCGGCCGACGCATGCGGTGACGGCGGGCACGACCGCCGTCATCTGCGGGCGCCAGCCGGGCACCGCGTTGACCTCGCAGACGGTGAAGGCGTCCTCGGAGGCGAAGAGGAGGTCCACCCCGGCGATGGCGAGCCCCATCGCCTCGGCCGCCCGTACGGCCAGCGCCTCCGCCTCCGGGAACTCGCCCGGGCAGATGGTGGCCGAGCCGCCCTGGCCGATGTTCGAGGCGAGGCCGCCGTTGCGGGCGGTGCGGACGGCGGCACCCACGGTCTCCCCGTCGACCACGATCAGCCGCAGGTCCCGGCCGTGGGAGTGGGAGACGTATTCCTGGAAGAGGTGCGGGGTCTCCTGGGCCAGGGCGCCCGCGATGCCGCGCAGCAGGTGGGTGTCGGGGGCGAGGAAGACCTGCTTGCCCTTGTGGCCGGTGACGGACTTGACCACGCACGGGGTGTCGAGGCCGGTGGTGCGGACCACGCCCTCCAGCGGCGCCGTCCCGTACGAGAGGGTGTCGGGCACCGGAAGTCCGGCGAGGGCCAGTTCCTGCGTCTGCCAGACCTTGTTGCGGCAGAGGAGGTGCGCCGCCAGCGGATTGACGAGGGTGGCCCCCATGCGTTCCAGATGACGCAGCAGGGTCACCTCGCGGTCGTAGTGCATGGAGCCGGGGGTCTGGCGTATGAGGACGACCTTCGGGGCGGGTACCTCCGCGCCGCCCAGGGTCCGCAGGAACAGCCGCCCCTGGTGGACGCCGAACACGAACTCGTTGGTGTGCCAGACGGCGAACCTCGGGCCGTGGATCTCCGCGAGGGCGTCCGCCAGCCTCTGCGTCGCGCCCTGCAGCGGTACGGGGAGCGCCCGTACCAGCAGCCACACGTCGGTGGGGGGCAGTAACTCCGTACGCTGCATCGTCTGTTCGCCTCTCCGGGTTCGGCAACGGGACCGGCAGGAACTTAGCGTGGCAAGCGCGAACTCCTGGGGGGAACGGGGATGTTGCATCCCAAAGAGCGTCCGCGGGGCGGAGGGGAGCCGCAGTGGCGCCCGGCCGGCCCGGCGCCGGCCGGGGGCCCACGAGGCGCCGGTCGGGAGCCCCGAGTCGCCGGTCGGGGGCCCCGAGTCGCCGGTCGCGGGGCGCGGGCCCAAGGGGGGTGGACCCGTGCCCTCGCGGGTCACAGCCGTTCGCCCCGGCTCCGCGCGTTGCACCGCGCGTTCTCGGCGCGCAGCCGCTCGGCGGGGTCCGCGAACCTGACCTGTTCCGGATCGGCCTGCCATTCGGCCCCTCCGGCCACCGGCCGCAGCTGCCAGTGGGTGCCCGCGACGCTCCGGAACTCGCCGATCACCCCCGGGCGTGACGCGTCCACCACCAGCGCCCCGACGGCGGGTTCGCTTCTCTTGGCGTTCACTCTTCTCGTCCTCTCCGCACCCTGGTGGTGCTCTTCGGTACGCCTGGTGGGCGTCCCGGCATCCCTAAGAGTGAGGCAGAAACGGGCCGGTTGGTATGGAAACGGAGACCGACCTGCGCGGGGGTCATCCGGGTGCATGCGTCCGGGCCCTACCGGCGTCGTCACGGCGCCCGCTCCGGATGGCCGGACCGCCGGTCGGGAGCGGGGGGATGAAATCCGGGAGGCAGGTTGACCGGGGCGCGATCGGCTCGCGCGGGCGTGGCGCGCGGGCCCGGCGGTGCGGGGCGCGGGCGTACCCGACGCGCCCCGCACCGCCGTCTCAGGAGGCGCTGCCGGGGGCCGGTTCGAAGGCGGTCGGCAGCGAGCCGGGGGTGACCGGGGTCCGCTGGCCGGAGCCGGTGACCGGCAGCCGGGCGCCGTCCTGGGCCGGGTCCACGTACCGGGCGAACCAGGCGTCCAGGCGGGCGGCGAGATCGGTGCGCTCGGCGGCGCGGGCCGGGTCGTCGACGAGGTTGTACTCCTCACCGGGGTCCGCGGCCAGGTCGTAGAACTCGTGCGGGCCGTGCGGGTAGCGGTGGACGTACTTGAGGTCCCGGGTGCGGATCATGCGGACCGGGCCGTACTCGTCGTAGACGACGACGCGTTCGCGGTCGGGGGACGCCCCGGCGCTGTCGTCCGCGCCGGGGTGCGCACCGGCGTCCGTACGGTCCGTGCCGGGGTGGGCATCCGCGTCCGCGCCGGGGTGCGCGGCGGCGTCCGTGCGGTCCGTGCCGCCGTCCGTTCCCGCCAGGATGTCCGCGAAGGAGCGGCCCGGGAGGGCGGGGTCGTGGCGGTGGCCGATGCCGAGGTGTTCCACCAGCGTCGGGAGTACGTCGTACTGGGAGAGCAGCGCCTCGCTGTGGCGGCCGGCCGGGATGCGGCCGGGCTGCGCGATCAGGAAGGGGACCAGGACCGAGCTGTCGTACATGTTCTGCGGGAAGGTGCCGTTGCCCTTGCCCCAGATGCCGTGGTGCCCGGCGTTGAAGCCGTTGTCGCTGGTGAAGATGGTCAGCGTCGATTCGCTGAGCCCGAGCGCGTCGAGCCGGTCGAGCACCCGGCCGATGGCCGCGTCCATCGCGGTGGTGGCGGCGAAATAACCGATCAGGGCCTCGCGGGTGTCGCTCTCGCCGCCGACGGGGGCTCCGTTCTCGTCCACGGGCTGCCAGGGGTGTGCGGGGCCCTGCGGGCAGCTGTCGAAGGCGCAGTCCTCGTACAACGCCGTGTACTCGGGCGGGTGGTGGCCCTTCCACGGCTTGTGCGGGGCGGTGAAGTGCAGGGAGAGGTGGAAGGGCTCGGGCCGGTCGGACTCGGCGGTGAGGAAGTCCTGCGCGTCGGCGGCGAGCGCGTCGGTGAGGTACGCGGGCTCCTCGGTCCGCACGCCGTCCCGGTAGAGCGGGGCGCCGTAGTACGGGCCGCCGCCGCTCTCGTGCGCGTACCAGTGCACGAAGCCCTTGCGGGGGCGGTCGTTGGCGCCCAGATGCCACTTGCCGCTGAGGCCGAGGCGGTAACCCGCGTCGGCGAGGACGTCGGTGAACAGGGTCCTTCCGGACAGGAAGTCGATGCCCGTCCGCCCGGCGTGATGGTACGAGAGCCAGTCGTGCACCCCGTGCTGGGACGGGAGTTCGCCGGTGAAGAGCGAGGCGCGGGCGGGCGAGCAGACCGGCGAGGTGCAGAAGAAGCGGCTGAAACGGACCCCGCGGTCCGCCAGCGCGTCGAGGTGCGGGGTGTGGATCTCGTCGTTGCCCGCACAGCCCATGGCCCACGGCCCCTGGTCGTCCGAGAGGATCAGCAGGACGTTGGGGCGGTACGGGTCGCGGCTGGCCATGGGGGTCCTCCTCGGTTGGACCGGACGTGAGGCGGGCCGCCCCGGCGGGGGCCCGGACCGGCGCCGCGGTACGGGGGCCGGGCGCGCGGGTACGGAGCCGGGCGCCGGGTCCGGGGCCGGGCGCCGGAGTGCGGGGTCGGACCCGGTGGGCCGGGCGGTGGTGGTGGTGGCACCACCGGCTCCCGGCAGCCACACGGCGCGTACGCCGGACTGTGCAGAGCGTGGGGTCTGGTGGCCGAATAAGTCAACTGTTTCAGGCGAATGAATTGCTGATGTCTTGGGATCGGGTTCGCCTACGCGTCCCGTGCCGGTCACCCGCTACTACCTGCTCTCTAGGGCGTGTGCCGGATCGGCTGCCGAGGGGTCCCAAATTCATATGTAATTCATGCGCTTCAAGAGCGATTGACCGCTCTATGAATGGCTGGAAATCATTGGGCCACTTCGCACGCCCCGCCTCAGACCCCCGTCTCCGAGGAGAGCCATGCCTTCCGACCGATCCGCGCGCCTTTCGCGCCGCACCGTTCTCGCCGTCGCCTTGGCGGCGACCCTCGGCCTCACGGCATCCGCATGTTCGTCCGGCGCCTCCTCGGCCGGCGGGGGCGGCGACTCGTTCACCTACTGGTCGATGTGGAAGCAGAACGAACCGCAGGCCAAGGTGTTGCAGGCCGCGATCGACACGTTCACCAAGGACACCGGCATCAAGGTCCGGGTGCAGTGGAAGGGCCGGCAGGTCGTCCAGCAGCTGGCTCCCACCCTGAACACCGCCAACGTCCCCGCCGACCTGGTCGACTCGGCGGACCGCTTCGCCTACGCCCAACTCCAGGCCACCGGCCAGGCGCTCGACCTCACGTCCGTGCTCGACCAGGAGATACCCGGCGAGACGGGCAGCACCGTCGGCAGCGTCGTACCGGCCGCCTACCGCGACCTGAACACGGACAAGGGCGCCCTCTGGCAGATCCCCTACGAGGTGCTCACCACCCAGGTCTGGTACGACGGCAAGGCCCTGCCCGCCATGGCCGCCAAGCCGCCGGCCACCTGGGAAGAGTTCACGGCGCTGCTCGCGGACCGGAAGAAGGAGCGCGGCGACGGCCCGCTCGCGCTGGACGCCGACATCGCGGACTACTCCGCCTACTGGACGTACTACGCGGTCCTGCGCGCACTCGGCCCCGGCGCCTTCGGCAAGGCGGCCACCGACCCGACCGGAAAGGCCTTCGAGGCGCCGGAGTTCGTCGCCGCGCTGAAGCGGGTTCAGGACCTGGTCGAGGCCGGTGACTTCACCGGGGGCTACGACGGTTCCAAGTGGCCCGCCGTGCAGCAGAAGTGGGCCAAGGGCAAGTCGGACTTCCTGCTGCTGGGCACCTTCGCGCCCAGCGAGACCGCCGAGTTCGCCTCGCCCGGCTTCACCTACCGCTCGTTCCCCGTACCGGCGGTGAACACGGACGGCGGGAAGCAGGCGCAGGACATCTCGCTCATCGGCTTCTCCATCCCGAAGAAGGCGAAGAACACCACCGCCGCGAGCAAGTTCATCGCCTACTTCTTCGCCAAGCAGCAGCTCTCCGGCATCTCCACCGAGGCCAAGAACATCACCCCCCGTGCGGACATCCCCGCGCCGGCCGAACTCGCCGACGCGCAGAAGGCCCTGGCCGCCGGTACACCCGTCAAGACGCTCGACGGGGTCAAGGAGACCGCGGCCGAGTGGTACACCAAGGTCTTCCAGCCGCTCAACACCAGCTTCATCACCGGAAAGTTGAGCGCCGAGTCCTTCGCGGGCAAGCTCAAGTCCGGCACCGCCGACTACTGGAAGAACGCCTCGTGACGGCCACCGAGATGACGGCCACCGAACCGACGGCCACCGAAGCGAAAGCCGCCGACCCGCGCACCGGCGGTGGGACGGTGGGCGGAGCGCGCACCGGCGGGAAGCCGTCAGCCGTACGCCCCACCGCCACCCGCACCAGCCCGCTCGCCGCGCGGCGCCGCAAGCTGTTCTGGCCGCTCCTCGCGCCGGCCGTCCTCGTCTACGTCGTCTTCTTCGCCGGACCGTCGCTCTACACGGTGTGGCTCAGCTTCAACAAGTGGGCCGGGGCGGGCCCCATGACCTTCGTCGGCGTCGACAACTACCGCCGTCTGTTCGACGATCCGACCTTCCAGCAGTCCTTCACCAACACCCTGTGGATCATCCTCGGCGTCGGCGGGCTGACCTTCCTGGTCTCCTTCGGGCTGACGATGGTGCTCCGGGACATGAAGGGCCGCAAGGCCGCCCGCTCCATCCTCTTCTTCCCCAACATCGTCCCGAGCGTGGTGCTCTCGATCCTCTGGGGGTTCCTCTTCCAGCACGACGGGCTCGCCGACGCGCTGGTGGGCGCCCTGGGCATGGAGCACCCGCCGAACTGGCTCGGCCAGGGCAATATCTTCCGGGTCATCATGGTCGGCCTGGTCTGGACGTCGACCGGCTTCTACACCACCATCCTGATGGCCGCCGTGGACCAGATCCCGCCGGAGCTGTACGAGGACTGCGAGCTGGCCGGAGCCAACGCCCTGCAGAAGTTCCGCCATGTGACGCTGCCCCTGATGTGGGAGGTCGTCGGCGTCTGCGCGGTGCTCTGGACCATCAGCGCCGTCAAGGTCTTCGAGTTCATCTACGCCTTCGCCGGAGCGGCCGGACAGATGCCCGACGCCGGGGTGTGGAACACCGCGCTCTACACCTACGGGGAGGCGTTCGCCTCCGGTGGCGTACCCCGATACGGCTCCGCCGCGGCGAGCGCCGTCGTGATGGTGACCCTGGTCGGTGTCCTCGTCGTGCTGATCCGCCGCGTCATGCGGCGCGACACCGTGCAGTTCTGACCCGTCCCCCTGCCCCGCACCCCCGGGACACCCCGCACCCCAGACCACAGGAGGCCCCGCCGCCATGGCCGTCACCACGTCCGGTCGTCCCCCCGGCCGCCTCGCCCGCATGAGGGGCCGGCTCACCACCACCCAGGTCCTCGGCGTCCCCGTGGTCTGGATCGTCGCAGGCTTCAACGTCCTCACCGGGCTGTGGCTGCTGCTCTCCTCGCTGAAGAGCGGCGACGAGATCTTCAGCTCCCCGTGGCATCTGCCGCGCTCCCTGCACTGGGACAACTACGCGCGGGCCTGGAGCGAGGGAAATTTCGGACCGGCGGCCCTCAACACCGTCGTCGTGGTGGCGGGCACCGCCGTGATCACCCTCGTGTTCGCCGCGCCCGCCGCGTACGTCCTCAGCCGGGTCACCACCCGGTTCAACGGCGGATTCATCCTCTTCTTCGCCCTCGGGCTCGGCATCCCCGCCCAGGTCGTGATGCTGCCGCTCTTCGTCGTCATGAACAAACTGCTCCTCGTCGACAGCCTGTTCGGCCTGGTCGTGGTCTACGTCGCGACCTCACTTCCCTTCGCCGTCTTCTTCCTCACCGGGTTCTTCTCGACCCTGCCGGTGGAGCTGGAGGAGGCCGCCGCGCTGGACGGGGCTTCCGCCTTCCGCACCTTCTGGCAGGTCATGCTGCCGCTCGCGCGCGGCGGCCTGGTCACCGTGCTGATCCTCAACGTCATCCAGCACTGGGGCGAGACGGTGTTCTCCCTCGTCTTCATCCAGAACACCGACCACCAGACGCTCTCCCTGGCCCTCCTCGGCTTCCTCCAGCAGATGCAGTACAACGGCGCAGACTGGGGCGGCCTGTTCGCGGGCGTGGCCGTGGTCGTACTGCCCGTCCTCGCCTGCTACGTATGGCTGGGCCGCCGGATCATCGAAGGCATGACCGTCGGCTCCGTCAAGTGACCTGCGAGGGAGACGACATGCCCGACGAGACCGCCGCCGAGATGCCCGGAGGCATGCCCGGAGACATGTCCGGCGACCTGCCGGACGGGAGGGTGCCCGGTGGCCCGTCCGGGGGGCAGCCCGACCGCACGGCCGGCGCGGCCGGACCGGCCGGTGCGGAGGGGCCCAAGGACCTCAAGTTCCGCGTGCTCGCCCAGGAGTTGCGGCAGCGGGTGCGGGACGGCGTGTGGCCGGTCGGCGGACGCCTGCCCACTGAGAAGCAACTCGCGCTCGGCAGCGGGTCGTCGGTCTCCACCGTGCGCCGCGCGGTGGACGAACTCATCGCCGAAGGGCTCGTCGTGCGGCGGCAGGGCTCGGGCACCTTCGTCCTGGCACCCGACGTCCCCCGTGCCGCCCGCGCCCTGATCGGCGTACTCGTCCCCGACACCACCTTCTACTACCCGCAGGTCCTCCAGGGCATCGAGGAGGGACTCTCCGCCGCGGGAGCCCGCCTGCTGCTCACCTGCTCCGGGTACGACCAGGAGCGCGAGGCCCGGGACATCGCGGACCTCCTCGACGGCGGCGCGGACGGGCTGCTGCTCGTCCCCACCTTCAACGGGGCGGAGCACCGTGCGAGTTACCTGGAGCGGATCGCCGCCCTGCCGGTACCCGCCGTCCTGATCGAGCGGCGCGGCACCTCGCTCGGCGACATCAGTGAGTACGTCTGCACCCACCACGAGGCGGGCGCCTACGACGCCGTACGGCACCTCGCCGGACTCGGCCACCGCTCGATCGGCCTCGTGCTGCGGGCCCCCGCCCCGACCGCCCCGCCCCTGACCGAGGGGTACCGGCAGGCGGCGGCCGAACTCGGCTGTGCGACCGTCGAGTTCGAGGCGTCCCGGCAGGAGTGGAGCCCGGCCACCGCCGACCGTGCCCTCGCCGTGCTCCGTACGGCCGGAGCCACCGCCGCCGTCTGCTTCGGCGACCGGCAGGCCGCCCTCCTGGAGGGCGCCGCCCGCCGGGCCGGGCTCACCGTCCCCGGCGACCTCGCCCTCGTCGCGTACGACGACGAGATCGCCGACCTCGCCGACATCCCGCTCACCGCCGTGGCGCCCCCCAAGCACCTGCTGGGCCGCACCGCCGCCGAGACGCTGCTGCGGCGGCTGCGCGAACCCGGATCGGCACGCCGGCGCATCCTGCTGCGCCCCAGCATCACCGTCCGCCAGTCCTGCGGCGCGCGGCCCTCCGGTCCCGGAGCCACCGGCCCCCGGCCCACAGGCCACGAAGCGGCCACCCGCCCCGGGGCCACCCCCATCCCCACATCCACGTCCACCACCACCATCACCCCCACCCCCACCCCCACCCCCACCCCCTCACCCAAGCAACGGGAGATCACCTCGTGACGGACATTCGGCTCGGTCTGATCGGCGCCGGCGCGGTCGGCGTCCTGCACGCGCAGGCCGCCGCGACCACCCCCGGGGTGCGCGTCACCGCCGTCTGCGACCTGGTGGAGGCGACCGCGCGCGGGGTCGCCGAGCCCCTGGGCGCCGCCGTGTTCACCGACCACCGCGCGCTGATCGCCTCGGGCACCGTCGACGCCGTCGTGGTCAACACCCCGCACGCGCTGCACACCGCGATCGTGACCGACAGCGCGGACGCCGCTCTGCACGTCCTGGTCGAGAAGCCCATGGCCACCGACTCCGCCGAGTGCGCGCTCATGGAGCGCGTCTGCGCGGACGCCGGGGTGGTGCTCTTCGTGGGGCACATCCAGCACTTCCTGCCCCCGATGGTGGCGGCCCGCGCGGCCCTCGACGCGGATGCCATCGGCGAACTCCTCGCCGTCAGCGACTGGCGCTCCACCGACTACCGGCCGGGCAGCCGCCCCGCCTGGTTCTTCGACCCGGCCGTGTCCGGCGGCGGCGTCTTCGTCAACATCGGTACGCACTGCGTGGACCGGCTCGTCTGGCTGGCGGGCCGCCGGGTCCGCGCGGTCAGCGCCAACGCCGTGCACCGGGCCGGTGCGCTGCCCGGCATCGAGACCGACATGATGGCCCGGCTGGAGCTGGAAGGCGGCCTCGTCGGGCACATCGGGGTCACCAGCACCGGACTGCCCTCCCGCGACGAACTGCTGCTGATCGGCGAGCGCGGCGCGATCCGGGTGGCGCGCGGCTCCGGCGCGACCCTGCACACCGAGCACGCGCCCGGCAGCGTTCCCACGGTGCTCGCCGCCGAATCCCCCCAGGACGTGCCCCGGGCGTTCGCCGCGCAGCTCGCCGCGTTCCGTGCGGCGGTACGCGGCGAACAGCCCCCGGCCGTGTCGGCGGACCACGGGCGGCACGTCGTCGAGGTCGTCGAGGCCGTCTACCGCTCCAGCGCCACCGGCGAGCGCGCCGAGACCCCCGCCCCGGTCGGTGCCCCCGCCGCCTGACCCCCGCCGCCCGGCCCCCGCCGCCCGGCCCCGCCCCTGATCCCCGCACCGCTCCTCACGGCACCGGCCGCACCACCGAGATGCCCGCGCCACAGCTCCCACGGCACCACCGAGGTCCGCACCACGGCACTTTTCGAAGCTCCGCTCCTTTCGGAACACGCCCCAGGAGGATTCAGTGCACGAGATCACCGCCGTACCGTTCGGCCGCCGCGGCTTCCTGTCCGCGCTGGCGCTGGCCGCGGCCGGCGCCGCGGGCGGCCTCCAGCTGCTGCCCGGCGCCACCCCGGCGGCAGCCGACGGCGACGCCTTCGACGTCCTGCGCGCGACCTGGGCCGCCCTGCTGACCGGCGGTGACATCGACGCCGGCGACGCCGACTACGCCCCCGCGCTCGCCGTGCTCTCGACCACCGCCACCGGCCTGTGGAACACCATGGCGCCGGACGCCGCGGCCGGATCCCTCTGGCCCGGCCAGCCGCTCACCGTCCCCGCCAACATCACCGCCGGGTACAAGGCGCTCGCCTCGCTCGCCACCGCCTACGCCACCGAGGGCACCACGGCCACCGACGGCACCGGGCGCGCGCTGTACGGCTCCGCGTCGCTCGGCGCCGACATCGTGGCGGGGCTCGACTTCCTGCACGCCCAGGCGTACCACGCCACCGCCGTGGAGAGCGGCAACTGGTGGGAGTGGGAGATCGGTTGCCCGGTCGCCCTCACCAACGCCATGACCCTCGTGCACCCGCTGCTCACCGAGGACCGGATCGCCGACTGGACGGCGGCGATCGACCACTTCGTGCCCGACCCCACCCAGAACCGCTACGGCGCCGACCGCACCACCTCCACCGGCGCCAACCGCGTCGACCTCTGCCAGGTCGTCGCCCTGCGCGGCGTCCTCGGCCGCAGCGACGAACGCCTCGCCGCCGCCGTCGCGGGCCTCTCCGACGTGTTCCCGTACGTCACCTCGGACGACGGGCTCTACGCCGACGGGTCCTTCGTCCAGCACTCGTACATCCCGTACACCGGTACGTACGGCATGGTGCTGCTGCGCGGGCTCACCAACCTCTTCCAACTGCTGCACGGCTCCCCGCACGAGGTGACCGACCCGGCCGCCGCGCACATCCACACCTCGGTCGACACCGCCTTCGCCCCCTGGATCTGGAACGGCCTCTGCATGGACGCGGTCCGGGGGCGGGCCGTCAGCCGTGCCGCCGAGACCGACTTCTACGACGGCAACCTGACCGCCCAGGCCGTCCTGCGCGCCGCGCTCTCCGCCCCGACCACCGCCCAGGCCACCCGCTTCAAGGGTCTGGCGAAGGGGTGGATCACCCGGGGCGAGGCGTACGCCCCCTACAGCGCCACCGCGGGAATCGCGGGGGTCGCCCTCGCCGCCCCCGTGCTGAACGACAGCGACATCGACGCCCTCCCCGAACCGGTCGGGCACACGCAGTTCCCGAACATGGACCGGGCCGTGCACCGGGGCAAGAACTGGGCCCTCGCGCTCGCCCTCTCCTCCGCACGCATCGCCCGGTACGAGTCGATGAACGGCGAAAACCTGCACGGCTGGCACACCGGCGACGGCATGGCCTACCTCTATCTCGCCGACGACCCCGGCCACTTCACCGACGACTTCTGGCCCACCGCCGACCCGAAGCGGATGCCCGGCACCACCACCGACGCCCTCGCCCTCGCCGACGCCGCCGGTACGGGCACCCGCCCCGCCGCGACCTGGGCGGGCGGGGCGAGCCTCGGCGGCGCGTACGGCAGCCTCGGCCTCGACTTCCGCGCCCACGGCTCGACCCTCACCGCGAAGAAGTCGTGGTTCTGCCTGGACGACTCCGTCGTCTGCCTCGGCGCGGGCATCACCGGCGGCAGCGGCGCCGAGGTCACCACCACCGTCGAGCACCGCAACCTCGGCGCCCCCGGGGCCCGCACCCCGAAGCTCACCGTCGACGGCACCGCCCAGCCCATCACTCCGGGCTGGTCCGCCACCCTCGCCGTCACCGGCTGGGCGCACCTGGCCGGGGTCGGCGGCTACCTCTTCCCCGGCGGCGCCACCGTCAAGGCCGACCGCACCGACCGCACCGGCTCCTGGCACGACATCAACACCGGCGGCACCACCGCCGCGACCACCCGGCGCTACCTCTCCCTCGGCCTCTCCCACGGCACCGCCCCGGCGAACGGCGCGTACGCCTACGTCCTGCTGCCGGGCGCCGACGCCGCCCGCACGGCGGCCCGCGCCGCCGCTCCCACCGTGGAGGTCCTCGCCAACACCCCGGCCGTGCAGGCGATCCGCGACAACGGCTCGGGGATCGTCGCCGCCAACTTCTTCACGGCCGGAACGGCGGCGGGCATCACCGTCGGCGCGCCCTGCTCGGTGATCCTGCGCCGCACCGGGTCCACGCTGACCGTGGCGGTCTCCGACCCCACGCACACCGCGTCCTCGGTCTCCGTACGGCTCGTCCACACCGGTACGGCGGTGCGCACCGACCCCCGGATCACCGTCGACACCGCCGCGCCCGCCCTCGCCCTCACCGTGAACACGGCGGGCGCCGCAGGAGCCACCGCCGAGGCCGTCTTCACGGTCACCGGCGCGGTCCTCGCTCCCGTCGCCGACGGGTACGTCCGGGACGGCGCGTACGCCGGCACCTCCTACGGCACCGCCACCACCCTGGTGGTGAAGAACGCCACCGGCAGCGGCTACAACCGCCAGTCGTACCTGCGTTTCGACACCTCGGCGCTCGCCGGCCGGATCACGTCCGCCACCCTCTCCGTCCACGGATTCGTCTCGGACTCCGGCGGCACCGACGCCGTCGTCACCGCGCACGGGGTCGCCGACACCGCCTGGACCGAATCCGCCCTCACCTGGAACACCCGCCCCGCCCTCGGCACGGCCCGCGCGGACGCCGCCGCCACCGCCGTACCGTCCTGGCTGGCCTTCGACGTCACCGCCCACGTCACGGCGGCGGCCCCCGGACCGGTCTCCCTCGCCCTGGCCCAGGACGCACCCGGCCTCGCCGTCGTCATCAACTCCCGCGAGAACACGGCGTACCCGCCGGTGCTGACGGTGACGCTGGGGTGAGGTCGACGAACCGCCGCGTACCCGGAGCGATACGGGGACGCGGCGGTACGGTCCGGAGAAGGGGGTGCGCCGCGGCGGCGCACCGGCGGGCGGTGGCGCTTCCACCCCACCGGGTCGCCGATCCACAGGCCGGCCCGCCGGAGCGGCCTCGTGTCCCGCGAGGGGCGGATGCGCGCCACCTGAGACTTGGCCCTGTCATGACCCTGGCGGAAGTGCAGACGGGACTCCAGAATGGGTCCGGTCCATGGGAGCGCTCCCACCCCGGGTCGCTGCCCGCGCCCGCACCCCGCCGACGCACGACGAAAGGTGTCCCGGTGAACGCCCCACCCCCACGCCTCCGTACCTCGCGCCTCCTCCCGCCGCGCCCCCGCGCCCGGTCCGCCGCGCGCCTGTCCGCCGCCGCGGCCGTCGCGGCCCTGCTCGCGGTGGGCCTCGCCGCACCCGGCGCCGCCGCCGACGAGCCCGCACCCGCCGAAGGCGTCGAGCAGATCACCAACGGCGACTTCTCCGACGGCACCGCGCCCTGGTGGTGGACGGCGAACACCTCCGGGACGGTCGTCGACGGGCGCCTCTGCGCCGACGTCCCGGCCGGTACGGCCAACGCCTGGGACGTGATCGTCGGGCAGAACGACGTCCCTCTCGTGGCGGGGGAGACGTACCTGCTGAGCTACACCGCCACCTCCACCGCTCCGCTGACCGTGCAGACCCGCGTCCAGGAGGCCGTCGAGCCCTGGACCACCGAACTCGCCACCGCCGACCCGGTCGGGGCCGAACCGGTCACGGTCACCCACGCGTTCACCGCCACGGCCGACCGGCCCGGTGCCCAGGTCGCCCTCCAGATCGGCGGCGGGCGGGCCACCACCTTCTGCCTCGACGACGTCTCCCTGCGCGGCGGCGCCGAACCGCCCGTGTACGTCCCCGACACCGGCTCCCCGGTCCGGGTCAACCAGGTCGGCTACCTCCCGTACGGCACCAAGAGCGGCACCGTGGTGACGGACGCCGACGCGCCTCTGACCTGGACGGTGAAGGCCGCCGACGGCACCACCGCCGCCACCGGCACGACCGTCCCCGGCGGCGAGGACCCGACTTCCCGGCAGCGCGTCCACACCTTCGACTTCAGCGCCCTCACCACCGTCGGCGACGGCTACACCGTGGACGTCGACGGGCAGGTCAGCGAGCCCTTCTCGGTGCGCGCGGACCTCTACGACGGGCTCCGCTCCGACGCGCTGGCGTACTTCTACCACAACCGCAGCGGCATCCCGATCGAGGCGGACCTCGTCGGCGAGGAGTACGCGCGCCCCGCCGGACACGCCGGTACGGCCCCCAACCAGGGCGACACCGACGTGCCCTGCGTCCCCGGCGTCTGCGACTACCGCCTCGACGTCCAGGGCGGCTGGTACGACGCGGGCGACCACGGCAAGTACGTGGTCAACGGCGGTATCGCGGTGGCCCAGTTGATGGACACGTACGAGCGGACCCTGACGGCGGCCGACGCCGAGGGCGCCCAGCTCGCCGACGGTTCCCTGCGCGTCCCGGAACGCGGCAACGACGTGCCCGACATCCTCGACGAGGCCCGCTGGGAGCTGGACTTCCTGCTCCGCATGCAGGTACCGGCCGGTGAGCCGCTCGCGGGCATGGTCCACCACAAGGTGCACGACGCCGCCTGGACCGGCATCCCCACCCGCCCGGACCAGGACACCCAACCGCGCGAACTGCACGCCCCGTCCACCGCCGCGACGCTCAACGTCGCCGCGACCGGCGCCCAGTGCGCCCGCCTCTTCGCCCCGTACGACCAGGAGTTCGCCGACCGCTGCCTCCGGGCCGCCACCACCGCCTGGAAGGCCGCCCTGGCCCACCCCGCCGTCTACGCCGACCCGGCGGACGGCACCGGCGGCGGGACGTACAGCGACAACGACGTGACCGACGAGTTCTACTGGGCCGCCGCCGAACTCTTCGCCACCACCGGGGAGTCGGCCTACCGCACCGCGCTGCTCGCCTCCCCGCTGCACGGGGACGCCGACAAGATCTTCCCCGCGGGCGGCGGCATCTCCTGGGGCTCCACCGCCGGGCTCGGCGTGCTCACCCTCGCCACCGTCCCCAACGACCTCACCGCCGCCCAACTCGCCGGTGTCCGCGCGGTCGTGACCGCCGGAGCCGACCGCTACGCCGCGCAGTCGGCGGCCGAGCTCTACGGAGTGCCCTACGCGCCGCCCGGCGAGGACTACGTCTGGGGCTCCAACAGCCAGGTGCTCAACAACATGGTGGTGCTCGCCGTCGCCCACGACCTCACCGGCGAACCCGCTTACCAAAAAGCCGTGTTGCGCGGCGCGGACTACCTCTTCGGCCGCAACCCGCTGGGCCTGTCGTACGTCACCGGGTACGGCGAGCGGTACTCCGAGAACCAGCACCACCGGTTCTGGGCCCACCAGAGCAACCCCGACCTGCCCCACCCGCCTCCCGGCACCGTCGCCGGAGGACCCAACCTGACCGCCGTCGCCGCCGGTGACCCGGTGGCCGCCGAGAAGCTCGGCGGCTGCGCCCCGGCCATGTGCTACCTCGACGACAACGGCTCCTGGGCCACCAACGAGGTCACCATCAACTGGAACGCCCCGCTCGCCTTCATCGCGTCCTACCTGGACGACGCGGGCGACGGCCGTACGGCGGCGGACCGGGCCGACCGCGTCTGCGCGGTCTCCTACGCCTCGCACGCCTGGACCGGCGGCTCCACCGTCACCGTGCGGGTCCGCAACACCGGCACCGCCCCGCTCCCCGCCTGGCAGCTGAGCTGGCTCTTCCCGGGCGGACAGCGGATCGGCCAGACCTGGAGCGCCGAGCTCGCCCAGAGCGGCCGTACGGTCACGGCGAAGCCGCTGGACTGGAACCGCGGCCTCGCCCCCGGTGCGAGCGCCGACTTCGGGTTCAACACCACCACCGCGAACACCGGTCCCGATCCGGCCGTGTTCAAGCTCGGCGGCCACGCCTGCTCCACCGGCTGACCGCGCCCCGGCACCGCCGCTCCCGGGCGGCGGTGCCGGGTCTCACTTCCCGCTCAGCACCGCGCGGAGCCGGTCGAGCCCCCAGTCCAGGTCCTCCCGCTCGATCACCAGCGGCGGCGCGATCCGGATCGTGGAACCGTGGGTGTCCTTCACCAGCACGCCCCGCTCCATCAGCCGCTCCGAGATCTCCCGCCCGGAGCCCAGCGCCGGGGCGACGTCCACCCCCGCCCACAGTCCCCGGCCGCGCACCGCGTCCACCGCGCCGCCGCCCACCAGCCGGTCCAGCTCGCGGTGGAGATGGGCGCCCAGCTCCGCCGCCCGCGCCTGGTACTCGCCGGTCCGCAGCATCGCCAGCACCTCCAGCGCCACCGCGCACGCCAGCGGGTTGCCGCCGAACGTCGAACCGTGCTCGCCGGGCCGGAACACCCCCAGCACCGCCGCCGAGGACACCACCGCCGACACCGGCACCACCCCGCCGCCCAGCGCCTTGCCCAGGACGTACATGTCCGGCACCACGCCCTCGTGCTCGCAGGCGAAGGTCCGCCCGGTGCGGCCGAGGCCCGACTGGATCTCGTCCGCGACGAAGAGCACGTTCCGCTCCCGGGTCAGCTCACGGACCCCGGCGAGATAGCCGGGCGGCGGCACCAGTACCCCCGCCTCGCCCTGGACCGGCTCCAGCAGCACCGCCACGGTGTTCTCCGTCATCGCGTCGCGCATCGCGGTGAGGTCGCCGTACGGCACGATCTCGAACCCGGGGGTGTAGGGCCCGTAGTCCGCGCGCGCCTCCGGGTCCGTGGAGAAGCTGACGATCGTGGTGGTGCGGCCGTGGAAGTTGTCCGCCGCCACGATGATCTTGGCCATGCCGTCCGGGACGCCCTTGACGGTGTACCCCCACTTCCGCACGGTCTTCACCGCGGTCTCCACCGCCTCGGCGCCGGTGTTCATCGGCAGCACCATCTCCATGCCGCACAGCTCGGCGAGCTCCGTGCAGAACGCGGCGAACCGGTCGTGGTGGAACGCCCGCGAGGTGAGCGTCACCCGGTCCAGCTGCGCCTTCGCCGCGTCGATCAGCCGGCGGTTGCGGTGGCCGAAGTTGAGCGCCGAGTACCCGGCCAGCAGGTCGAGGTAGCGGCGCCCCTCCACGTCGGTCATCCAGGCCCCGTCCGCCGTCGCGACGACGACGGGCAGCGGGTGGTAGTTGTGCGCGCTGTGGGCCTCGGTGGAGGCGAGGGTGTTCTCCGTGGTCGACACGGGGTCTCCGTTCGTCGTGCGGCGCGGGCGGGTGCGGTGCGGACCGGGCGGGTCGCGCCCGGGTCGGGGGCTGCGGGCGGGGTCTCGCCCACTTTGTATCGTTCCGTCGCCGTACGGCCCGGGAAACCCGCGCCGCACCGGCGTGCCCGCGCGCCACGCACGCCGGGCCCGCCCCCGGCAACGTGTTTCTCCTCTCACCACCCGCCCCACCGGGCCCGCGCACCGCTGAGCAGGGCCGCCCCGGGGGCCGTACGGGATTCCCGAGTACCGGCTGCCCGGGATCGGTTGCGCACCTGAGACAATGGGCACATGGCCTCTGACCGACCTCGCGTGCTCTCCGGAATCCAGCCCACCGCAGGCTCGTTCCACCTCGGCAACTACCTGGGCGCGGTGCGCCAGTGGGTGGCGTTGCAGGAGTCCCACGACGCCTTCTACATGGTGGTGGACCTGCACGCGATCACCGTGCCGCAGGATCCGAAGGAGCTGCGGGCCAACACCCGCCTCGCCGCGGCCCAGCTGCTGGCCGCCGGCCTCGACCCCGAGCGGTGCACGCTCTTCGTGCAGAGCCACGTCCCCGAGCACGCGCAGCTCGGCTGGCTGATGAACTGCCTGACCGGGTTCGGCGAGGCCTCCCGGATGACCCAGTTCAAGGACAAGGCGGCCAAGCAGGGCGCCGACCGGGCGACCGTGGGCCTCTTCACCTACCCGGTGCTCCAGGTCGCGGACATCCTGCTCTACCAGGCCAACCAGGTCCCGGTCGGCGAGGACCAGCGCCAGCACATCGAGCTCACCCGCGACCTCGCCGAGCGCTTCAACGGCCGCTTCGGCGACACCTTCACCGTCCCGGCGCCGTACATCCTCAAGGAGACGGCGAAGATCTTCGACCTCCAGGACCCGTCGATCAAGATGAGCAAGTCGGCGTCCACGCCGAAGGGCCTCATCAACCTCCTGGACGACCCGAAGACCACCGCCAAGAAGGTGAAGAGCGCCGTCACCGACACCGACACGGTGATCCGGTACGACGCCGAGAACAAGCCGGGCGTCAGCAACCTCCTGACCATCTACTCCACCCTCACCGGCACCTCCGTCGAGGCGCTGGAGCAGAAGTACGAGGGCCAGATGTACGGCGCGCTGAAGACGGATCTCGCCGAAGTCATGGTGGAGTTCGTCACGCCGTTCCGTACCCGCACCCAGGAGTACCTGGACGACCCGGAGACGCTGGACTCCTTGCTGGCCAAGGGCGCGGAGAAGGCCCGGACGGTCGCCGCGGAGACGCTGGCGCAGGCGTACGACCGGATGGGCCTCCTGCCCGCCAAGCACTGAGTCGAAGGACCCTGGCGGGAGCACGGGGCGCGCGGCACACTTGCGGCGACGGCCCCGTGCGACCGCCGGTGCCGCGGCGCCCGGCGCGCGCGGTCATCGAGCACCATCGATCGACGACAGAGGAGACACGACGTGGGGACCGTAACGCTCGGCGTTTCGATCGCGGTCCCGGAGCCCTTCGGCACCCTGCTCCAGCAGCGACGTGCCGGCTTCGGGGACCCGGCCGCGCACGGCATCCCCACCCACGTCACCCTGCTGCCGCCGACCGAGGCGAAGGCGGACGAGGTGCCGGCCGCCGAGGCGCACCTCGCCCGGATCGCCGCCGACTGCCGGCCCTTCCCGATGCGGCTGAGCGGAACGGGGACCTTCCGCCCGCTCTCGCCCGTCGTCTACGTCCGGGTCGTCGAGGGCGTCTCCTCCTGCGCCTGGCTCCAGCAGCGCGTCCGGGACGCCTCCGGTCCGCTGACCCGTGAGCTCCAGTTCCCGTACCACCCGCACGTCACCGTCGCGCACTCCATCGACGAGGCGGCGATGGACCGGGCCTACGAGGAGCTCGCGGCGTTCGAGGCGGCTTGGACCTGCACCTCCTTCGCGCTGTACGAGCAGGGCTCCGACAGCGTCTGGCGCAAGATCAACGAGTTCCCGTTCGGCGCGGGCGGCGGCACGCCCGCCGTACCCGTCCAGAGCGGGTTCTGTGCCGACGAGCCCTCGCTCCACGGCCCGTCCTGACCTCCAGGCCTTGGGGTCCTGACCTCCACGGCCCGTCCTGCCTCCCACGGTCCTCCGAGCCGTCCCGACCCGTCCTGAACCGTCCTGACCTGGGGCCTCCGGCGCCGGAGGGACAGTGGGCCGTTCGAGTGGGAAAATTTTTCCACAGGGAGGAGCGACGGCCCGCCGCCGTTCCGTCATCCGTCACTGTCGCGGAGGTGGTCCGCGTGGTCCCGCTCTCCAGCCGTGAACGTCAGATCCTGGCGCAACTGGAAGCCTCGCTCGCGCGGGACTTCCCCGACGATCCCGTCGTCCAGTTCGGGCGCGATGTCGAGGGCGAACGCGAGAGGGGAGGCGAGCGCGACCTCCTGGAGAAGCCGCCGCGGGAGGGCCCCGGCACCGGCCGGGAAAGTCCCCGCGGAAGAGGCCCCGCCGCAGCTGCCCGCCGCGAACCGCTGCGCGCACCGACCGCGGCGGACGCACCCGGCGGACGTACCGGGTTCCCGGACACCCCGCACCGCCCCGGCCGGTTCGGCCGGCTGGTCAGGTCCCGCCGGACGTTCGTCCTGCTGGCCGTCGTCTCGTTCGTCCTGCTGGGCGCCGGCATGATCACCGGGAACCTCTGGGTGGTGGTCGCCTTCGTGGTGACCTGGTCGGCGACCTTCCTCATCGGCGCGGCCCGGATGCTCGCCTGGTCCCGCAGACAGGGGTACTGACCGCTCCCGCAGGCCCCGGGGCTCAGGCCCCGGACCTCAGGCCCGGACTCAGGCCCTCGGCCCTCAGAGCCCGGCGGGGAGCCGCCGGAAGAGCGGGCGGGGGACGTGGCGCAGCGCGGCCATCACCACCCGCAGCCCGCCCGGCACCCAGACCGTCTCCGAGCCCCGGCGCACCCCCGTGACGATCGCGTCGGCGACCTCCTCCGGGGTGGTGGCCAGCGGCGGCTCCTGCTGCCCGGCCGTACGGGCGGTACGCACGAACCCGGGCCGCACCACCAGCACCCGCACCCCGCTGCCGTACAGCGCGTCGCCGAGGCCCTGCGCGAAGGCGTCCAGGCCCGCCTTGCTGGAGCCGTAGATGAAGTCCTCGCGCCGGGCGCGTTCGGCGGCGACGGAGGAGAGCACCACCAGCGACCCGTGGCCCTGCGCCTGGAGCGCGCCCGCGCACACCAGACCGGCGGAGACCGCTCCCGCGTAGTTGGTACGCGCGACCAGCGCCGCGGCGGCCGGGTCCTCCTCGTCGCGCGCCTGGTCGCCCGCGATGCCGAAGGCCAGCAGCACCATGTCCACGTCGCCCTCCGCGAACACCTTGCCGAGCACCGGGGCGTGCGACTCCGGGTCCAGGGCGTCGAACTCCACCGTGGAGACCTGGGCGCCCAGCGCGCGCAGCTCGTCCGCCGCCGCCTCCAGCGCCGCCGACGGGCGTCCGGCCAGCCGGACCGTGCGGGTGCGCAGGGCGATCAGCCGACGGGCGGTGGCCAGCCCGATCTCCGAGGTGCCGCCGAGCACGAGCAGGGACTGCGGGGCACCGAAGGCGTCCTTCACGGGAACACTCCTGGCTGGTCTTGGGGCGGGAGGGGGCGGGGAGGTTCAGAGCCCGAGCCGGCGCGCGAGGTCGGAGCGGAACGCGCCGGTCGGGTCGGTCTCGGCCCGCAGCGCGCGGAACTCCGCCACTCGCGGGTACATCGCGGCCAGCAGCTCCGGCCGCAGCCGGGAGTCCCGGGCCAGGCCGACCCGTCCTCCGGCGGCGGCGACCTCGTCGTCCAGCTCGTCCAGGAAGCGGCCGACGCCGGGCGGCCCGGCCGGTACGTCCACGGCGAGGCACCAGCCGGGTGCCGGGAACGACAGCCAGCCGGGCCCGCTCGCCCCGAACCGTTCCAGCACCGCGACCGAGGACGGGCAGGCCCGGGTGGAGAGCCGGCGCACCACCCGGCGCAGGGTCTCCTCGCGGCCGGGACCGACCGTGAACTGGTAGCGCACGAAGCCGCCCCGCCCGGCGGGCGCGGGCAGCCGGGGCAGCGCCTCGGGGGAGCGGAAGAAGGCGTCGAAGCTCCGCAGCACCCCGGTACGGGCGCGGGGCGCGGTGCGGTGGCGGACCTCGTTGACCAGCCCCATCGCGGTGCGGCCGAGCAGACCGGTCGGCGCGAAGGCGGGCACGGGCGGCAGCGGCGGCAGCAGCGCGGGCGCGCCGAGCGGGGCCCGCCGGTCGCGGACCGGGAGCGCGGCGAGCGGTGCGTGCGCACCCCGGACCAGCACCGCGCGGCCGGTGGCCCGCCCGCGCGCCATCAGGTCGATCCAGGCGCTCTCGTACGGAGGGCGGGGGGCGTTCCCCGCCATCCGGGCGAGCAGGTCGTCGAGGTCGGCGGCCCGTTCGGTGTCCACGGCGATCAGCGAGGTGGAGATCCGGCGGCAGCGCAGGGTGGCGGCGAGGACGACCCCGGTGAGCCCGAGGCCGCCCGCCGTGGCGTCGAAGAGCGGGGTGCCCGGCAGCACCGTGACGACCGAACCGTCCGCCGTCAGCAGCTCCATCGCCGTCACGTGCCGGGTGAAGGATCCGGCCGTGCGGTGGTCGTGGCCGTGCACGTCGGAGCCGATGGCGCCGCCCACCGTGATCCTGCGGTCGCCGGGCACCACCGGGAGGTACCAGCCGGACGGCCGCAGCGTTTCGGCCAGCCGGTCCAGCCGCGTACCGGCGTCGCAGACCACGGTGCCGGTGGCCGCGTCGAAGGAGCGGACCCGGTCCAGCGCGCCCATGTCGAGGACGGAGCCCCCGGCGTTCTGCGCCGCGTCCCCCGGCGCGCGCCCGAGCCCCCGGGCGATCGCTCCCCGGGGCCCGCGCCCGCGCACGACGTCGGCCGCCTCCTCGTACGTACGGGGAGAGAACCGTACGGCGGTGGTCGGGGCGGTGCGGCCGGAGCCGCTCAAGGACACCGTGTCGACGGACATGCGAATGACCGTATCGCCCGAGAAAACCTCTTTGGGGCATTTGTTACAGGACTCACCGGAACGGGTGGTGGAGCGAGTGTCAGCACGCGCGGGCGTCGAACTTGTCCCGCCGCACGGAAGTGTGCGTCCCGTCCACAGGTTTTCGGGGTCCCGGAGGGTACGCGTACGTCATGGACTGGCTGAAGAGACTCCCCGTGGTCGGCCCGCCGCTCGCCCGGCTGATGGAGACGCACGCGTGGCGCTCCTACGAGACGCTGGAGCGGGAACACTGGACGAGGCTCGCGGCGGCCATCACCTTCATCAGCTTCCTGGCGCTCTTCCCACTGATCGCGGTCGGCGCCGCCATCGGCGCCGCGCTGCTGACGGACGACCAGCTCGACACGATCGAGCAGAAGACCGCCGAGCAGGTGCCCGGCATCTCCGACCAGCTCGGCATCGACAACCTCGTCGCGCACGCCGGGACCGTCGGGGTCGTCGCCGGTGCGCTGCTCCTCTTCACCGGCGTCGGCTGGGTCGGCTCGCTCCGCGACTGCCTGCGCGCGGTCTGGGGCATCGACGACCAGGACGACGGCAACCCGGTCGTCCGCAAGCTGAAGGACGCCGGACTGCTGGTGGGCCTCGGCGGCGCCGCGCTGCTGAGCCTCGTCCTCTCCACCGTCGGCTCCACCGCGGTCGGCTGGACGGCCGACCGGATCGGCATCCCCGAGGACGGCGCGGGCGGTGTCCTGCTCCAGGCCGCCGCCATCGCGGTCGCGGTGGTGGCCAACTTCCTGCTGCTGCTCTACCTGCTGACCCTGCTGCCCGGAGTGGAACCGCCGCGCCGCCGGCTGGTGGTGGCCTGCCTGGTCGGCGCGGTCGGCTTCGAACTCCTCAAACTGCTGCTCGGCAGCTACATGAGCGGCGTCGCCTCCAAGAGCATGTACGGCGCCTTCGGTGTGCCCATCGCCCTGCTCCTGTGGATCAACTTCACCGCCAAGCTGCTGCTGGTCTGCGCCGCCTGGACCGCCACCGGCAGCAAGGAGGAGGAGGGGCAGAAGGAGGAGCGGAAGGAGAAGGAGGGGCCCGCTACGGGCGGGGGCGACGGCGGACCAGGTCCGGCAGCGGCCAGCGCCGGTTGACCAGGAACACGCCCGCCGCGAGCGCCACCAGCACCCCGCCGACCACGGCCAGGGCGATGCCGACGCCGCCGGACGGCGCGTCGGCGGCGGCCTTCGCCGCGGTCTGCTGCGGCTTCGCCCCCGCGGCGGCCTGCGGCCCCTTGCCCGCACCGGTGCCCGAGTCGCTACCGGCGTCCGATCCGGAGTCCGTACCGCTGCCGGTGTCCGCCGACTTCGGCGGTACCAGCTCGCCGACCGGGGTCACCTTGCCGCTCGCCGAGAAGCCCCAGTCCAGGAGTGAGGCAGCCTCCTTGTAGACGGCGTGGCTCACGTCGGACGACGGGTTCATGACGGTCACCAGCAGCACCCGGCCGTCGCGCTCGGCGATTCCGGTGAAGGTGTTGCCCGCGTGACTGGTGTAGCCGTTCTTGACGCCCGCGATGCCCTTGTACGGGTCGATGCCGGCGTCCCCGGTGAGCAGCCGGTTGGTGTTCTGGATCTCGAAGGACTCGCGCTTGCCGTCCTTCTCCTCCCCCGGGAAGTCGGCCGTGGCGGTCGCCGCGTACTCGCGGAAGTCCTTCTTCTGCATGCCGCTGCGGGCGAAGAGCGTGAGGTCGTACGCGCTGGACACCTGGTTCGGGGCGTCGTAGCCGTCCGGTGTGACCACGGTGGTGTCGAGGGCCTGGAGCTCCTCGGCGTGCTGCTGCATCGCGGCCACGGTCTTCGCGACGGCGGCCTCCTCGCCGCCGGGCTCCTCGGCGCCGCTCTCCCCGTCGGCCGTACCGTCCTCGGCCGTGCCGCCGTCGCTCTGTCCGCCGCCGTACATCGAGGCGAGGACGTGCACCGCGTCGTTGCCGGAGCGCAGGAAGACACCGAGCCAGAGGTCGTGGACCGTGTAGGTCTGGTCCTCCTTGACGCCCACCAGGCTGCTGCCGTCGCCGAGGCCGGCCAGTTCGGCGTCGGTCACCTTGTGGGTCAGCGTCGAGGGCTGGAGCGCCGGGAGCACGGTGTCCGCGAAGAGCATCTTCAGCGTGGACGCCGGAGGCAGCCGCCAGTGGGCGTTGTGCGCCGCGAGGACGTCCCCGCTCTCGGCGTCGGCCACGATCCAGGAGCGGCCGGTCAGCTCCGTGGGCAACGCCGGGGCGCCCGGCCCCAGGTTCACCTGGGTGCCCTCCTTCGCGAGCTGCGGCCCGCCGATGCTCGACATCGGCAGGGTCGGCCTCGGCTGCTTGTCGTCGTCCTTGTCCTTGTCCGCGGCGAAGGCCACCGGACCCAGGGCAAAAGTGGACATCAAGGTGGCGCAGATGACCGTCAGCGCGGTCTTTTTCAGAGCAGGCACGGTCGGAAACGTACAGGGCGTGGGTGTGAATGGGGACCCGGAGCCCCTGACCCGCCGTGCGTACCGCCAGGACAGCCCACCCCCGCGACCGGGTCGGCCGGGGGTGCCGTTCCTGACGTATCGCCAGGAACGAGACGTCCGCCGATCCGCCGTCCGGCCCGCCCCGGGAGCGGGAGGGGCCGGGGCACCCCCGGCGGGGGAACGGGTGCCGGGCGGCGATACTGGGTCCATGAAGCTCAGCCGTCCCGTCTCCTGGTTCCTGCTCGCGTTCGGTGTCTGGTCGTGGGTGATTTGGGTGACTTTCGCCAAGAATCTATGGAAGGACGGCAGCGGACTCGCGTTCGACGACGCGGGCGATCCGACCGCCTACTTCTGGGTCCACCTGCTCCTCGCGATCACCTCGTTCATCCTGGGGACGGCTGTGGGCTTCATCGGGTTCCGCGGACTCAAGGCGCTCCGCACCGCACGCGCGTAACGCGCGACCCGTCCGGCGGGCGGTTTCAGCCGCCCGCCGCGTCCGGACCGATGCGGCGCAGCGCCTCCCGCCGGGTGAGCGGGGCGACCCGTGAACCGTGCCGTTCCAGCCACTCCAGGACGAGCCGCGGGTCGCGGAGCGAGGTCTCGCGCAGCACCCAGCCCAGCGCCTTGCGCAGGAAGAACTCGCGCTCGTCCACGAGGGCGTCCGCATGACGCAGGAGCCGGGCGGTGTCCGGGCGCCCGGCGCGGATCGCGGGGAGCAGCGCCAGGAGCGCCGAGCGGCGGAGCCAGAAGCACGGGTCCTCGATCCACCGGTCCAGCACCGCACCGGCGGCCGGATCGCGCAGGGCGACCGCCCCCGCGCAGTGCACGGCCAGCGGATCCACCAGCGCCCAGGTCCCGCACTCCCGGAGCAGTTCCCCGACCTCTCCCAGGTCGCCCGCGTCCAGCGCCGCCGCGTACTGCACCAGCACCTCCACGGCGGCCCGCCGGTACTCGTACACCGGGACGGGGCCGGCCGCTTCCGCGGACCCGCCCGGCGCGGACCACAGGTCCCGGGCCAGCGCCCGTACCTCCGGGCCGGGCAGGGCGCCCAGCCTCCGCCGGGTCGCGGTCACCGTGGCCCGCAGCTCCGGCACCCCGACCCCGAGGTGGCACAGTTCGCTGCGCAGGTACGCGCGCTGCTGCCCGGCCCGGACCGGGTCCGCCGCCGAGCGCAGCGCACCGCGCAGTTCCTCGGCCGCGCCGCGCAGTTCCTCGGCCGCGCCGCCGAGGGGCGGGGTGCCGTCCACGGACATGCGTTCCTCCTTGTTCACGACACCTCGGGGTGCCTCTTCGCGCGTCGGCGTTCGGCCGGACGGCGCCCGCCGGACGGGGCTCTCGCACCACGCTCTAGCATGCGCTGGACGAGCCGCGCGGAGCACGCGTGCGGCGGCATCGGGCGGGGGAGTGGCGGTGGCCGTGGTGTTCGCGGTGGTTCTGATCGTGGTGGTGGCGCTGCTCGCCGGGGTGCACCGCTACCTGTGGCGCCGCTTCGTCGGTGACACCACCGCCCCGGGCTCGGCGCTCCGGCGCCTCGGCACGGCCGCCGCCTGGGTACTGCCGCTGCTCAGCGTCGGGGCGCTCGTCTCCGGCCAGGCCCACGCCCCGTTCCGGCTGCAACGGGCGCTCGCCTGGCCCGGGTACCTCTGGCTCGCCTGTCTGCTCTACCTGACGCTCGCGCTGCTCGTCGGCGAGGCGGTCCGGCCGGTGCTCCGCCGGGTCCTCGACCGCCGCCGGCCGGAGCGCGCCGCCGCTCCCGTCCCTGCGGCCCCGGAGGCAGTGGCCCCGGCGGCGGAGACCCCCACCGCCCCCACCGCCCCGGCCTCGTCCGCCCCCGCCCCGTCCCGGCGGCTCTTCGTCGCGCGGGCGGTCGGCGGTGCGGCGGCCGTCGCCGGTTTCGGGACGGTCGGGTACGGCACCTACGGGGTGCTGCGGGGCCCGCGCACCAAGCGGATCACCGTGCCGCTGGCCAAGCTGCCGCGCTCCGCGCACGGCTTCCGGATCGCGGTCGTGAGCGACATCCACCTCGGCCCGATCCTCGGGCGCGCCCACACCCGGCGCGTGGTCGACGCGGTCAACGCCACACGGCCCGACCTGATCGCGGTCGTCGGCGACCTGGTGGACGGTTCGGTCGCGGACCTCGGCCCCGCCGCCGAACCGCTGGCGGAGCTGGAAGCCCGGCACGGCAGCTTCTTCGTCACCGGCAACCACGAGTACTTCTCCGGCGCCGCCGAGTGGGTCGCCCACGTGCGCGAACTGGGGCTGCACCCGCTGGAGAACGCCCGGGTGGAGATCGACGGCTTCGACCTGGCCGGGGTCAACGACGTCGCCGGGGAGAGCGAGGGCCAGGGGCCCGACTTCGGCCGCGCGCTCGGCGACCGGGATCCGGCACGGGCCGCCGTCCTCCTGGCCCACCAGCCGGTGGTCATCGACGACGCCGTCGCGTACGGCGTGGACCTCCAGCTCTCCGGCCACACCCACGGCGGCCAGCTCTGGCCCGGCAACCTCGTCGCGGAGCTCGCCAACCCGACCGTCGCCGGGCTCGAACGGTACGGCGACACCCAGCTCTACGTCTCGCGCGGCGCGGGTGCCTGGGGCCCGCCGGTCCGTGTCGGAGCGCCCTCCGACATCACCGTGGTGGAGCTGGCCTCCCGGCAGGCCTGATCCGTCCACTTTTCGCGCCGTAACACCGGTATGTGCTTCCGTTGCCCCCGGTGTCTTCGGCGGGTGCGGCCGTCGGTGAAGCCCGGTGCGCAAGAGTCGACATGGCGATACGTCAGTTCAGCGACCGAGCCCCCGATCGGCCCGTTTTCGTCACGCCCCGTGACGGCTGTCCCACTCAATGGACAGGCGAATTGGGCCTCTTGACGGCTTGAGTTTCAAGTGTCAATCAAAAGCCCTTACGTCACCCGTTTGGACTTCCAGATGCGAAAATCGTGTGATTAGGTGAGCGCGAACATGCGGTGATGTGCGCGTATGGGTGCGTCGACCGCGGCGGGGCTGGTAAGGGAGAGCACGGCAATGCGTTCGATCCGGGTACGGATTCTTGCGATATGCGCGGTACTGATCATCGCAGGGGTCGGGGCCTGGCAGCTTCTCCCCTCCGACGAGGGGGGTGGCAAGCCGATTACTGTGGGTACTGTCGACGAGGTCACCTCGCTCGACCCGGCAGGTGCGTACGACGCGGGATCCTGGTCCCTCTTCAGCAACCTGTACCAGACGCTGATGACGTTCAAGTCCGGAGCCATCGTCCCCGAGCCGGAAGCCGCGGAGAGCTGCGAGTTCATCGGCCAGAAGCTCACGACGTACCGCTGCACGCTGCGGGACGACCTGACCTTCTCCAACGGTCACAAGGTCACGGCGAAGGACGTCAAGTTCTCCTTCGACCGGTTGATGAAGATCAACTCGGACGTCGGCCCGGCGGTGCTCTTCCCGAGCCTGCGGAACGTGGTCGCCGACGGCCGGGACGTCACCTTCAACCTGTCCGCCCGTGACGCGACCTTCCCCGCGAAGCTCGCCACCGGCGCCGGCGCGATCGTCGACTCGGCGGCGTACCCGAAGGACAAGCTCCGTACGGACAACAAGGTGGACGGCTCCGGCCCGTACGTCCTGAAGTCCTACGAGGACGGCGTCAAGGCTTCGATGACGCCCAACCCCAACTACCGGGGTTCGATCAAGAACGTCAACGCGGCGATCGACGTCCGGTACTACGAGACCTCCGACAAGCTCCTCGCCGCCTGGAAGTCGGGCGGTCTCGACGTGACCCACCGCCAGCTGCCGCCGGCCGAGATCAGCAAGATCAACACGACCGACCCCGACATCCAGGTCACGGAGACGGACAGCGCCGAGATCCGCAACATGGTCTTCAACGTCCGTCCGGGCGCGACGCTTTCGGACAAGCGCATCCGGCAGGCCATCGCCTGGACCATCGACCGCGGTCCGCTGGTGAGCGACGTCTACGACTCCACGGTCGAGCCGCTCTACTCCCTGATCCCGCAGGGCACCATCGGCCACTCGACGCCGTTCTTCGACGACTACCCGCAGCCCGACGCGAACAAGGCGAAGGACCTGCTGGAGGAGGCCGGCGTCGAGACCCCGGTGCACATCGACTTCGCGTACCGCGCGGACGGCGCGAGCACCGCGGAGACCGCCGAGATCAAGCGCCAGCTGGAGAAGGGCGGACTCTTCGCGGTCGACGCGAAGGCCGTGAAGTGGGAGGACTTCCAGAAGGGTTACGCGTCCGGCAAGTACGACGCGTACACCGTCGGCTGGCTCCCCGACTACCCGGACCCCGACACCTTCGGCGGGCCGCTCGTCGGCACCGACAGCAGCCTCCACAACGGCTATTCCAACCCCAAGCTGGACGCGCTCGTCGCCGACACCCAGGGGTTCGAGGACCGCAGCCGTACCTCCAACGACTTCCAGAAGATCCAGGACATCGTCGGCGAGGACGTGCCGCTCGTCCCGCTGTGGCAGAAGAAGGACTACGTCGTCGCCAAGACCGGGATCTCCGGTTCGCAGTACCTCTCCGACAGCACCGGCGTCTGGCGCCTCTGGGAGCTGAAGCGCATCTGATCCGGCGGGCTGCACCGCGTACGCCCACCGCACGCCGCTCGCACGACGGCCCGCCCGCGGATTTCCTTCCGCGGGCGGGCCGTCGTCGTGCGTACGCGCCCTGGGCGCGGGCCCCGTCAGTGCGTGGTGGGGCCGCGGCGCAGGCCGGCCGCCGCGACGACCGCGCCGCAGAGGCAGAGCACGCCGGTGACGGTCACGGCGGTGTGCACGCCGTTCATGAACGCCTGCCCACTGCCCTCCGCCACAGCCGCGCGCAGCGGGGCGGACATCGAGCCGGACACCGGGGCGACGCCCATGGACACCGCGTCCCCGGCCCCGGCCAGGCCCTCGGCGACCTGGGCGGGCACCCCCGCACCGGTCAGCTCGCCGACGAGGGTGGCGCCGACCCGGCCGCTGATCAGCGAGACCAGCACCGAGGTGCCCAGCGCCCCGCCGATCTGCAGCGCGGTGGCCTGGAGGCCGCCCGCCACACCGCCGTCCCGGACCGGCGCCTGCCCCACGATCGCGTCCGAGGAGGCGGCGAGGACCATGCCGACCCCCAGGCCGAGCGCGACGAACGGCGGCCACATCGTCGCGTACGACGAACCGGTGTCCCAGGACAGCATGGTGAAGGTCGCGGCGGCCTGCAGCACCATGCCCAGCGGCATGGTCAGCCGCGCGCCGAAACGTCCCGTCAGCGCGGCGCCCAGCGGGGAGGCCACCAGCGAGGCGAGGCTGAGCGGCAGGGTGCGCACCCCGGCCTCCACCGGTGAGAAGCCCCGCACGTTCTGGAGGTAGAGCATCACGAAGAAGATCACGCCGAGCAGCACGAAGAAGTTCAGCGCGGTGATGACCGTGCCGACCGTCAGGGACCGGATGCGGAACAGCCGCATCGGCAGCAGCGGATGCTCCTGCCGCGTCTCGTGGAACCCGAAGCCCACCAGGACCAGTACGCCCGCGAGGACCGTGCAGAGCGTCGCGGCCGAAGTCCAGCCCCAGGTCTCGGCCTTGACCACCCCGAACACCACGCAGATCAGCCCGGCCGCGAGAAGCACCACCCCGGCGACGTCGAAGCGGTGGTGTCCGGTGGAGTCCTTGCTCTGCGGCAGTACGAACGCGCCGACCAGCACCGCGAGCAGGCCGATGGGCGCGTTGATCCAGAACACCGACTCCCAGCTGACGTGCTCGACCAGCAGACCGCCGACGATCGGGCCGAGCGCCGTGGACACGGCCGAGACCATCGCCCACAGGCCGACCGCCATGCCGAACCTGCGCGGCGGGAAGACCGCGCGGAGCAGACCCAGGGTGTTCGGCATCAGCAGGCCGCCGCAGAAGCCCTGGAGTGCCCGGAACACGACGACCCCGTCGATCGAGCCGGACAGCCCGATGGCGACCGAGGCGAGTGTGAACCCGACGACCCCCACCAGGTAGTAGGTGCGCCGGCCGAACCGGTCGCCGAGCTTGCCGCCCAGGATCAGCGAGGCGGCGAGGGCCAGCAGATACGCGTTGGTCACCCACTGGAGGCCCGCCGTGGACGCGTCGAGGGCGCGGCCGATCTCGGGGTTGGCGATGGCCACGACCGACGCGTCGAGCTGGACCATGAACAGGCCGAACGCGACGGCTACGAGCGTCAGCCACGGATTCGCGCGGCGGCCGGTGACCGTGGGCGCGGTCGGCGGTGGGGTGGAAGCGGGCAGGGGTGAGGAATCCACGGTGGTGGAGGGCATGGGTGTGCCGTGTCCTTCGGCTGGAGGGTGTGGGTGCGGTGTCGGGGAGCCCGGCGCACGCCGTCCGCCCCCGGGGTGTGCCGGGGGGTGCGCAGGTGGTGCGGCCGGGAACGCCGGAGAGGCCCGCGGCACCACGGGGGTGCGCGGGCGGGAGGGTGCCGGGACGCCCGGGCGGGAGGGTTACCCGGCCGCGGGCTCGGGGTGCAGCGCGTCCGTCAGCGAGTTCAGCGCGCCGAGCGCGGACCCCAGCGCGTCCTGCTCGCCGTCGGTGAGGGACTCCAGCGCACGGGCGAGGTGGACCCCCTGGAGGCGCCGGACCTCGGCGAGCTCACGCCGGGCCCGGGGGGTCGGGTACAGGTGCGCGACCCGCTTGTCCGCGGGGTCGGGGCGGCGCTCCAGCAGCCCGGCCACGGTGAGCCGGGAGACCAGGGCGCTCACGTTGTTCGGCCGCATCAGCAGCGCGTCGGCCGCCTCACGCACGGTGGAACCCTCGTACTGCGAGACGAAGCGCAGCAGCGCGAGCTGCCCCTCCGGCGGCTTGGGGCCCGGGAAGTCCTGGGCGATCCGCCGGTCGAGAGCCCGGTTCAGCGCAGGCAGGACCGACGCGAGCGCGGACGCTGCGGAGTCGTCGTCCTGCGTGGACGTACCGGGGGCGAGCATGACCCGCACTTTAGGTCTGACGTCATAGGTATGTCAAAGGAGGTGATGGCCCGCGCGTCTTCCCTTCCCGGCCGGACGCTTCCGCTCGTCCCGGCCGCGCGCCCCACGCACTGCCCGGCCGCGCGCCCCGCGGGCCCACCGGACGCGCGGCGCGGTCAGCCCTTCTTGTACGCCACCGCCGCCGAGGCCATCCCCGGCAGGAAGTCCGTGAACAGCTCGTGCACCTCGCGCACCAGCGGGCGCAGCACCCGGAAGCGCGCCAGCGCGACACCCCGGGTGGTGAGCCGGGCGCCCCGGAGGGCGAGCCTGCGGGTGCGCTCGCGGTCCGGCGTGCGGTCGAACACCCAGTAGAGGACCAGGCCCATCTGGGAGAGCCACATCAGCTCCGGCAGGGCGTCCGCCAACTCCTCGGGGACCTTCGCCTTCGAACCCGCCAGCACCTCGCGGTGGAGGGCGATGGCCGCCTCGCGGGCCGGTTCGGACTCCGCCGAGAAGGGGCTGAGCGGACTGTCCGGGTCCGCCGCGTTCTTGAAGAACTGCGCGGCGAACTCGTGGTACGGGGTGGCCACGTCCAGCCAGGCCGTCAGCACGCCCGCGAGGCGGGCCTCCAGATCGGTCTCGCGGTCCAGGACGATCCGGGCGGCGGCCCGGTGCTCCGCGCCGATGCGGTCGTAGAACCCCTGGACCAGGTGTTCCTTGCCCGCGAAGTAGTAGTACGCGTTGCCGACCGAGACGCCCGCCTCCTGGGCGATGGCCCGCATGGTGGTCTTGTCGTAACCGCGCTCCTGGAAGAGGCGCAGCGCCGTCTCCAGGATGACCGTGCGGGTCTGCTCGCTCTTCGCGGAGGGCCGGCCGGCCTTCTCGCCGCCCCCTCCGGCCTCGGCCGCGGACGGTGCGGCGGAGCCGGCGGGGGAGCCGGCGGCGGTCGTCCCGGCCTCCCGGGGCGCCGCCGCCTTCCGTGTCGCGCGTGCGCCCGTCACCTCGCCGCGCGGGCTCTGCGGCTCCGCCGGGCCCTGCCCGTCCGCCTCGTGTTTCTCGTCCTTCGCCACGGCCCCAAGGCTATCCGCCCGCCTCCGCCGCCGGGACCGCGCAGGTGCCGCCCGGAGAGCAGGGGGCGGCGGTCGCCGACCGGTACTTCGCGGCGGCCAGCACCGCCGCCCGGGCGAACGGCCTGCCCGCCGGGGTGCTGAGCCAGTGCGCCTTCGGCCGGTGCTCGGCGAGCGCCCAGAGACAGACGATCCACGCCGCCGTCCCCCGGTACACCTGCCCCCGGTCGGCGACGACCGTGACCTCCTCCAGCGTCGCCGCGTGGTCCAGCCCCGGGAAGCGCCTGCGGGCCTCCTCGGACGCGGCGGGCACCAGCTCCAGCGGTACGAGCTGGCGCTGTCCCCGCAGCCAGTGGCGTACGTGGACGCAGAGCGAGCACTGCGCGTCGTACAGCACGGTGAGCCGGTGGACCGGGGTCCGTACGGGCGCCGAGGGGGTGCCCGCCCCCGTGGCGGGCACCCCCTCGCCCGGCGTCCCCGAGGCCACTTCCGCTTCCTCGCCGGGCATCGCACTCACTTCCCGGTGGCGGGCGCCGCCCACGGGCCCTGCGGCCCGGCCCAGCCCTGCGGCGCCACCGGCGGGGTCTGCTCGCGCTCCATCAGGCCCCTGCGGCGCATCTTGTTGAGGACGAAGACGTTGCCCAGGTGCATGGCGCCGAGCACCAGCAGGACGACGCCGAGCTTCGGCGAGAGCGCGTCGAAGAGCTCGCGGGCGTCCGCGATGTCGTCGGCGTTGCGCAGATAGAGCGTCACGAAGCCGAGGTTCACCAGGTAGAAGCCGACCACCAGCAGGTGGTTCACGGCATCGGCGAGCTTCTCGTTCCCCCGCAGGACGTCCGCGATGAAAACGCGGCCGTTGCGGCTCAGCGTGCGCGCCACCCAGACGGTGAGCGCCACGCTGACGACCAGATAGATGACGTACGCGACCACGGTGAGGTCCATGCCCCAGCCCCCTTGAACGTGTTCAAAACCCGTTGCCATGGACTGTAGACCTCTTCTTGAACATGTTCAAGAAGAGGCTGACGGGTGAGGGGCGGGAGGGCCGTGGGGAGCGCGCCGTCACGGGCGTACCATTCCGCCATGCAGCCACGCGACCGGGTCGACAGTCATATAGAGCGGTGGAAGCCGGTGCTTCCCGGGCTCGATCCCCACGTCGAGGGTGCGGTGACCCGGATGCAGAAGATCACGGCGCATCTGCGCCGGGTGCGGGAGCAGTCGCTCACCGACGCCGACCTGGACCGCCCGGAGTTCGAGACCCTTCACGAGCTGGCCGGGCGCGGGGGCGCCGCCGCCCCGTCCGAGCTGGCCGCCGCGCTCGACCTGGCGCCCGCCTCGGTCACCGGGCGGCTCGACGTGCTGGAGGGCCGCGGCTATGTCCGCCGTACCCCCTCCACCACCGACCGGCGCCGGGTCGTCGTGGAACTCACCCCGGCCGGCCGGGCCACCTGGCGCGGCACCATGGACTACCTCGGCCACGAGGAGACCCGGCTGATCGACGCCCTGGACGCGGAGGAACGCGTCCTGCTCAACTCCCTGCTGCGGCGCGTCCTGCTGGCCGCCGAGGGCGCCCCGGCGCCGCGTACGCCCCGCTCCTGAGGAGGGGCCCGGCAACGGGGCTCGCGGGAACGGGGCTCGCGGGAACGAAAGTCGTTCAGACGCTCATCGAACGCGCGGCGCCGACCTGCGCCATGACCATGGGGAATGTGCTCGGGTCCATCGCCGGGATCATCGTCGCGTGGTGACGGCCGCCGCTGACCACCGTCACCTGGACGAACCCGGTGGTCTTCTTCTCCTTCATCAGGAGGAAGAGCAGGCCCACCAGGCAGAACAGCGCGAACACGATCGCCAGCACGATCGCCACCGGCGGGATCTTCTCCTCGGTGCGTGACAGGTCCGTCGCCGTCCAGACCGCGCCCCTGAGCGGCATCGTCCCCGACGGGGTGACTATGGAGTCGCCCGCGACGGTGATGTCGCCGATGCTCAGCATCGGCGCACCCGGGTAACCCTGGTGCGGCACGGGGAAGTTGCCGCCCTGCGCCGGCGGCTGCCCCGGCCCCGGGCAGCCGTACCCCGGACCCTGCTGGGCCGCCGGGGCGGGCAGTTGCTGCGGAAAGCCGTACGCGGGCGTGCCGTACGCCGGCGGTCCGCCCGCCGGGTAGCCGTACCCCTGGCCGTCCGCCACCGTGGGCGGGTTGGCCGGCGGCTGGTGCGGACCCCACTTGTAGGCGTCGCCCGCGTACGGATTCGGCTCGCTCACCACGTTCCCCGTTCGTTCGGCCGGCCCTGTGCGGTGCCGGGCACCCGACCGTACCGTCGCGGCCCCCGGGCACGGCAAGAGGCCCCGTCCACCGACGCTTTCGCGTGCGGTGGACGGGGCCTCCCGTCGGACCGGCCGGGTCAGAAGCGACGCGTGATCAGCGCGCGCTTCACTTCCTGGATGGCCTTGGTGACCTCGATGCCACGGGGGCAGGCGTCCGTGCAGTTGAAGGTCGTACGGCAACGCCACACGCCGTCACGGTCGTTGAGGATCTCCAGCCGCTGCTCACCGGCCTCGTCGCGCGAGTCGAAGATGAAGCGGTGCGCGTTGACGATCGCCGCCGGGCCGAAGTACTGGCCGTCGTTCCAGAACACCGGGCACGAGGACGTGCACGCGGCGCACAGGATGCACTTGGTGGTGTCGTCGAAGCGCTCGCGGTCCTCGGCGGACTGCAGGCGCTCGCGGGTCGGCTCGTTCCCCTTGGTGACCAGGAACGGCATGACGTCGCGGTACGCCTGGAAGAACGGGTCCATGTCGACCACGAGGTCCTTGAGGACCGTGAGGCCCTTGATGGCCTCGACCGTGATCGGCTTCTCCGGGTTGATGTCCTTGATCAGCGTCTTGCAGGCGAGCCTGTTCTTGCCGTTGATCCGCATCGCGTCGGAGCCGCAGATGCCGTGCGCGCAGGAACGGCGGAACGTCAGCGTGCCGTCCTGCTCCCACTTGATCTTGTGAAGGGCGTCGAGGACACGCTCCTTCGGGTCGATCTCGATCTGGAAGTCCTGCCAGACCGCTTCCTCGGAGACCTCCGGGTTGAAGCGGCGGATCCGGATCGTGGCCGTGATGTACGGGGTGTCGGCGAAGCCGGGCTCGGGAGCGCTCGTCTTCTCCAGGGTCGGGGTAGCCATCAGTACTTACGCTCCATCGGCTGGTAGCGGGTCTGGACGACAGGCTTGTAGTCGAGCCGGATCGACTCGGTGCCGTCGGCCGCGACCTCGCGGTACGCCATGGTGTGGCGCATGAAGTTGACGTCGTCGCGGTTCGGGAAGTCCTCGCGGTAGTGACCGCCGCGGGACTCCTTGCGGGCCAGCGCGGACGTCGCCATGACCTCGGCCAGTTCGAGCAGGTTGCCCAGCTCGATGGCCTCCAGCAGGTCCGTGTTGAACCGCTTGCCCTTGTCCTGGATGGACACGTTGAGGTAGCGCTTGCGCAGCTCGGCGATCTTGTCGACCGCCGTCTTGATCGTCTGCTCGGTGCGGAACACCATCACGTTGGCGTCCATGCACTCCTGGAGCTCCAGGCGGATCGCCGAGACGCGCTCGGTGCCGGTGGAGTTCCGCAGGCGCTCGACCTGGTCGACGACCATCTGCGCCGGGTTCTCGGGGAGCGCGACGAAGTCGTTCTCCGCGGAGTACTCGGCGGCGGCGATGCCCGACCGGCGTCCGAAGACGTTGATGTCGAGCAGCGAGTTGGTGCCCAGACGGTTGGCACCGTGCACGGACACGCACGCGACCTCGCCCGCGGCGTACAGGCCCGGGACGACGGTGGTGTTGTCCGCGAGGACCTCGCCCATGACGTTGGTCGGGATGCCGCCCATGGCGTAGTGCGCGGTCGGCTGGATCGGGATCGGGTCCGTGTAGGGCTCGATGCCGAGGTACGTACGCGCGAACTCCGTGATGTCCGGGAGCTTCGCGTCCAGCTGCTCCGGCGGGAGGTGCGTGAGGTCGAGGTAGACGTGGTCGCCCTCGGGACCGCAGCCGCGGCCCTCACGGATCTCCGTGTAGATGGAGCGGGACACGACGTCACGGGACGCGAGGTCCTTCATGACCGGCGCGTACTTCTCCATGAAGCGCTCGCCGTCCTTGTTGCGGAGGATGCCGCCCTCACCGCGGGCGCCCTCCGTCAGCAGGATGCCCATGCGCCAGATGCCCGTCGGGTGGAACTGGAAGAACTCCATGTCCTCCAGCGGCAGCCCGCGGCGCCACGCGGCGGCCTGGCCGTCACCGGTCAGGGTGTGCGCGTTCGACGTCACCTTGAAGAACTTGCCGGTGCCGCCGGAGGCGAAGATGATCGCCTTCGCCTGGAAGACGTGGATCTCGCCCGTGGAGAGCTCGTACGCCACGACACCGGCGGACTTCTTCACGCCGGTCTCGGGGTCCTCCTGGAGCAGGAGGTCCAGGACGTAGAACTCGTTGAAGAACTCCACACCCTCCTTGACGCAGTTCTGGTACAGCGTCTGGAGGATCATGTGGCCCGTACGGTCCGAGGCGTAGCAGGACCGGCGGACGGGGGCCTCACCGTGGCTGCGGGTGTGCCCGCCGAAGCGGCGCTGGTCGATACGGCCCTCGGGCGTGCGGTTGAACGGCAGGCCCATCTTCTCCAGGTCGAGGACCGCGTCGATGGCCTCCTTCGCCAGGATCTCGGCGGCGTCCTGGTCGACCAGGTAGTCGCCGCCCTTGATCGTGTCGAAGGTGTGCCACTCCCAGTTGTCCTCCTCCACGTTCGCCAGCGCGGCGGCCATGCCGCCCTGCGCGGCGCCCGTGTGGGAGCGGGTGGGGTAGAGCTTCGTCAGCACCGCGGTGCGGCTGCGCTTCGTGGACTCGATGGCCGCGCGCATACCGGCGCCGCCGGCACCGACGATGACGGTGTCGTACTTGTGGATCTGCATGATTTCCTCTGGTCCCTCTGGCCCGGTGCCTAGCGGATGTTCGGGTCGAAGGTGAAGATCACCAGCGTGCCCAGCAGGACGGTGAAGACCGTGGCGGTGTACAGGAGCATCTTGAGCCAGAAGCGGGTGTTCGCCCGTTCGGCGTAGTCATTGATGACCGTACGGAGGCCGTTGGAGCCGTGGAGCATGGCGAGCCAGAGCATCGCCAGGTCCCAGACCTGCCAGAACGGCGAAGCCCAGCGGCCCGCCACGAAGGCGAAACCGATCTTGGAGACGCCGCCGTCGAGCACCAGCTGGATCAGCAGGTGGCCGATGACGAGGACGACCAGCACGATGCCCGACAGGCGCATGAAGAGCCAGGCGTACATCTCGAAGTTGCCGCGCGTCGACTTCGGGGTCTTGCCGGTCCGCTTGCGCGGGGGCTCGATCACCGGGGCCGGGTGGTCGACGTCGTACAGGCTCACGCCTTCGACGTCACCGATCGCGGAGGAGGTCTCGGTCGACATTGGCCTCAGCTCCCGAAGATTTCACGTACGGCGTGACCGAGGACGGGGTACAGGGCCCCCACCATCAGCACGATCCAGATGCCCAGCACGGTCCAGAGCATCTGCTTCTGGAAGCGCGGGCCCTTGGACCAGAAGTCCACGGCGACGATCCGCAGACCGTTCAGCGCGTGGAACAGGATGGCGGCGACCAGACCGTACTCGAGGAGCGCGACGATCGGGGTCTTGTAGGTGTTGACGACGTCGTCGTACGCCTCGGGGGAGACACGGACGAGAGCGGTGTCCAGGACGTGTACGAACAGGAAGAAGAAAATGAGGACACCGGTGACTCGATGAGCCACCCAGGACCACATGCCTTCCCGGCCGCGGTACAGCGTTCCAGCCGGCACGGAAGAACCCTCCGGGAGCGGGGATTGGGGTCGGCCGGCTTGACTGTCGGTCTGACCCGGCCGGGTACGGTCCACCGGCCCCGGCCATGGTAGCGACGCTTTGTCGGTTCGTTCGCGCCGGGGCCCTCGCTGTGATCAAAGAGGCAATCGATCAGCCACGGACGGGCTAGGGGTTTCCGGGCCCGGGGCCGTGTCCGGCGCCGGGCCCGGGGAGGGCGCCGCCACCAGCTCGATGATGCGTTCCCGGGCGAGCCGCCGCATCTCCTCCGCGGTGACCGAGCGCTCCTCGTCCTCGTCGTGGGCCAGCCTGGCCCTGATGCCGGCGAGCACCTGGTCCACGTGGTGGGAGGGGCGGTGGCCGTCCAGGCAGATCACGAACGCGTGACCGAACTTGGTCACGTACGCGGCGTGCGCCGCACCCAACGCCAACCGCGCCGCGTGGGGCGCGCCCTCGCGCAGCGAGGGGGCCGCCTCCCCGGCGAGCGCCTCGGCGACATCCGTGGGAGACAGGTCGTAACCCGCTTCGTCGGAGGCGGCGAGCAGGGAGTCCAGATCGGGATACGGGCGGTACGAGGCCACACGGTGCGCCCAGCGGGTGCTGCCGCAGCACTCCAGCAGGACGGCCTCCGCCGCCAGGAACGGAGCCGCGTTGAACCGGGCGAGTCCGATGGGGGCGAGTGCGACCGGTTCGACCGGTTTCGCCGGGGTCGCTGGAGTTGCCGGGGGCGCCGGGGCCTGGAGGCACGGGTCCTGGAGGTACGGGGCCTGGTGCTGCGGGGCCTGGTGCTGCGGGGCGGACGCGGGGGCGCGCTCGTGGGCGGGGAGGGCCGTCCGGCGGCCGGTCTGCCGCACCTGCTCCGGCACGCCGCCGGTGGTGGGCTCGCTGGACCTGGACAGCGTGGACTCCTCGGACGAATGAACATCAGGACCCTGGAGAGGGGTCAGGAAGATCGGAAAGGCGGGAAGAGCGGGAAGGGCAGGAAGGCAGCGAGGCGGCAAGGGGGATGAAAGTGAAGGGAGTGGCGTATGAGCCGCAACGGTAGCGAGACCAGGGGACACCCGTCCGGCGGAACCCAGGAAATCACCCGAACGAGAGAGTTTCGGAACGTTTGACTGACATCCCATCCGATCGTCGCCTCCCTCGATCGGGCTAAGTGAGGTCGAGTGGCCGGTGTCCGCACGCCCGGGCGCGTATCTCTGCGGCGTGCGTCCTTGCCGCAGATCTCCCGGGTCCCCCCGGCCTCCGAGGCCTCTCGGGCCCATTGCGTCCCTTACACCTCTTGTTCCCCTCGTATCTCTCATGTCCCGTCCTCCATGCCCCCCCCACGCCCCGGAGGTTCTCACCCCATGTCCCCCTCACGCGGTGCCCTCGCCGGACCGGCCCTCGCCACCGTCGCGGCGCTCGCCCTCGTCTCCTGCGGTTCGGGTGACGACGGCGGCTCCGAGCCCACCGGAGACGCCGCCTCGTCGGCGGCCTCCATATCCCCCTCGTCCCCCGGCGCGTCGACACCCGCCGCCGACTCGGCCTCTCCCTCGCCCTCCCCGTCACCCACCCGCAGCTACGCCCTCTCCGCGGCGCCCCGCACCATCCCGGCCGTACGCGAGCACACCGCCGCCCGCGGTCCCGGCTGGAAGCCCACCTCCTCCGGCGCGGTGGTCGTCGCCGACGGCAGCGGCGCCCTCGCCGACGAGGCAAAGCTGCTCGCCAAGGAGCTGCGGCTGCGTTACCGGGGGGAGGCAGCCGCCCGTTCGGGTGACGTCGAACTCTCCCTGGACAAGGGAGCGAAGACCGGCTCCGAGTCGTACACCCTCACCGCACGGGACGGCCGGGTGACCATCAGCGGACCCGACGAGGCCGGAGTCTTCTGGGGCACCCGCACGCTCAAGCAGGCGGTCGCCGCCGACGGCACCTTCCCCGAGGGCGTCGTCAACGACCGGCCCGACCGCCCGCAGCGCGGCTTCAACCTGGACATCGCGCGCAAGCCGTACAGCGTCGACTGGATCGAGGACCGGCTCCGCGAGATGGCGGACCTCAAGATGAACCAGTTCGGCCTGCACTTCTCCGACGACCAGGCGTTCCGCATCGAGTCCCGCTCGCACCCCGAGGTGGTCTCCCCGGACCACCTGAGCCAGGCCCAGGTGAAGCAGATCCTGGCGCTGGCGAAGAGCCTGCACATCGAGGTGGTCCCCGAGATCGACTCGCCGGGACACCTCGGTGCCGTACTCCGGGCCCACCCCGACCTCCAGCTCCACAGCGTCTCCGGGACGGCGTCCAAGGGGTCCCTCGACATCTCGAAGCCGGGGGCGGCGAAGCTGATCGACGAACTGCTCGACGAGTTCTCCGGCCTCTTCGGCGGGAAGTTCTGGCACCTGGGCGCCGACGAGTACCAGGCGCTCACGGTCCCCGACCCCGGGGCCTCGTACCCGCAACTCCTCGCCGCCGCCCGGCAGAAGTACGGCGACGGGGCCACCATCGAGGACCTCGCCACGGGCTGGCTCAACGACCGCGCCGCCGTGGTCCGCCCGAAGGGGATGACCGCGAAGGCCTGGAACGACGGCCTCTTCAGCGGCGGCACCGTACAGGCGGACAAGCGGATCGAGATCGAGTACTGGACGGGCAAGGAGATCGGCGCCCGTCAACCGGAGGCCTACCTGAGCGAGGGGCGCCCGATGGTGAACCTCAACGACGAGTTCCTCTACTACGTGCTCGGCGAACCCAACGAGTTCGTGTATCCGACCGGGAAGCGGATCTACGAGCTGTGGACCCCGCTCGTCCTGCGCGGCACCCAGCCGGTCCCGGCGAAGTACTCCGACCAGATCCTGGGCGGCCGGTTCGCGGTCTGGGGCGACTTCCCGAACGCCCAGACGGCGGCGCAGGTGGCCGAGGGCATCCGGATGCCGCTGAAGGCCACGGCGCAGAAGCTCTGGGTGCCGGGGAAGCCGGCGCTGAGCTGGGCGGCGTTCACCGGACTGGCGGGGGAGATCGACGGGCGGGGGTGAGGCCGTCCCCTCCGGGGCGGGGGCATACGGAATCAAGCCATCCGGTGGCCGGGGAGCGGGCCGGTCACCGGGAGCCCCTTCTCGGTTCGTTCATCGAAATCGCGCCGAACAGGAGTCATTTTTCCGGATTTCTGGGATTGTTGTGGCTGGTGGGGTGCTCCGGCGGCGCCCTTGCGCGCGTTTACCGGACAGCACCAGGCGGCGTATTCACGCCACCGGGCGCTGTACGCGACACAGAAGACCTGGGGGTACGTCATGAACCTGTGGGACCTCATCGCCCGCGCCGACGCGCGTGCACTGGCCGCGAGCGGCCTCGCCTGCCTCGACCGCTGCCTGCCCCCGGACCCGGAGGGCGAAGGCCCGGAACCGTTGCGACCGCTCTGGGCGAGCTGCGAGGACGGCACCGCGTGGGCGGCCCGCCTGGCCGCCGCGCGCGAGACCGTCGCGGCCCTGGATCCGCCGGCCGGCCCCGGCGGAGGTGAGGTGCCGGGCGCGTTCCTCGCCCGTATCCGTGCGACGCTGGACGCCGCCCCGGAGACCTTCGAGGCCGGGCCCCTGCGCGTCTGGGCCGACGCCGGCTCGCTGCTCTCCCTGGAGGTCCACCGGCGGGCCGACCAGCCGCCCGTCCCGGACGCCCCCGCGGCGGGCGCGACGGCCCCGGAGGAGGCGCCGGAGAGCGGTGAGCGGGAGACCCTGGAGCTCCTGAGGATCGGCTCCGCCGGGGCCGAGGCCGACGCGGGCCCGCTCGTCGCGGGAGAACTGCGCCGCCAGTGCGAGCTGCTGGAGATCCTCGCCGAGACGTCCGGCTCGCCCGGCAGCGGCGCCGGGATGCGGCGGGCGCTCGACCACTCGACGGAGGGCCGCCGTGTGCTGCGCGCGGTCATGTCCCGCCGGGCACGCAACCAGGCGTGAGGGGGCGGGGGTGCGTCGGTGCCCCCGACGCGCCCCCGGGCTCGTGTGCGTACGGTGGCGTGCCGGGCCTTCTCCGACCGGCCCCGAGTTCACAGCGGAGTGACACTGTCGGCGTGCGCGCCGGTGATCTCACCGACGTAGATCTCCTGGGCCACCGAGTCGGGATTCTCGACGCGGACCTCGCCATGGAACGAGTTGCCGCCCACGAACACCGCGTTGCCCCGGATGATGATCCTCTCCGCCGAGAAGGCGTTGCGGAAGTAGACGCCACCGGAGAGGGTGATGGTGCCACCCCGGACGCTGAACGTGTTGCCGACGAACAGGTCGTCGTGCGTGGGGTCGGGGAACCCTCCGTCCTCGGTACGGTCGGCGGCTCGTTCGCCCCTGCGGCCTCCCGGCCGGCTGCTCCACGCGCCGAACCGGCCGGCGTCGAAGAGATTCCCGATGAACATCGACGCGTTGCCCTCCACCGAGAAGGCGCCGTCGAAATTCAGGACCGTCGGCCACTGTGCCCTAAATTCCTCGCGCGGGACCGTCGGAGGCGGCAGGAAACCCTCGTGGGGGAATTCTTCGGTGCCGGACGACATGTGGAAGTTCCTGCCGGTGACCTGCCCGCCCCGCGGGTTGAAGTAGTTTCCGTTGAACACGCTCCCTCCGCTGCCGTACGTGATGTCCGTGCCGCCCGTGTCGAAGGAGCTTCCGGTGATCACTTCTCCTTCGCCGCCGTTCACGACGTGACGGCCGCCCGTGTCCCCACCGTCGTACCCGATGCCCCCACCGCCCGTTTCCCCGCCGTTGAACCGGATGGCCCCGCCCGTGGTGAAGCTGTTTCCGTGGATCAGTCTCCGTCCACGACTGCTCGCCATGTCGGCGTTGAATTCCCAGTTGGTCTCGTGGTCCCAACCAGGGTCGCCGGCGGGGCGCTGGTCGAACAGGTTGAAGGCGTTTCCGATGAACAGATCCCCTTCACCCGAATTCACGGCACTCCCGGAGAAGTTCCTGGTGTGCAGACCACCGTGGTGGATCACCGTCCCCTGGTCACTGATGAACGTCCCCCGGTTCCGGGTCACCGACCCCCGGTTCCGGATGACCGAGGCTTGGTTCCCGACGGTCGAATCGTGGTTCCACCAGGTGTTGTCGGTCGCCGGTCCGGTCCGGTCGTCCGTCACCGTCCTCCGGCTCCGTCCCGCCGCTCCCCGGTCCCGGACGACCCGCCCCTGGTTCTGGGTGATCGTCCCCTGGTTCCGGATGACGGAGGCCTGGTTCCCGATGGCCGACCCGTGGTTCCACCAGGTGTTGTCGGTCGCCGGCCCGGTCGCGTGGTGTATCACCGTCCCCTGGTTCTGGGTGAGAGTCCCCTGGTTCCGGATGACGGAGGCCTGGTTCCCGATGGCCGACCCGTGGTTCCGCCAGGTGTTGTTGACCGTCGGCTCCCGCTCCTCGCGGGGTGAGCGTGCCGGACCGGGGGAGCTGGAGACATCCACTCGGGCCCTGCCGCGGACTCCTTCGATCCGGCAGTCCGAACCGCGCCGGCCGCGTTCCCCCTCTCCTCGCGAGCGGTTCGACGGCATGCGCTGGACGGCGACGCCCGGCGACAGGGTGCGGTCCTGCTCCCGGGGCGTGGAACGCTGTACGTGACCAGGTCTCCGCCCCAGTTCGGTCGCCGTGCGCTCCGCGTCGCGCTCCCAGGCGTCGCCGGGGTCGCTGATGCCCGACGGAACGCCCCCCGCGCGTTGCTGGCGGACGTGCTGCAGTTCGTGGCGCATGGTGTGGTCGTCCATGTCGGCCGGGCTGCGGAAGACGATGTGGCGGGTATGCGTGGTGTACGCCTTCGCGCCGACCGCCTCTGCCGAGCCGCGGTCGACGTGGACCCGGACGTCGCTGAAGTCCTCGCCGCCGTAGTCGTTCTCCATCCGCTGCCTGACGTCCGTCCGCAACGGGCTGCCCGAGGTACGCGTCACGGCGTCCACCGGGTCCGGGGCGTCACCCCGCACGGCCCGGTCGGCGGTGCTGCGTTGCACGGTCGCGCCGAGGCCGCAGTCCGCACCGTGCTGATGGCGCTCCCGCTCCACCAGCCGGGCGACCGCGGCGTTGCCGATCGTCCGCTGGAGCGACAGTACGGCGGCGGGCGACAGGCCGCCCGCGTACGGTGCGGCCTGCTGAAGGGCCGCGGTGGCGGGGACGCCGACCGCACGCCGGGGAAGCCCTCGGCCGCGATCGGGATCCGCGACGGGCCGCTGCCGGTCGGCGTGCATGACCTTCTCCCCCTCTGTGGACACCTGCGGAACAGAACCCGATGCTGCTGGTCCCGTCCGGGGGACGGTAGGGCGAAGAGGGCGGCGTGCAGGGCAGGTCGGAGCTGCCTGGTTGACCCCCGCCCCTCGGTGCCCGCACGACAGCCGTGACCCGGAGCGCCCGGCCCCGCCGCCGCGTGAGAACCACATCCCGCTCCGGGGAGTACGCCTCGGGCCGGGTGCCGGGGTTCGCGCGTCACCGAACGGCCGCCACCCCGGCTCCCGTGCCGGACTCCGCCGGCAACCGGTCGAGTGTGCGGTGCAGTTCCGTGCGCCGTCGGATGCCGAGCTTGCGGTAGGCGTTGGTCAGATGGGTTTCGACGGTGCGCCGGGCCAGGTGCAGGAGCTCACCGATCTCGGCGTTGGTGCGGCCCGCGGCGGCGAGTTCGGCGATGCGGCGCTCGCTGCCCGTCAGGGCGGCCTGCCCGCCGGGCGGTGTGGCACGGCGGCGGGCGCCGCACTCGCGCAGGGCGTCCTCGGCCAGGGCACGGAGGCGGAACGCGCCGATGCGTCCGGCCCGGTCGGACGCTTCGCGCAGCACGTCGCGGGCCCGGGCCCGTTCTCCGCCGGAGGCCAGTAGACGGCCCTGGGCGGTCAGTGCGTGGATCAGGTCCGTCTCGGCCGGGGTGTCCCGCAGCAACCGCACCGCCCGGTCCGTCAGTTCGAGGCCGTACCGGCCCCCGGTGGCGGTGCCCAGGACGCGCAGGCAGCGGCCCAGCCGGCGGGGCGTGTCCCAGACCTCGGCGAAGTCCAGCTCCTCCCGGGCCAGCGCGACGGCCTCGTCGGTTCTGCCCAGGGCCAGCAGGCACTCCGCCGCGGCGGTTCGCCAGGGAGTGACGATCGGGCTCACCACGTCCCGGGCCGACTGGCGCCGCCCGCACTCCAGGAAGTCTTCGAGCGCGCCGGCCGGGTCTTCGCACGCCGCGCGCAGGCGCCCCCGCGCGAAAAGCAGGACGGGCCGTCCCGAGGAGTCGGACGCGTCCGTCGGATCGCAGCGGCCCGCGAGCTCGACGGCCTCCTCCAGGCGGCCGGTCTCGGTGAGGGCGACGACGGCGAGAACCCCTGTGTGTCCGGTCCGTCCCGGGGCGCCGGCTCCGCCGGCCCGGCGTGCGTCCCACTCGGCCAGGAGGCCCGGGTAGTCGCCGCGTGCGGCGAAGATCTCCGCCTGGATGTGCAGAAGGGTGGAGTGCACGGGATGCAGGAGCGAGGCACGCTGCTCCGCCAGGCCCCGCCGGACCAGGCGCTCCGCCTCGTCCAGTTCGTCGGCCCACAGGGCGACCACCGCTGCCGCCGCGACCACCACGCACTCGGCCAGGGGATCGACGGGCTCCCGCAGCAGGTCCTGGACCCGGGCGAGCGCGGTCCTGGCCGAGATCAGTCCGGCGGTCGACTCGTACTGCGTCGCCAGCGCACGCCCGACCGGACCCGCCGACTCGGACGCGCCCCCGGCCTCCGCGCGCAGTCGGCCGTACATCTCGCGCCGCAGGGTCTGGTCCTGGTCGGACAGCACCATGGACACGCTCCGCACCGCCGCCGCCGGCCCCGGCTCGGCCGCCAGGTTCTCCTCCGCCGCCGCCAGCGCGGTCAGAGCGGCCCGTACCTCGCCCCGCCCGGCCAGTGCGGTGCCGAGCGCGATCGCCGAGCGAGCCCGGTCGAGGGGCGCGTCGGAGACGCGGGTGGCCTCGGTGAGCCGGGGTATGCCCGCCCCCGGAAAGGCGGCGCATTCGAGGGACCCCAGCTGGGTCAGGACGGTGGCCCGACGGGCCGGCGGCAGTGCCTCGCCCAGCGCGCGGCGCAGGAAGGCGACGGCGTCGGCGGTACGGCCGTCCCCGACCGCACGCGACGCGGCGTCCAGCAGGACATCGGCGGCCCAGGCGCCGACGGGCGCGGACGCCGACAGCAGCTGTCCCGCCACGGCCTCGGTACTCGCGCCGTCGCGCAGCATCACTTCGGCCGCCCTGCCGTGGGACGCGCCTCGAAGGTCGCCGGGCCAGCCGCTCAGCACCGCGTCACGCAGCAGGGGGTGGGCATAGCGAGGGCGGCCTTCCGCATCCGTGCGCAACAGCCCCAGGTGGGTCATGGCGGTGAGCCAGCCGCGGACCCTGGAGGGGTCCGAATCGGTCATGGCGGCGAGCAGGCCGCCGTCTTTGTATGCGTGGCCGCCGTCGGGACCGTTCACGACGGCGAGGGCCCGCGCCACGTCCGCGGATCCGGGACCGGCGCACTCCAGCCACCAGGAGACCGCTGCCGGGAAGGCGCCCGCATACAGTGCGGCACACGAATCCGGGAGACCGGTCGCACGCGGGTCCTGACCGTGCAGATCGTCCAGCAGGGCCCGCAGGAACAGCGGACTGCCCGCGCCGGCCCTCACCACGTCGTCCACCCAGGCGTCGGGGACCGCGCTGCCGACAGCCGAACGTACCAGCCGCGCCGACGCGCTCGCGCGGAGCGGGGCCAGGGTGTGGGTGCGGACCAGGCCGGGCGCGAGCGCGTGATCAAGACCGGGGGCGGGCGGCCCGACGTCGTACTGGCTGCGCTCGGTCGCCACCAGCAGCACCGGCAGGCGCTCCACCAGCCTGGCGGCCTCGACCAGCCAGCCGCGCGACGTGGAGTCGGCCAGATGGACGTCGTCGATGGCCATGAACAGCGGCGCCTCTTCCGTCCAGGTGAGCAGGGCGCGCCACAGCCGCGCGGACCGTTCCCGGTGGGCGGCGGGGTCGGTGCTGCCGGCGTCCGCGGCATCCAGCACGGGGTACGCCAACTCCATCCGATCGCTCAGCAGTTGGCATACCGCCGTCAGCGGCGCGAGCGGCTCGGTCGAGCAGCGTACGCGCAGCACCTGCATGCCCTGAGCGGCGGCCTGCCGGGCCGCCGCTTCGAGGAGCGCGCTGCGACCGGTGCCGGTCGCGCCCTTCAGCAGCACCAGGCGCCCCGAGCCGGAGCAGGCCCGCGCCGCCTCCGCGGCCACGGTCGCCAGGCCCGCCTCGCGTTCGAGAAGGGGCTGTGCTGCCGGCATGACTGCCTCCTGCTGTCGTGGACGTGCCGTGGCGGACGCGTCGTGCGCCTCGTGGTTCTCCACGATTGTCCCCTCGCGACAGGTGCAGGAATGTGAACTCCATTCGTCAGTAATGGATTTGCAAGGAAGCAACAGAGGGAGAGCAAGGGCGAAGTGAGCGGTACGACGGGCACCTCGGACATCGAAGCCATCGGGACCACGGGCAGGGCGGCGGACGGATCCGCGCACCGGATCGGTGTCGTGGTCCATGCGCGGGACCCCATCTCCGAGGCGGGAGTGGCCAGTCAGCTGCGGCAGCACCCGGTGATCGAACTCCGTGACGAGGCCGGGCCCGGGGCCGTGGCGGTGCTGGTCGAGGAGACACCGGACGAGAGGAGTTTCGTGCGGCTGCGCCAACTCGCGCGCGGCGACGGCGCGTCCACCGTCCTCGTGGTGAGCGCGCTGCGGGAGAGCGAACTCCTCGCGGTCGTCGAGTGCGGTGTCGGAGCCGTCGTGTGGCGCCACGAGGCGACCACCCGGCGGCTGTCGCAGGCCGTCATCGCGGCATCGCGGGGCGAAGGCGACCTGCCCGCCGATCTGCTCGGCCGGCTGATGGGTCAGGTGGAATCACTCCGGCGCCGCGCCGCGGACGACAACGGCACCCCCTCGACGAGGCTGACGGCACGGGAGGCGCACGTTCTGCGGCTGGTCGCCGAGGGACTGGACAACCCCCGGATCGCAGCCGAGCTCGCCTGCTCCGAGCGCACCGTCAAGAACGTGCTGCACGGGCTGACCCTCCGTTTTCACCTCCGCAACCGGGCACATGCCGTGGCCTACGCCGTGCGGCAGGGTTTCATCTGACCGCCGGGGCGGCCGGCGCACGGCCGCCCGCGTCCGCCGCTCCACCCCGGAGGGCGGACGACGCCCGAGGCGGACCTCAGGGGTGGACGATCGTCCAGTCCGGGACGGTCGGGTCGACGATCTGCCACCTCTGGGCCTCGCCCTCGACGCAATCCCTGATGAGGAGCCTGTCGGGGTTCCCCGCCACGGCGGGTCCCCCCATGTCCAGGCAGGCGCCGTGGCTGGCGAGGTTGCGGATCCAGTAGGTGTCCTCGTCCTGCTGGTCGAGCCACCACAGCTGGTTGTCCCCGGTGGTTCCGTTGCAGCCGTACGTGAACACCGCGCTGGCCGCGGGTTTGGCCCCCGTCCCGTTGAGGTCCATGCAGAGCCCGCCCTCGGTCTGGCGTATCTGGAAGAGGGCGGTGCCTCCGGGACCGCCCGTCGGTTCCACCACCTCGACGTTCCAGCGTTCGTTCTTCCCGGAGCCCGGATCGCAGGTTCCCACCGTGACCAGATCTCCCCGCTCGGGCTCGGCCGGGCCCGGGACGTCCGCGCACCGCTCGACCGACCTGAGCCTGAGCAGGACGTCGTCCACGCCTTCCGGGCCGGTCTCCTCCCCGGCGGACGGGGAGGAGACCACGCCTGCGCCGCCTCCCTTGCCGCCGCCCGTGCCGCTCGGCGGAGAATCCTCGGGAGCCTCCTTGGACGGCGCTCGGACGGCCGGCTCCGTGCCGGACGGCGAAGGCTCGGCGGCCACCCCGGTCTTCTCGGCGCCGGGCGTCGGGAGGATGCCGGCGCCGGCCTGCTGGAGCTGCTCCACGGCGGCGCTGCGGACCTGCGGCTCGTACGCGATCCAGAGCAGCACGAAGGTCACGGCCAGTGCCAGGACGACGCCCAGGAGGGTGGCGAGCCAGGCGGGCAGGACCCTCAGCTGCACGTAGGTGCCCTCGACCTCCAGCGGGTTCGTCCCCGACCGCTGCACCGCCAGCGTGTAGGGGCGCCGCTGCTGCGAGCCGAACCAGATGACGCGGCGCGGCTTGAGGGTCGCCCGCGCGAACGCGGCGCGGCCCGGCTCGATCCGCAGGCTGCCGGGGACGATGTCGTACGACAGTTCGTCACCGGTGTCGCTGCCGCTGACGGACGCCGTCACGGCGGTGTTGCCGAGGTTGTCCACGGCGAGCCCGGGCCGTCCGCGGAAGCGGCCCTTGACGGTGACCGGCACCAGTTCGGCACGGACCTCGCTGAACGGGGTGATGGTGAGGTTGCCCTCGGGGACGGTGACCGCCTCGGGACGCTCGGTCGGCGTGACGCGTACGGCGTACGGGTGGGGCCCCGCTGCCGCGTCGGGGACGCGCGGCGGCGCGAACGTCAGCTCCACCGTCCCCGCCGTCCCTGGATAGAGCCGGAGTACGGCCGGTTCCACGGTGGTCCACGGTGCGATGTCGCCGACCGCCTCGAAGCGGTACTCGTCGACGACCTCGCCGGTGTTGCGCAGTCGTAGCCGCACCGCGGTGGTGCCGCCCGGGTCCACGGTCGCGGAGGCGGGCTCCAGGGAAGTCCAAAGAATCACGCGGCGACGCTATGCGGACGCACCGGGCGCCGGTCACAGGCTCCGGGGCAGCGTTCCCTGCCTGAGTGGGCACCGGAGGACACGTCTCCGGCCGGGCCGGGTGGACCCCCGGAGCTCCGGTTCCGACGGGCGGTCACGGCCCGCGTCGGTCGCGCGCCGGCCGGCCGGTGAGTGTCCGGCCGCTACCTCGCCCCGTCGGACGGGGGTGAGGAGGAAGGACGGCCGAGGCCGCCACCCCCCACAGGAGAGGCCTCGGCCGTCTTCCACGAAGCCGCAGCGCGGCCCCGTACCCCACTCAGCGTCGCGGCTGCGATTTCTGTTACACCCGGGGCCCGTCGCCGGTTTGTTGCGACTTGTACAAGCCATGGACGCGACACCCGCCGAGCACGTAGCGTTCTGACCGCGCAGGGTGGCGCAGCGGCGGTGACCAGCCGCGATTCGGGACAGCAGGGCGGTTGAGGGGTGCTGGGGGACGACGCGGAGCTGACCGCCGCGGTAGTCGCGGCGCAGGGCGGGAGCGAGGAAGCCTTCCGCGTTGTGTACCGCGCTGTGCAGCCACGGCTGTTGGGGTACATACGAACGCTGGTGGGGGAGGCGGACGCGGAGGACGTGGCGTCCGAGACCTGGTTCCAGATCGCCCGTGACCTGAGCCGGTTCAGCGGGGACGCCGACCGGTTCCGGGGGTGGGCGGCCCGGATCGCGCGCAATCGTTGCCTGGACCATCTGCGGATGCGCGGGCGCAGGCCCGCGATCGGGGGCGACGAGACGGAGTTGACGGAGCGTCCGGCCGACTCCGACACCGCAGGGGAGGCCATCGAGGCCATGGACACCGACCGGGCCATGGCACTCATAGCCCGGCTCCCGCAGGACCAGGCCGAAGCGGTCGTGCTGCGGGTGGTCGTCGGTCTCGACGCGAAGAGCGCCGCGCAGACGCTGGGCAAGCGGCCCGGGGCCGTCCGCACCGCCGCGCACCGGGGGTTGAAGCGACTCGCGGAGATGCTGGGAGGGGAGCAGCGGGAAGCGGAACGGGCCGGTACGGTCCCTGGGGGGCCGGTGGACGGCGGGCCGTTGGACGACGGGCCGGTGGACGGCGGGCCGGTGGACGGCGGGCCGGAGCGCGGTGCGGGGGGCCTGGGCGGGGCCGTACCGGAACTCGGCGCCGTACCCGCCCAGCGCCTCGGGCGGGGTGGTGTGGCGGCGCCCGCGGGAGCGGTTCCCGGAGTGACGCATTCGCGTCCGTGGACGCAGAAGGACATGTGATGGCCGACGATCGGGACGAGTGGCTCGACAGGGACGCGGCGGAGAGACTGCTCCGCGGCGAACCGGTCGTGCCGCCCGGGGCTCAGGCGCGCTCCGCCGCGCGAAGCCTCTCCGAAGCGCTCGGCGCGGCCCGTCCGGAGACATCGGCCGATGGTGAACTGCGCGGCGAGGAAGCGGCGTTGGCCGCCTTTCGGCAGGTCGGACCGGCGCGCGGGGCGTCCGGGACGGGGCGGCACCGGCGGCCCGCCGGACCGGCCCCGGAGGCCGGTACGGCTCCGGGTGCGGGCACGCTCGACCCGGTGCGGCTCGGTACGCCGCCCTCGCCGTCCCGCCACCGGGAGCGTCCACGGTTCGGGCGTCCGGTGCGCATCGGCCTGGCGGCCTCGCTCGCGGGGTGCGCGCTCGGCGGTGTCGCCGTGGCGGCCGGTACGGGTGCGTTGACCGGGACGTTCGGCGGTGCGGAGCACGGCCCGGCGAGCACGGTGTCGGTGGCCGCCTCGCCGGACGACGCCACCCCGGAACCGTCCGGTACGGACGCGTCTTCCGGCGCCCCGACGGGGACCGGAGGCCCCTCCGGCAAGAGCTCCGGCGGGGCGTCCCAGGGAACGGGCGCCGGGGGCGCCACCGGGGAGCCGGACAGCCGTAACGGCGCCGGTGCCGAGGGGAGTTCGGGCGACCGTGGGGCGGGTCACGGAGACGGGTACGGGTCCCCGGACCGGGACGCGTACGGCCCGGGCGGGTCCGGCTCCGACCGGTACGCCGAGGCCGTGGAGGACTGCCACGACTACCGGGACGGAGACCTGGACGAGCGGGAGCGCCGCCGCCTCGCCGAACTGGCCCGGGGCGAGAAGAACATTCCGGAGTACTGCGCGGGGATCACGGCCTCGTACCCCGGTGGCTCCGTCGCGGGCGACGGCCCGGACGGGGACGCCCCGGACGGCACGGGATACGGCTCCGGGCACACCGGGGACGGCACGGGCGCTTGGGACCAGGACTCTTACCAGCAGGGCCAGTCGCCCACCTCCTCGCTGAGGAACGCCCCTGCGGGCGGCCCGGCCGGCACCACCGGGGACGCCACCTTCGCCGCGGCACCGCCTGCGGCGCCCGCCGTGTCGGGACCGAGGACGGTCGCGCGGACGGAAACGACGACGGGCGTGAAGAAGGCCGCGAAGGCCGGCCCGGAGGCAGGTGCGGAGGCAGGCGTGAAGACGGGGGCGGAAGCCGCTCCGGCGCGGACGACGGCCCCGGGCGCGGCGTCCGGCGGCGCGTGGGCCACGGCTCCCGGCGCGGGCGGCCCCGGAGCCGGGGAAGCCGAGCGGACCGGCCGGGCGGAGCGGACCGGGCCGGGCGCGCAGGCCTCCCCGGGCGGATACGCCGGGCAGGACGCCGGATGCGGTGCCGACGGGGACAGCGAGCCTGGTTCCGGGGCATCCGGCCGCGCCGCCCACGGGTGGGCCTGACGGCTGGAGCGTGCTGCCCGAGGAGCGCCGCCCGCCGCTCCTCAGGTGTGGGACCGGTCACATCCGGCCGACAAGTGTGACGTTTTTCGGATGGGCGGCGCAGTAGGGAGTGAGCCGACTGGTCATCGGCGGCGCATCGAGCCGGGGTTCCCCCCGTACCTTCGGCTCCGCGCATCGGCGCGGGCGGGACACGTTCCCCCGGTCCCGTCCGCGCCCCTTCTCCCCATCTCCCCTTCCTCCCCGTGCCCGTGGTCCGACGGCACCGGGATGTGAGGTTGCGTCAGTGGTAGATGACGACCTTGTCGCCGTCCTTCACCTGGGCGTAGAGGGCGGAGATCTTCTTCTCGTCGCGGACGTTGACGCAGCCGTGGGACGCCCCGCTGTAGCCGCGCGCCGCGAAGTCGGCCGAGTAGTGCACCGCTTGGCCGCCGCTGAAGAACATCGCGTACGGCATCGGGGAGCCGTACAGCGTCGAGACGTGGTGGCGCGACTTCCAGTAGACGGAGAAGACGCCCTCGCGGGTCGGCGTGTACTCCGAGCCGAACCGTACGTCCATCACCGACACCACCCGCCCGTCGATCATCCACGCCAGGGTCCGGCTCTCCTTGCTGACGCAGAGCACCCTCCCCGTGAGACAGCGCGGGTCCGGAGCCGCCACGGGAAGCTCGGTCGGCGGGTCGAGTTCGGAGGCGGTGGGCGTACGCGTGGTGGTCAGCAGCCGTTGCCAGGTGACGGAGTCCGTCCGGCCCGTCACCCCGAGGCCGCCCTTGCGCTGGAACGCCTCCACCGCCTGCGCGGTGAGGGTCCCGTAGTAGCCGGTGGGGTTGCGGGCGAAGTGCCCGGCCTGCCGCAGCCGGGCCTGGAGCTCACGCACCCGCGCACCCTCGGCGCCGACGGCCATCAGGGCCGGGGCGGACGGTGAGGACGCCGGGGCGGGCGGGCTCGTGGCCGGGGCGGAGGGAGCGGACGGCTTGTCGTCGGAGGTCCGGGACGCCGACGGAGTGCGCGTGGGCGTCCTGGAGGAAGAGGACGAGGACGAGGGCGACGGCGACTGAGCGGTGGCGGGCCCGGTGGTCGCCCGGGGCACGGGCACGGGCGAGGCGCTCGAACCGCCGGTCACCTCCACCGGTTGGCACCCCGTCGCCAGGACCGCCCCGGCGAGGAGCACGGCGGCGGTCGCGACGAGCCTCCGCGTGGGCCGGCCGCGCCCGTACGCGCGGACCGGCGGCGGGGCCGGAGCCGGACCTGGTGTCGATGTCGAGGGTGGACGTGTCGCTCGTGTGCGTGTCACTTCGGCCTCCCCATGGCCCGCAACGCCCCGCGTACCGGTGTTACGGGGGACGCGTTCCCGCCCCGCGCGGTTGCCGAACCTCGTACGGCGGCGACGCGGGGAACCCCGCTTCCCGTGAATGCGCTCGTCCGGGTGGATTGGAGTCCGTCGCCCGCTCCGGCCCGGCGGCCCGGTGGACCATGGGACGGGGACGGTCCGGCCCGGTCGGCCGGACACCCGATCGGCCAAGAGCCCGCAGGAGCACCCGACATGGCTGTACCCGACCCGGACCTGACCGAAGCCGCCGCACACGAAGCCGCCACCGTCGAAGCGGCAGCACCCGCCGACGAGCCACCCTCTGACGAGTCACCCGCCGAAGGACCACCCTGCGCAGGACCGCCCGCCGAAGGACCACCCTGCGCAGGACCGCCCGCCGAAGGACCACCCTGCGCAGGACCGCCCGCCGAAGGACCAACAGTCGAAGAACCGCTGGACCTCGCCGACCGGGAGCTGGTGCGCGACCCGTTCACCCGCTACGCCCCCGTCCGCGCACGCGAGCGGATGGTGCGCGGACGTGCGCGGGGGGTCGACCCGATGTGGGTGGCCACCCGCTTCGACGACATCCGCACGATCATGAGCGACCCCCGCTTCACCGTGGACGCGACGACCGTCCCCGGGGCTCCGGTCGCCCACCGTACGGAGCAGACCTGGCAGGCCCGCGGCATGCGGCCGGACCACGAGAAGTACCTGCGCGCCGGGATCTTCGACGCGGACGGCGCCGACCACCGGCGGCTGCGCGGCCTGGTGACCGCCGCGTTCTCCCCGATGCGTGTGGCCGCCCTGCGCCCGAGGATCGAGGCCATCGCCCACCACCTGACCGACCGCCTGCCGGAGCACGCCGAGAACGGCGTCGTGGACCTGGTGGAACACTTCGCCCGGCCGCTGCCCATCACCGTCATCTGCGAGCTCATCGCCGTCCCCGAGGCCGACCGCGACCGCTGGCGGGCCCGGAGCGCCACCCTGACCGCCGGGGTCTGCGGCGAGGAACTCGGGGACGCGCTCGCCGGTATGGTCGCCGACGCCCACGCCCTCGTGGAGCACCACACCCGCCACCCCGGCGCCGACCTCGTCTCCGATCTCCTCGGGCCCGACTGCCGGGACCGGCTGAGCACCGACGAACTCGTGGCGCTCGTCGTCAATCTGGTCGTCGCCGGGCACATCACCACCGTCAACCTCGTCGCCAACGGCACCGAGGCGCTTCTCACCCACCCCGAGCAACTGGCCCGGCTCCGGGCGGATCCCTCCCTGATGCCGCACGCCGTCGACGAACTCATGCGCTACTGCGGGCCCGTCGTGCGGGCGCTGCCCCGCTACGCGGTCTGCGACACCACCGTCGGCGCCACCCCGGTGCGCGCCGGAGAGGCCGTGCTGCCCATCGTGTCCGCCGCCAACCGCGACCCGGCCGCCTTCACGGACCCCGACCGCCTCGACATCACCCGCACCCGCCGTACCAGGGAGCACCACATCGGATTCGGCTACGGCGCCCACCGCTGCCTCGGCGCGCACCTCGCCCAGGAGGAGACCGCCGTCGCTCTGACCGCACTGCTCGGCCGGTTCCCGGGCCTCCGTCTCGCCACCGGTCCCGAGCACCTGGAGCGCGGCACGAACCCCGTCAACTGGCACCTGACCGCCCTCCCCGTCAGGCTGTGACCAGGGACGTTCCCCGCCGTCGGAGCCCGGCCCCTGGACAGCGCGTCGGTCGCGCGTGCGAAACTCCGTCCCATGCTGGGTGTCACTGATCTGCCGACCTACCTCGTCGGCCTCGTCCTCATCGTTCTCCTGCCGGGACCGAACTCGCTCTACGTGCTGTCCGTCGCCGCCCGGCGCGGCGTACGCACCGGATACGTCGCGGCGGCCGGGGTCTGGACCGGTGACACGGTCCTGATGACCCTGTCCGCCCTCGGCGCCGCCTCCCTGCTGCAGACCACGCCGCTGCTCTTCGCCGTGGTCAAGTACGCCGGTGCCGGGTACCTGACCTGGCTGGCCTTCGGGATGCTCCGCGCCGCCCGGCAGCTGTGGCGGGAACGCACCCTCCGGGTCGCCGAACTCACCGAGGAGGCCCCGTCCGCCGGGGAGACGGTTCCCGGGGAGGACGCGGCACGGGAGAGGCCCTACCGCCGTGCGCTGGTGGTCAGCATCTTCAACCCGAAGGCCATCCTTTTCCTGATCTCCTTCTTCGTGCAGTTCGTCGACCCCGACTACGCCTACCCGGCTGTGTCGTTCGTCGTCCTGGGCGGGCTGCTCCAGCTGGCGAGCTTCCTCTACCTCTCCGCGCTGATCTTCGGCGGCACCCGCCTCGCCGCCGCCTTCCGCCGCCGCAAGCGGCTGTCGGCGACGGCCACTTCGGCGGCGGGGCTGCTCTTCCTCGGCTTCGCCGCGAAGCTCTCGCTCAGCGGCATCTGAACCACTCCGGGCGTCTGAACCACGCCGGGCAGCTGGGAGTCGCCCGGGACCGACGCGCGTCGCCCCGTGCCGGCGAGACGCCCCGTGCCGGGCGTGTCTCAACGGGCGGCCGGCTCCGGCAGGGCGAGGCCCAGTCGCGCGGCGTAGGCGTGCAGCCCCTCGGTGGTGGTGCCCGCCCAGCCGACGTACCCGTCCGGGCGGACCAGGAACAGCCCGGTGCCGTACGCCGGGGAGAGCGGCGCCCGGTGCACCAGGACCGCGTCGCCGTCCGGCACCGGCAGCGGGGCGTCCGTGCCGACCGCCAGCAGGGTGAAGTGCGGGCCACGGAACACGTCGAAGAGCCGCCGCCCGTCACCCGCGTCCCCGTCCGGCGCCCGGTCACCCGCCACCAGCACGCCCGCCGCGCCCTCGGAGAGTGGGCCCCCGCGGTAGCCGAGCCCCAACTGCTGTGCCTCCTTGCCGCGTTGCTGCTCGCCCCGGTGGATGCGGGTGGACAGGCCCAGCATCTCGGCGGCGACCGGGCGGCGCTCCTGCTCGTACGTCTCCAGGAGGGACTCGGGCGCCCCGCCCAGCAGTACCCGGCCGAGCTTCCAGCCCAGGTTGTACGCGTCCTGGACGCTGGTGTTCAGCCCCTGGCCGCCTGCCGGGGAGTGCACATGGGCGGCGTCGCCCGCGAGGAGCACGCGCCCCTGGCGGAAGCGCCCGGCGAGCGCGGCACGGGGGCGGAAGTCCGAGGACCAGCGGACCTCGGTGACCGCGTCCGCGTCCAGGTGGGTGCGGGCGGCGACGAGGGCCCGTACGCCTTCGGCGGAGGTGTCGGGCGTCCCCTGCGGGAACTGCGCGACCAGCTGGAAGTCCTCGGTGCCGGGCAGCGGGCACAGCGTGAGCAGGCCCGCTCCGTCGGCGAAGATGTGCCAGTTGAGCCGGTCGAGCGCCGCCGGTGAGATCCGCACGTCGGCCACCAGCACGGGGGACGGGTCGACGGTCTCGCCCTCCATCGCGACGGAGAGCGCGCCCCGGACCGTGGAGCGCCCGCCGTCCGCGGCGACCAGGTAGCGGGCGCGGACCTCTCCGGTGGTGAGCCGAGCGGTGACCCCGTCGGCGTCCTGGGAGAAGCCCGTCAGGGCGGACGAGAGGACGACGTCGCCGCCCAGTTCGCGCAGCCGGGCCAGCAGGATCTCCTGGGTCCGCCACTGCGGCATCATCCAGGGTTCCCCGTACGGCTCCGCGTCGGTGGGCCCGGAGCGGCGGAACATGTCGTACGCGTCCTGGCGCTCACCGTCCTTCCAGATCATTCCCACGGGTGCGGCCCCGCCGTGCGTCCGTACCGCCTCGCCCACTCCGAGGTCGTCCAGCACCTCCCGGGTGCGGGGCTGGACGCCCTTGCCGCGGGAGCCCATGAAGAGAGTTGCGGAGCGTTCGGCCAGCAGGTGGCGCACCCCGCGCCGGGCCAGGTCGCAGGCGAGCGCGAGGCCGCAGGGGCCGGCCCCGACGATCAGTACGTCCACGTCCACGCGCCCGCCCACGTCCAGGTGTCCGTCGTGCGGAACGCCGTCCTTGACGCCGCTGTCGCCCTTAACGTTGTTAAGTTCCATGGGGCGAGTGTGCCCTTAACGTCGTTAAGGAGTCAAGGGGCCGGAGGGTAGAGTGCGCGGGGTGGGCACGACGAAGATCGACCGGGCGACGGTCGCGGAGACCGCACTGCGGCTGCTGAACGAGACGGGGCTCGACGGACTGACCCTGCGCGCCATCGCGAAGGAGCTGGGCGTGCAGGCGCCCGCCCTCTACTGGCATTTCAAGAACAAGCAGGAGCTCCTCGACGAGATGGCCACGGCGATGTACCGCCGGATGCTGGTCGAGGAGACGGCTGACCTCGTCGGCCGGAGCTGGCGGGAGCGGATCATCGCCTCGCAGACCGCCCTGCGGACCGCCCTGCTGCGCTACCGCGACGGCGCGAAGGTCTTCAGCGGGGCACGCTTCACCGGCGTCGACCACGCGCCGGGCATGGAGGAGCACCTGCGCGTGATGGTCGACGCCGGATTCGACCTGCGGCAGGCCGTACGCGCCGCCGCCACCGTCAACGCCTACACGATGGGGTTCGTCACCGAGGAGCAGGGCGTCCAGCCCATGCCCGGCGAACGCCGCGACGGCTACGACGTGTCCGAGCGGGCCGCGCGGATGGCGGACTTCCCGCTGGTCGCCGCGGCCGGTCCCGAACTCTTCACCGCGTACGACGAGTTGTTCGCGGACGGGCTCCAGATCCTCGTCGCGGGGATCGGCGCGCGGTACGGCGTGGAGTGACGGCCTCTCGACCCGGTCGTGGCGCAGCGCAACCGCGGCACGACGCGACAGAGGGCCGTCGGCGCACCCGGATGATGTCCGGGCTG
>NZ_JBHWYX010000004.1:0-38481 GCF_042728795.1 Streptomyces sp. NPDC060184
GGGGAACGCAGGCGCCCGCCCGCCCCCGCCCGACCGCCGACACCCCGACCGCCCCGCCCGCCGCCGCTCAGCGCAGGGCGGCCTCCAGCGATTTCGCCACCGTGGCGGCCTCCTCGTCGGAGAGGACCGTCCCGTCCACGCGTGTGACGTAGACGGTGTCCACCGCGTTGGCGCCGAGCGTCGCGACATGGGCCGAGCGCACCCGCACCGCGCTGTCCTCCAGCGCCCGGCCGATCCGGTGCAGCAGCCCCGGGGCGTCCTGGGCGCGGACCTCGATGACCGTGGCCTGCCGGGAGGCTGCCGACGCGACCGTGACCCGGGGCGGCGGGGCCTTGATGCCGCGCCGCCGGGGATAGGCGGACTCCCGTTCCGCGAGGCGGGCCTGGATGTCGAGCGCCCCGTCGAGCACCCGGAGCAGATCGGCGCGGAGGCGGGAGACCTGCGGCAGCGAGCCGTACTCCGCGGCCACCCGCCAGCTGAGCATCAGCAGGTCGGCGGACTCGCCCAGCTCGGTGGGGAGCTCGACGGCGCGCAGGTCGGCGGCGCGGACGGTGAGGCGGTGCAGGGCGAGCACCCCCGCGACGGCGGGCAGGACGCCGGGCCGGTCCGGCAGTGCGATGAGGAGTTCGACGCCGACCGGGCCCGGTTCGCCCGAATCGGAGGGGGGTTCGGGCTGGGTGTGCAGGGCGAGGACGGGTTCGCGGGTGCGCAGCGCCTCGACGGCGAGGCGTTCCTGTTCGGCGTCGGGGACGGCGGGGCCGGGGTCGGCGGGTGCCTCCCCCGCCAGTACGGCGGCCACCCGTCCGACGAGGTCGTCGACGAGGGAGGCGCGCCAGGTGCTCCAGGCGGCCGGTCCGGTGGCCAGCGCGTCGGCCTCGGTGAGCGCGTGGAGCAGTTCCAGGGTGGAGAGGGAGCCGACCGCCTCGGCGACGGCGGTGACGGTGTCGGGGTCGTCGAGGTCGCGGCGGGTCGCGGTCTCGATCAGCAGCAGGTGCCGGCGTACGAGGGTGGCGATGACGGCGACGTCGGCCTTGTCGAAGCCGATGCGGGTGGCCATGTCGCGGGCGATGACCTCGCCGGCGACGGAGTGGTCCCCGGGCCAGCCCTTGCCGATGTCGTGCAGCAGGGCGGCGACCAGCAGCAGGTCGGGGCGGCCGACCCGGCGGGTCAGGGAGGCGGCGCGGACGGCGGTCTCGACGAGGTGGCGGTCGACGGTCCAGGTGTGGACGGCGTTGCGCTGGGGCCGGCAGTGGACCCGTTCCCAGTCGGGCAGCAGCCTGGTGACGATGCCCTCGGCTTCGAGGGCTTCCCACACCGCGACGGTCGCCTCGCCCGCGCCGAGCAGGGTGACCAGCTCCTCGCGGGCCTCGGGGGGCCAGGGTACGGAGAGGGGCGCCGCCGCTCCGGCGAGGTGGCGCACGAGGTGGCGGGAGAGCGGGAGCCCGGACTCGGCGGCGGCAGCGGCGGCCCGCAGGGTCAGGACGGGGTCGCGCTCTGGGCGGGCGGAGCGGGCGAGGACGACTTCGCCGTCCGCCTCGACGACCCCTTCGGCGAGCGGGGTGCGTTCGGGGGCGGGCCGCCCGCCGCCGAGCATGGCGCGGAGCCGGGGGCGCATCGAGCGGGCGCGCAGGACGCGGTCGACCTCGCGCCAGGTGACGTCGGAGGCGTAACTGACGGTGCGGGCGGCCTCGTACACCTGGCGGAGCAGGGCGTCGGCGTCGAGCAGGCCGAGCGCCGCCGCGACCTGGTCCTGTTCCTGGAGGGCGAGCCGGTCGGTGGCCCTCCCGGTCACGAGGTGCAGGGCGTCACGGGTGTCGAGGAGGACGCGGCGGGCTTCGACGAGCCCTTCGCGGGGGGCGTCGGCCACCCAGGAGGCGGCGACGGCACGCAGGGCGGTGGCGTCGCGGAGGCCGCCGCGGGCCTCCTTGAGGTCGGGTTCGAGGAGGAACTGGAGCTCCCCCATGCGTTCGGCCCGTTCCTGGCAGAGCTCGTGGAGGGCGGGCAGCCGCTTGGGGGCCTGGTTGCGCCAGTCGGCGAGGACATGGGTGCGCAGGGCGGTGACGAGACCCACGTCTCCGGCGACCACGCGGGCGTCCAGCAGGCCGAGGTGGACCTTGAGGTCGTCGGCGGCGGCCTTGCGGGCCTCCACCGGGGTGCGTACGGAGTGGTCGAGCGCGAGGCCCAGGTCCCAGACGGGGTACCAGATGCGGTCCGCCAGGGCGGAGACGGCCGCGGCGTCGGCCGATCCGTCGTGCAGCAGCAGGAGGTCGAGGTCGCTGCGCGGGGAGAGTTCGCCCCGGCCGTAGCCGCCGACCGCGACGAGGGCGGCGCCGCGTACGCCCGCGTGTTCGGCTGCGGCGGTGTAGAGGGCGTTCAGCCAGTCGTCGGTGAGGCCGGCCAGGGCCGAACGGCGCGGCGGCCCGGACCGCGTCTCCTGCTGGAGGAGGCGCAGCCGGGCCGCCGCGTAGCCGCTGGGTCCCGAGTCTTCGGATTCGGTGGTCACTTCGGTACTCGTCACCCAGTTGCCTTCCGTTTCACGGGCGTCGGTGTCAGAGGGCGTCCGGGCCGCGTTCGCCGGTCCGTACCCGGACCGCCGTGTCGACCGGCACGCTCCAGACCTTGCCGTCACCGATCTTGCCGGTCCGGGCGGCCTTCACGACGACGTCGATGAGCTGTTCGGAGTCCTCGTCCTCGACCAGGACCTCGATGCGGATCTTCGGTACGAGGTCGACGGTGTACTCGGCACCGCGGTAGACCTCGGTGTGGCCGCGCTGGCGTCCGTAGCCGCTGGCCTCGGTCACCGTCAGCCCCTGGACGCCGAAGGCCTGGAGGGCCTCCTTGATCTCGTCCAGCCGGTGGGGCTTCACGACCGCCGTGATGAGCTTCATGCGTCCACCTTCTTGGTCGGAGCTGCCGGGGTGTCCAGAACGGGTGCCGCGGTGCGCGAGGCCGCGCCGCCGCCGGCTCCGCTGAAGTCGTACGCGGTCTCGGCGTGCTCGACCTGGTCGATGCCGGAGATCTCGTCGTCCTCGGCGACCCGCATTCCGATCGTCTTGTCGACGAGGAAGGCGAGGACCGCGGACACCACCAGAGAGTAGGCCAGGACGGAGAAGACTCCTACGGCCTGCTTGCCGAGCTGGTCGAGACCGCCGCCGTAGAAGAGGCCCTTGGCGTCGGACTGGACGCCGCCGGTGGCGAAGAAGCCGATGAGCAGCGAGCCGACGACACCGCCGACGAGGTGGACGCCGACGACGTCGAGCGAGTCGTCGTAGCCGAACTTGTACTTCAGGCCGACCGCCATGGCGCACAGGAGACCGGCGATGGCGCCGACGGCGATGGCGCCGAGCGGGCTGACCGCGCCGCCCGAGGGGGTGATGGCGACGAGTCCGGCGACGGCGCCGGAGGCGGCGCCGAGGGTGGTGAAGGAGCCGTGGCGCAGCTTCTCGTAGCCGAGCCAGGCGAGCATCGCGGCGGCGGTGGCGACCTGCGTGTTGACGAACATCACGGCGCCCACGCCGTCGTCGTTGCCGAGCCAGGAGCCGGCGTTGAAGCCGAACCAGCCGAACCAGAGGAGACCGGCGCCGAGCATGACGAGCGGGAGGCTGTGCGGGCGCATCGGGTCACGCTTGAAGCCGACCCGCTTGCCGATCACGAGGATCACGCCGAGGGCCGCGGCACCGGCGTTGATGTGGACGGCCGTACCGCCGGCGAAGTCGATGACGCCCAGCTCGAAGAGCCAGCCGCCGGCGCCCCAGACCCAGTGGGCGACGGGGAAGTAGACCACGGTGGCCCAGAGGGTGATGAAGAGCGCCCAGGCGGTGAACTTCACGCGGTCGGCGAGGGCGCCGCTGATCAGTGCGGGGGTGATGATGGCGAACATCAGCTGGAAGACGGCGAAGACGTACACCGGGATGGTGTAGCCGTCCCAGAGCTCGTTCAGACCGATACCGCTGAGACCGACGTAGTCGGAGGACCAGCCGATGATGGAGCCGGAGTCGGTGCCGAACGCGAGGCTGAATCCGTAGAGCACCCACAGGATCGTCACGATCCCGAGGCTGATGAAGCTCATCATCAGCATGTTCAGGCTGCTCTTGACGCGGACCATGCCTCCGTAGAAGAAGGCCAGGGCCGGGGTCATGAGCATCACCAGGGCCGAGCAGATGAGCATGAACCCGGTGTTGGCGGCAGACAGCTGAGGGGTGTCTGCGGCAAGCGTCGTGATGCCTGGGGGCATCGGCGTCTCCTCGTCGTCGGAGCGGCCGCGGCGTGCGGGGGAAGGCTGCGGGACCACTGGGAAAAGGTGCGGGCCTTATGCGCCATGAGATTGGCGGAGCACCGTTTCCACGGATGCCGCTCGGTGTTTCGCCGCAGTGACGAAGCCGCCGGGAGTGTTACGTCGGCATGAACCCGGAGCGACGTAACCGGTGTCCCGCCTACCATGCGGTCCATGCCGCATACGGTGCGGTTTGAAGTGCCGCCACACGCGAACCGGCCACGGCGGCCCCCCGCGGGCCCGGCACGGCAAAGCCCGGCCGGTGGTGCCAGGTGGCCGCCGCGGCCGGTGGGCGCGGGGTCCGGGGCGTGTGCCGAGCGTGCCGCCCGTCCGGCCGCGCCCGGCGGGCACGCTCTCCGGGCGGACGGCCCTCCTTGCGGCTTCCCGCTGGTCAGACCGCTTCGGCGGTCTCCGGCAGCTGCTCGCTGAGCACCTCGGTGAGGTAGGCGACGTCGGCCACGTCGCCGAAGTCCCTGGCGGCGGCGTCGACCGTCTTGCGCAGCCGGGTGTTGACGCGCTCGGAGCGGACCTTCTTGGCGACTTCCAGCGCCTGGCCGGCCAGCACCGTGGCCTGCTCGGGCTCGCGCTGGAGCAGATGGACGGTGGCCATGCCGATGAGGTTGAGCGCGTAGCTGCGGAAGTGCTCGTCGTCGTCGGCGAAGAGCTTGACGGCTCTGGCCATGACGGGCTCGGCGAGCGAGGCGTACGTGGGGCTGCGGCCGGCGACATAGGCCAGGTCACGGTAGGAGTGGGCGTTCTCGCCGTTGAGTTCGGCCTCGGAGAAGAACTTGATCCAGTCGGGCTCGGGCTCGTCGTCCAGACCCGCGTCGAGGAAGGTGTCCTCGGCCATGCGGACCGCGCGCTTGCACTTTCCGGGCTGGCCCATGTTGGCGTAGGCGCGGGCCTCCATCGCATACAGCATCGACTGGGTGCGGGCCGTCGCGCACTCCCGGCTGCCGTACTGGGCGAGGTGGATCAGTTCCAGGGCGTCGTCCGGGCGGCCGAGGTGGATCATCTGGCGGCTCATGCTGGAGAGGATGTAGGAGCCCAGCGACTTGTCCCCGGCCTCCTTCGCCGCGTGCAGGGCGAGGACGAAGTACTTCTGCGCGGTGGGCTGGAGACCGACGTCGTAGCTCATCCAGCCCGCCAGCTCGGCGAGTTCGGCGGCGCATCTGAAGAGCCGGACCGCGGTGGCGGAGGGCTGGGGCTCCTGCAACAGGTCGGTGACTTCGTGGAGTTGACCGACGACGGCCTTGCGGCGCAGTCCGCCGCCGCACTGTGCGTCCCACTGGCGGAACATCGCCGTGGTGGACTCCAGCAGGTCGAGTTCGGGCTTGGAGAGGCGGGACGGGCGCCGGGCGGCTGCGGGCGACTCGGGTTCGGCCGGTCCGACGGGGGTGACGGGCACCAGCCAGCGCTGCATGGGCTCGATCAGGGTGGGTCCCGCGGCGAGCTGGAGCGAGGAGCCGAGGAAGCCCCGGCGGGCGAGCATCAGGTCGCTGCGGGAGAACTCGCTGAGCAGGGCGACGGTCTGCGGGCCCGCCCAGGGCAGGTCCACCCCGGACACGGAGGGCGACTGGTGGGCGGTCCGCAGCCCGAGGTCCTCCACGGCGACGACGCTGCCGAAGCGCTCCGAGAAGAGTTCGGACAGGATGCGGGGGATCGGCTCGCGGGGCTGCTCACCGTCGAGCCACCGGCGCACGCGCGAGGTGTCGGTGCTGATGTGGTGGGCGCCCATCTGACGGGCCCGCCGGTTGACTTGGCGCGCGAGCTCGCCCTTGGACCAGCCGCTGCGCACGAACCATGATCCCAATTGCGCGTTGGGGCGCTTTCCGGCATTCGTATCGCCTGCGCCGCTGCCACTCACCGGTACGCCCCCACTCTCGCCGAAACCTCTTCGCGCGAACCTCTGCCCAGCAAAGGGCTGTCCCAGAATGCCGTAACCCGGTACCGCCCGTACGGAAGTTGCCCGTCGTCGAACAAGAAATCGGGTTGCCACCGGCATACCCGCGGGTGCTCATACTTCCAGAGTCCGTGTACCGACGGTAATCCTACGATCACCCTCGCTGCGAGGGCGAATTCAGAAACGCCACCATTCGCCACCCCCACGATCGAACCCGACCGGGGCGAGGCGCGCTTGACTTGACAGGCGCCGAACAACAGGGGGCGTGAAGAAGCGTTACGGGTAGTGCGGATCGGCTCGCACCACCACTGAGTACTCCAGTGCGCCGCCCATGCGGGGCGACCACGGGCGGGCCGCCGGATCGCGGGCCCGCCGTCACGTAACCATCGGCGCGTCGGACCCGTTGGAGGGGGCATGGGCTTCACGATCGGCGGCATCCGCGAGCGGCGGTCCGGGTCGCGGCGACGCGACCGCACGGCCGGGAGCACGGCCGTGGCGGAGTACACGGGACTGTGGGGATGGGCCGTACGCCCCGGGGCCCGGGCACGGACCGGCTCCTGTTCCTGCGGCGACCGGCGCTGCGCCGCACCCGGCGCCCATCCGCTGGAGTCCGCCCGCGAAGTTCCCGCCGGAGCCTCCCTGGACGACGCGGCCTGCGCCTGGGCCGAGGTCCCGGGAGCCTCGATGATGCTGCCGGTGGGCCGCGCCTTCGACATCCTGGAAGTGGCGGAGGCGGCCGGACGGCGGGCGCTGGTCCGGCTGGAGCGGATGGGGCTGCCGCTCGGCCCGGTCGCGGTGACCCCGGACGGCCGGGCCCAGTTCTTCGTCGCCCCCGGAGCCGCCGCCCAGCTCCCGGAGCTGCTGTACCGGATGGGCTGGGACGACGCCCCGCTGGATCTGCGCGCCCTCGGGCCGGGTACCCACATCACCGCACCGCCCTGCGACCTCGGGGGCCTCGGCCCGGTGCGCTGGCTGCGCCCCCCGGCGCTGGACACGGCGACCGCTCCCCCGCCGGCCCGGCTGCTGCTGGGCACCCTCGCGTACAGCTGCCACCGCACCTGAAGCCACGGCATGTACGCCGATGGGCGGCGGCCCCGGTCGGGGCCGCCGCCCATCGGCGTACGTGCGGGAGGCGAGGAGCGGTCAGTCGCCGATCAGCGCGTCCACGAAGGCGCCCGGTTCGAAGGGGGCCAGGTCGTCCGGGCCCTCGCCGAGCCCGATGAGCTTCACCGGGACGCCCAGCTCGCGCTGGACGGCGATGACGATGCCGCCCTTGGCGGTGCCGTCGAGCTTGGTCAGGACGATGCCGGTGATGTCCACGACCTCGGCGAAGACCCGGGCCTGGACCAGCCCGTTCTGGCCGGTGGTCGCGTCGAGCACGAGCAGGACCTCGTCGAGCGGGCCGTGCTTCTCCACGACGCGCTTGACCTTGCCGAGCTCGTCCATCAGGCCGGTCTTGGTGTGCAGCCGGCCGGCCGTGTCGATGAGCACGACGTCCGCGCCCTCGGCGATGCCTTCCTTCACGGCGTCGAAGGCGATCGACGCGGGGTCGCCGCCCTCGGGGCCGCGCACCGTACGGGCTCCGACGCGCTCGCCCCAGGTCTGGAGCTGGTCCGCGGCGGCGGCGCGGAAGGTGTCGGCCGCGCCGAGGACCACGCTGCGGCCGTCCGCCACGAGCACGCGGGCGAGCTTGCCGGTGGTGGTGGTCTTGCCGGTGCCGTTGACGCCGACGACCATGACGACGCCCGGGGTCTCGGCTCCGCCCTCGGTCTTGACCGCGCGGTCGAAGTCGGGGCCCAGCAGGGTGATCAGCTCTTCGCGCAGCAGGGCGCGGAGCTCCTCAGGGGTACGGGTGCCGAGCACCCGGACGCGTTCGCGCAGCCGCTCGACGAGCTCCTGGGTGGGGGCGACGCCGACGTCGGCGGTGAGGAGGGTGTCCTCGATCTCCTCCCAGGTGTCCTCGTCGAGGTTGTCCCGGGACAGGAGCGTGAGCAGCCCCTTGCCGAGGGAGTTCTGCGAGCGGGCGAGCCGGGCCCGGAGCCGTACGAGACGGCCCGCGGTGGGCTCGGGGACGTCGAGGGCGGGGGTCTCCTCGGCGGCGGACGGGGCCTCCTCGGCGGGGGCCTCGGTGTCCGGGGTTCCGGCCTCCTCGATGGTGCGCCGCGCTTCGTCGCGCGGCGCCTCGGACTCCTCACCGGCACGGGTTTCGGCGGGAGGAGTGATGGTCGGCGTGCTCGACGGCGCCGAGGGCGGCAGCTGCTTCTTCTTGCGGCTGCTGACCACGAGCCCGCTGATCAGGCCGACAGCGACCAGGGCGATGACTACAGCAAGGATGAGGATTTCCATAACCCGTCCAGTATCGGCCACGGGCGGGGCCCGGGAGCTGCCTCGGACGACCCCTTCGCATCCGATGCCCCACTTTGCACCTTTTGGCCGTCATGGGGTGAGCGGGGACACGGCATCGGGCGGCCCCCGGGAACGCCGCCGCCCCGGCCGGAGCCGGGGCGGCGGGGAGAGCGCGGGCGGGCGGTGCGGGCCGGGGGCCGCCGGGCGGGCAGTGCGGACGGATGTCCTGTCCGGGCGGGGGCGGGCGGTCAGCCCATCTCCTCCAGGGCCTTGCCCTTGGTCTCCTTCACGAACAGCACCACGAAGGGGATCGACAGGGCGGCGAAGCAGCAGTAGATGATGTACGTCCCCGAGAGGTTCCAGTCCGCCAGGCTCGGGAAGCTCGCGGTGATGGCCCAGTTGGCGATCCACTGCGCGGACGCCGCGACGCCCAGGGCCGCCGCACGGATGCGGTTGGGGAACATCTCGCCGAGGAAGACCCAGACGATGACACCCCAGGACAGGGCGAAGAAGAGCACGAAGACGTGGGCGGCGATCAGCGCCACGGTGCCCTCGGTGTTGGGCAGCTTCCCGTCGACCAGCTTGGCGGAGAAGGCCCACGCCTCGAAGGCCAGCGCGATGGCCATGCCGATGGAGCCGGTCAGGGCGAGCGGTTTGCGGCCCACCCGGTCGACCAGGACCATCGCGATGACCGTACCGATGATGTTCACGATCGAGGTCGTGAACGAGTAGAAGAACGAGTCCGTCGGGTCGATGCCGACCGACTGCCACAGGGTCGCCGAGTAGTAGAAGGCGACGTTGATGCCGACGAGCTGCTGGAAGACCGACAGCCCGATACCGACCCAGACGATCGGCAGGAAGCCGAAGCGGCTGCCCAGCAGGTCCTTGAAGGAGGACTTGTGCTCACGGCGCATGGCCGTCTCGATCTCGCTGACACGGGCGTCCAGGTCGACGCCCTTCCCCTCCACCTCGGCGAGGATCTTGCGGGCCCGCTCCTTCTTGCCGACCGAGATCAGGTAGCGCGGCGACTCCGGGATCGCGAAGGAGAGCAGCCCGTAGAGGATGGCGGGCAGCACCATCACGCCGAGCATCCACTGCCAGGCCTCCAGCCCGCCGATCTTGCCGCGCTGGTCACCGTCGGCGATCTGCAGGATGCCGTAGTTGACCAGCTGCGAGATGGCGATGCCGATGACGATCGCGGCCTGCTGGAAGGAGCCGAGCCGGCCCCGGTAGGCGGGCGGAGAGACCTCGGCGATGTAGGCGGGGCCGATGACGGAGGCCATGCCGATGGCGAAGCCACCGATGATGCGCCACATCGCCAGGTCCCAGAGCGCGAAGGGGAGCGCCGAACCGACCGCGCTGATGGTGAAGAGCACCGAGGCGATCTGCATGCACCGGATGCGGCCGATGCGGTCGGCGATGCGTCCCGCCGTCGCGGCACCGATGGCACAGCCGATCAGGGCGATGGCGATGACCTGGGCGAGGGTCCCCGACCCGATGTCGTACCGGTCACGGATGGCTTCGACGGCCCCGTTGATCACGGAGCTGTCGTAGCCGAACAGGAAACCGCCCATCGCGGCGGCTGCCGTGATGAAGATGACGTGCCCGATGTGGTCCGGGTGAGCCCCCCTGGCTCCGGACTCCGGTCCTTGCACTCTGCTGGTCACATGAACTCCTGGTGCCTGCCCGCAATGTCAGACGTGGACGGATGAGCCCTTTAAGTGGCGCATACGAAACAGTTCGCCACCACTTGAATACGCAGGGGACGCGTCGGAGATCATCCGTTCACTCGTTGAATTCGGGCTCGTACGGAAGTCGACACCTACCCGGGCGTCCTCCATTCGCGTGAAGCAGCCCGGGGAATTGCGTGAAGATTCAGCGAAGACGCTGGCTGATGACTTTCGATACACCATCACCCTGCATGGAAACCCCGTACAGCGCGTCGGCGACTTCCATCGTCCGCTTCTGATGCGTGATCACGATCAGCTGGGAGCTTTCCTGGAGCTCTTCCATGATGCGGATGAGCCGCTGCAGATTGGTGTCGTCGAGCGCCGCCTCCACCTCGTCCATCACGTAGAACGGGCTCGGCCTGGCCTTGAAGATGGCGACCAGCAGGGCCACCGCCGTCAGGGACCGCTCGCCGCCGGAGAGCAGCGAGAGGCGCTTCACCTTCTTGCCCGGCGGGCGCGCCTCCACGTCGACCCCGGAGGTGAGCATGTGCTCCGGGTCGGTGAGGATCAGCCGTCCGTCTCCGCCCGGGAAGAGCCGGGAGAAGACGCCCTCGAACTCGCGGGCGGTGTCCCGGTAGGCCTCGGTGAAGACCCGTTCGACCCGCTCGTCCACCTCCTTGACGACCTGGAGGAGGTCGGCCCTGGTCCTCCGCAGGTCGTCGAGCTGCTCGGCGAGGAACTGGTGCCGCTCCTCCAGCGCGGAGAACTCCTCCAGCGCGAGCGGGTTCACCTTTCCGAGTTGCTGGTACGCCCGTTCGGCCGACTTCAGCCGCTTCTCCTGCTCGGCCCGGACGAAGGGGCGGGGCTGGTTGCGCGGGTGCTCCGGGTCCTCGGGCAGCTCCTCGCCGTCGGCCGGGGGCGACGGGGGCACCGGCCGGCCGGGACCGTACTCGGCCTCCAGCGCCGCCGGCTCCACCCCCAGCTCCTCCAGCGCCTTCGCCTCCAGCTGCTCCATGCGCATCCGCTTCTCGGCGCCCAGCACCTCGCCCCGGTGGACCGAGTCGGTGAGCTTGTCCAGCTCCCCCTTGAGGTCCCGGCCCGCGGCGCGGGCGGCGAAGAGCGCGTTCTCCCCCTCGGCCTTGGCCGCCTCGGCCGCCGCCCGCTCCTCCTGCGCCCGTACGACGGACACCTCGACGTGCGCGAGCAGCTGACGGGCGCCCGAGGCCACGGCCGCGGCCACCGACGCCTCGTGGCGCAGGCGGGCGCGGCGCCGCTCGGCGCGGGCGCGGGCCTCACGTTCGGCCCTGGCTCCCCGGTCGAGGGAGTCGGCCCGGCCCGCGAGCCCCTTCACCCGCTCCTCGTGCGTACGGACCTGGAGGCGGGCCTCCATCTCGGTCTGGCGGGCGTTGGCCCCGTCCGCCGCGAGCCGGTCGCGCCGGGCGGTGTCCGGCTCCTCCTCCAGGGGCGTCTCCTCGGCGACCAGCAGCCGTTCGGCCAGCACCTCGGCCTCCTCGGTGGCGCGCTCCAGCGCCTCCTGGGCGCGCGCCGCGGAGGAGGCGGTCCGTTCTGCCTCCCCCGCCGCGCCCCGGGCCTGGCCGGCGAGCCGGCCGAGTTGCTGGGCCACCTGGGACTTCTCCCGGTCCGCCGTCCTGCGGCGCTCCTCCATGGCCTCGACACGGGCGGCGGCCTCCTTGCGCCGCTCGCCCGCCAGGTGCTGGGCCCCGGCGAGTTCCTCGCAGCGCACGACGAGCGCGGCCAGCTCTTCGGCGGCCTCGTCGACGGAGGCCTGCACCTCCAGCAGGCTGGGCGCGCCGGCGGAGCCGCCGTGCGCGAAGTGGGCGGAGAGCACGTCGCCCTCGCCGGTGACGGCGGTGAGCCCGGGTTCGGCGGCGACCAGCCGTTCGGCGTCCTCCAGCGTCTCCACCACGACCATGTCCCGGGTCAGCGTCCGGACGGCCTCCATGAGCCCGCCCGGCGCGCGCACCAGCCCGGCGACGGGCCGGGCGGTGCCGGTACGGATCCCCGTGCCGGTGCCGTACGTCCCGGAGTCCGTCCCCGTACCCGTGCCCGCGCCGTCCGACTCCCCCGGGGATACGGACACGGGGACGGCCGACGCGGCGGCGACGGCCTGCGGGGGGACCCCGGCCGGACGGCCCGGCGCGTGGTCGCCGCCCTGCGCCGGGACGCCCGGGCGGGGTCCGCCGTCCGCACCGCCGGGCGGCTCCGGGCTTCCGGCCGGCTCCGTACCCCCGAGCAGCAGGGCGGCGCGGCCCGCGTCCCGCGCGCGGAGCAGCCGGATCGCCTCGGCGGCCGTCGCCGTCCCGGTCACCGCGACCGCGTCGGCCGCCGCGCCGAGTGCGGCGGCCACCGCCACCTCGTACCCGGGCTCGACGTCGAGGAGGCGGGACGCCGGACCGAGCAGTCCGGCCAGCCGGTCCCCGGCCCCGAGCAGCGCCCCGGTGCCGTCCTTGCGGCGCAGCCCGAGCGCGAGGGCGTCGTGGCGGGCCGCGGTGGCGGCCCGGCCCCGCTCGGCCTCGGTCGCGGCGTCGCGCGCCGCGCCGTGCGCGCTCTGCGCCGCCGCGAGCTCCCGCCTCGCGTTCGCGTGCTCTTCGGCCAACCGGTCGTCGTCCGCGTCGAGTCCGTCGACCTCGGCTTTCAGCTGCTCGTACTCCTCCTGGGCGGCTGCGGCCCGTTCCCGCGCCCCGTCCCGGGAGTCCGCGAGGCGGTCGATCTCGGCCTGGGCGGCGGCGGCGCGGCTGCGGGCGGCGTTGACCTGGCCGCCGAGCCTGGCGAGGCCTTCCCTGCGGTCCGCGAGGGCCCGTGCGGCGTCCTTCAGCCGGCGTTCCTCGGAGGCCAGTTCGCGTTCCAGCTCGGCCCGGTGGGCGGCGGTGTCCTCCAGCGCGTGTTCCGCGGCCTCCAGGGCGGCGGTCAACTCCGCTTCCTGCTCGCGGATCCGGGCGGCCTCGCGCTCCATCTCCTCGGGGTCGCGTCCGCGCCGCTCCTCCTCCGGCGCGGCGGCGGCGCTCTTCACCCGGGCGTCGGCGAGCGAGACCGTGCCCCTGACCCGTTCGGCCAGTTGCGACAGCTCGTACCAACTCTGCTGGGCGCGTTGGAGGCGCGGGGCGAGGCGACGGACCTCGTCCTCCAGCCCGGTCTCGCGGGCCAGGGCCTCCTTGAGGCGCGCCTCGGCGGATTCCTTGCGGCGTTTCAGCTCGGCCTCGTCGGCGATCTCCTCACGCAGCGCGTTCCGCAGGGTCACCAGGTCGTCGGCGAGCAGCCGCAGCCGCGCGTCGCGCAGGTCGGCCTGGATGACCGCGGCCCTCCGGGCGACCGCGGCCTGCCGGCCGAGTGGCTTGAGCTGTCTGCGGAGTTCCTCGGTGAGGTCCTGGACGCGGGCGAGGTTGGCGCCCATCGCGTCGAGTTTCCGCAGCGCCTTCTCCTTGCGCCTGCGGTGTTTGAGGACCCCGGCAGCTTCCTCGATGAACGCCCGGCGCCCCATCGGGTCGGCGTGCAGGACGGAGTCCAACTGGCCCTGGCCGACGATGACATGCATCTCGCGGCCGATGCCGGAGTCGGAGAGGAGCTCCTGGATGTCGAGCAGCCGGCAGGTGTCGCCGTTGATCTGGTACTCGCTGCCGCCGTTGCGGAACATGATCCGGGTGATCGTCACCTCGGCGTACTCGATGGGCAGCGCGCCGTCCGAGTTGTCGATGGTCAGCGAGACTTCGGCGCGGCCGAGCGGCGGGCGGCCGGTCGTCCCGGCGAAGATCACGTCCTCCATCTTGCCGCCGCGCAGCGACTTGGCCCCCTGCTCGCCCATGACCCAGGAGAGCGCGTCCACCACGTTGGACTTGCCCGAGCCGTTGGGGCCGACGACGCAGGTGATCCCCGGCTCGAAGCGCAGCGTGGTGGCGGAGGCGAACGACTTGAAACCGCGCAGGGTCAGGGCCTTGAGGTGCACGCCGCCGGACTCTACCTTTCGCACACGGTTTCACCGCTGAGGGTGCAGGGCACATCTGACGTTAACCGCACCACTGATCGCCCCGGGAAAAGGGATGCGGGACAGGGGGACCCGGCCGGGGCTGATCCGGTGCACGGGTGGACGCACGTTGACGCACGTCGGCGCTCGTCGACGTGAGGGGGAAGCGGGAGTCGACGCGAGGGGGAAAGAAAGAAGGGACGCCGGAGCGTCCCTGGTGAAGCGTGGAGCGTCTGCGAGCCCGTGCTGGGGTGCGGTCCTGTGGGTGCGGTCCTGTGGTCCGGGCCCGTCCCGTGGTCGAGGTCCGCGGGTCGTCCCGCACGGCGGACCAGTGACCGGACAGCCGTGATCGCGGACGATCACGAAGTCCGGTACCGCCGATCCGCGGTGAAGGATTCGGAAACGCTCCCGGGCCGCCGATGAGAAGTTGCGGGCCCGGCCGGCCCCCTGCGGGTGACCGGTCAGGTCAGAGCGGGCTCTGCCTGGGGTACATCGATGTCGATGCCGTCGAGCAGCGACTGGTGCTGGGCGGCGGCGTTGAGCGCGTCGTTCTCGTCCTGGATCCGTACGAGCTCGGATTCCAGGTCCTGGACGCGCTTCTGGAGCCGTCGCATCTCGGCGAGGAGTCGCGGGTCGGAACCGCCGACGTAACCGAGAAGCGCCTTTGCCATGATGGATGGTCCTCCACACTGAGTGACCGACCGAAGCGGTGTGGGTCGTGAGGGAATCGCACCCGCGGTGCCCGGCAGTGCTCTTCATCATCACTGCGGTTGCTGCGGAAACAGCCCTGTCGAACAGCTGAGGTGCGCGGGGATTTCAGAGTCTCACCAAAAAGTTTGACGGTCAACACGATCACACCCCGTGGGCGCCGCCATCCCCGGGACGGCCCGCCCGACGATCACACCGGACATCTCCGCCGACTGCTCGCGGAGCCCCGGCGATCTTGACCAACCGGGTAGCTTCGCATGCCCGGAGGCCTTTGGCAACAACGGGGCATTCCTGGACTCCGTCGCAGGTCACTCCGGGTGCCACCGCCCCCGCGCACACGGCGGCGACGCGACGCGAGCGGCGCCGGGAGAGCGCCCCGGACGCGACGCCCCGTGCGCCGGTCACCGGATGGCGAACCCGTCGTAACCACCGCGCGGGGTGTCCCAGATCTCAGTGACTCCGTCCACGCGTCCGGGCGTGTCGTCGGAGCCCAGCCACTCCAGCAGACGGTGGCAATTCTCACGTGCTCCCTCGGCGACGACCTGCACCCGGCCGTCGTCCAGATTGAGGGCGAAGCCGGTCAGCCCTCCGATCTCCAAAGCGTTTGCCCTGGTGAACCAGCGGAACCCTACTTGCTGTACTCGGCCGCGTACCCACACCACGAGTCGTGCATCTTCGCTCATACGGGAACGCTAACCGGAGCGGGGTGCCCGAAGCCTCTCGCGGCCGATCCGTCATGGCGTACAGTCCGGTCGCAATGACCTCACCCCATCGGGTGAGCACCACGGACTCGGCCACGCCCCCGGAGACCTCGGGGGCGGCCCGAACGGCATGAGGAAGGCACAGCGCATGGGACGCCACCGACGATCCGCCGCAGGCCCCGCCGCTGACGACACCGCTCCGGTGCCCTCCGGAGGACGGCACGGCGGCCGTGCCCGTCGGCCGAAGCGCCGGGTGCCCCTGCCGGTACGGGCCGGGCTGCTCGGGATCTCCGCGGCGGTGGCGGTCGGCGCGGTCGCGGGTGCCACCGGCATGCTCCCGGGCGGGGCGACGTACGGCCTGAGCGACAGCTCGCACGCCGACCGCGCCGACTCCGGTGGTGCCCCGGACCTGCTCACGCAGGGCACCGCGAGCGCCGGCCCGACGGACCGTTCCGCCGCCACCCCGGCGAGCCGGGGCAGCGAGCGCCCCGCGGCCCCCTCGGAGCCGGCCTCGCCCTCCCCCTCCGCGTCGCCCGCGGAGAAGACCGCGAGCCCGACGCCGTCGCCCACCCCCTCCGTCACGAGGACGACCGCCGCCCCGGCCCCGAAGAAGTCCGCCGCGCCCGCGGCACCGGCGCCCACCACCCCGGACGCCTCCGCGACCGAGGACGCGAAGCCGGCCGCCGGCACCTCCGTCCAGACGCAGGTGCTGACCCTGGTCAACCAGGAGCGCGCGAAGGTCGGCTGCAGCCCGCTGACCCTCAGCTCCTCGCTGACCTCGCTGGCCCAGAGCTTCAGCCAGGACATGGCGGTCCGTGACTTCTTCGACCACACCGACCCGGACGGCGACACCCCCTGGGACCGTGCGGCGACGGCCGGGATCACCAACCTGGGCGGCGAGAACATCGCCCGCGGCCAGGCGGACGCGGCGGCCGTGATGGACAGCTGGATGAACAGCGAAGGCCACCGGGCAAACATTCTCAACTGCGATTACACGACCATGGGCGTCGGCGTCTACATCGCCGACGGCGGCCCGTGGTGGACGCAGGACTTCGGCTTCTGACGCGGGCCGTCCGACCGGCTCCGTGACGACGCGGCGCCTCCCCGCCCGGGGAGGCGCCGCTGTCGTACGTCCCCTCTCACCGCGCCCGCGGCACCCGCTGGCAGTTCGGGCAGAAGTAGCTGGAGCGGTTCATCCAGGGGCGGCGGCGCATCGGGGTGCCGCAGCGGTGGCAGGGTTCGCCCTCGCGGCCGTAGGCGTCCAGGGAGCGGTCGAAGTAGCCGGATTCGCCGTTCACGTTGACGTACAGGCTGTCGAAGCTGGTCCCGCCCTGGGCGAGCGCCGCGTTCATCACGTCCCGGACGTGGCCGAGCAGCTCGGCGGACTTCGGGCGGGTGAGGGTCGCGGTGGCGCGGTCGTAGTGGAGCTTCGCGCGCCAGAGCGCCTCGTCCGCGTAGATGTTGCCGACGCCGCTGATCAGCGACTGGTCGAGCAGCGCGCGCTTGACGGTCGTACGGCGCAGGCGCAGCGCGGTGTGGAAGGCCGCGTCGTCGAAGGCGGGGTCGAGGGGGTCGCGGGCGATGTGCGCGATGACGTCGGGGAGCCCGTCCGGGGTGGTGGGGTGGAGCGAGAGCCCGCCGAAGGTCCGCTGGTCGACGAAGCGCAGATCGGTGCCGAGGGTGTCGGCGAAGCGCATCCTGATCCGCAGGTGCTTCTCGGCCGGGGCGTCGTCGGGCCGCACCAGCAGCTGACCGCTCATGCCGAGGTGGCCGAGGAGGGAGACGGGCGCGTCCTCCAGCGGGATCCACAGGTACTTGCCGCGCCGCATCGCCGCACCGAAGCGCATGCCGCGCAGCCGGGCCGCGAAGTCCACCCCGCCCGCGAGGTGCCGGCGCACCGCGCGCGGGTGGAGGACCTCCACCTCGGAGACGGCCCGGCCGGCGACCCAGCGCTCCAGACCCCGGCGTACGACTTCGACCTCGGGCAGCTCGGGCACGGTGACGCTCCTCCAGGGACACCAGGGGACCAGGGGCACTGCGGGCGCGGCGCGTACGGGGCGCACGGAACCACGCGGGAAACGCCGCGACCCCCCGGCGCACAGGGCACCGGGGGGTCGCGGACGGGGTCAGGCCGGAGCGACGTCCGTGTTCTGCGGGGGGTCGGCAGGGGTGTCGGCGGCCCCTGCGTCGGCCGCGGACTTCTCCGCGGTCGCCCTCGCTTCGGCGGCGGCGCTGATTTCGCGCCAGGCGGACTCGGCCGCCTGCTGCTCCGCTTCCTTCTTGCTACGACCGGTGCCGGTGCCGTACGAGACACCACCGACGCGAGCGGCAGCAGTAAAGATCTTCTCGTGGTCCGGGCCGGTCTCCGTGACGAGGTACTCGGGGACTCCGAGACCCTCGCTCGCGGTGAGCTCCTGGAGGCTGGTCTTCCAGTCCAGGCCGGCGCCGAGGTTCGAGGACCTGTCGATGAGCGGGTCGAAGAGCCGGTGGACCAGCTCCGAGGCCGCGTCGAGGCCCTGATCGAGATAGACCGCGCCGATCACCGCTTCAAGGGTGTCGGCGAGGATGGAAGCCTTGTCCCGGCCACCCGTGCCCTCTTCACCGCGGCCGAGCCGGATGAAGGAACCGAGTTCGAGGCCGCGGCCCACTTCCGCGAGTGCACGTGAGTTGACCACCGCGGCCCGCAACTTGGCCAGCTGGCCTTCGGGCAGGTCGGGGTGGGTGCGGTACAGCGTGTCCGTGACCACCAGGCCGAGCACCGAGTCCCCGAGGAATTCGAGCCGCTCGTTGGTGGGCAGACCGCCGTTCTCGTACGCGTACGAGCGGTGGGTCAGCGCACGCACCAGAAGGGCGGACTCAAGGTGATACCCGAGCCGCCCTTCCAGAAGCGTGTGGGACGAGGCTGTGTTGACGTTGTCTGCCTGCTTCTTGGCGTGGGACAACTCAGACATCGGGCCTCTCACCAGCCACTCAGACTTCGAGGACCTGGCGCTTGTTGTACGTGCCGCAGCTCGGGCACGCAATGTGCTGGAGCTTCGGCTCCTGGCAACGCTCACACGAAACCAGGGTGGGGACCGCAGCCTTCCACTGCGACCGGCGGTGGCGCGTGTTGCTGCGCGACATCTTCCGCTTCGGAACAGCCACGGCTACTTCTCCTGCTTCTCGTCGACGCCAGGTTCGGCGCCGCCCATGTTGTCCTTCTCGCCGTCCTGAACGGTCTCGGCGAGTCCTTGCAGTGCCGCCCACCGGGGGTCGGCGACATCGTGGTGGTGGCCCGGATTCTCGTCCAGCCTGATTCCGCATTCGGAACACAGACCGGCACAGGTCTCCGTGCACACCGGCTGCATCGGCAGTGCGAGCACTACCGCGTCACGCAGCACTGATTCGAGGTCGAACAAGCCGTCCTCAAGGAAAAACTCGTCCTCGTCGTCCTCGGCGTCGTCGGCCGGGTCCGCCGTCTTGCTGCGGCCCCGGTCGTCGGCGTCAGGGTACGAGAACAGTTCCTGGAAGTCCGCTTCGACCTCGAAGGTCAGCGGCTCCAGACACCTTACGCACTCCCCCTCGGCGGTTGCACGGGCGGTGCCTGTGACGAGCACCCCTTCCATGACCGATTCGAGGCGCAGGTCCAGTGTCAGCGGGGCGCCTTCCGGCACTCCGATGACTCCGTCGATACCCAGATCCCTCGGTGCCTCCACCGAGCGGGTCAGCCGCTTCAGGGCACCGGGACGCCGACCCAGCTCGTGCGTATCGAACACGAGAGGATTGCGGTGGTCGAGGTGGCCGTTCAGGGCTTCTCCAGCTTTCGAGATCCGTGTGCATCGCACTGCGTCGGGAGGGGCCGGCCGTTCCGGAGTCGAAACGGGCAGCCGGGATCGCGGAGATACGCGCGACCGAGGAGCCAGGATACTTGACGTACCGCTCAGCACCCAATCCGGACCGGTCGGGCGGGCGGAGGCCGTGCGGCGCCGGGGCCGGTGGCCGGTCGGTGGCCGGTCAGTGCCCCTGCTCGTACCGGCGCAGCTGCTCCAAGTCGATCATGCTGGTGTCGAAGAAGCTGGTCTCGTCGAGTGCCGGCTGCGACGGCGCGGGCAGCTGGGCCTGCGGCTGCTGGTCGGCCCAGCCGTACTCGGGCCGGCCGGTCTGCTCGATCTGGCCGGGCAGGGCGATCTGGCCGGTCTGCCCCTGCTGCGGCTGGTAGACGCCCGGGTCGTACGCCTGCTGCTGGTAGGCGTACACGTCCTGCTGAGGCTGCTCGTAGCCGTCCTGCCGCTCGTAGGCGTCCCGCTGGGGCTGCTCGTAGCCGTACGGGTCCTGCCCGCCCGGCTGCGGGTAGTCGTAGCCCTGGGCGGCCTGGGCGTACTGGGGCCGCGCCGGGTAGTCCGGGGAGGCCTGCGGCGGCTCGGGGTCGGCCAGCTCGGCGAGGCCGGCCAGGTAGTCGGCGTCGCTGGTGTGGCCCTGGGCGCCCGCGGCGTCCTGGGCGGCCATGTGGGCACCGAGGTCGTCGGTGGCCACCCGGCCGTGCAGCTTCTGCCGGCCGCGTCCGACCGCCTCCAGGGTCTTGCCGAGGACGGCCTCGAAGGCGCCGAGCTTGGTGTCGACGTACTCGTCGGCGCGGCGCCGGAGCGTCTCCGGGTCGGCGCTGCGCTCGGGGGCCTCGGCGAAGTCGGGGTCCTCGTAGCCCTGCTCGTCGATCCCCTCGCTCCGGCCGAGCAGCTTCTCGCGGCCCCGGTCCACCGAGCCGATGGTCTTGGTGAGGACGACCTCGAAGTTGGCGAGCTTGCTGTCGACGTACTCGTCGGCCTCCGCCTTGACCTCGGCGGCCTCGCGGCGGGCCTCGGCCAGGATGCGGTCGGCCTCGTCCTGGGACCGTACGACGACCTCGGTGCCGGAGATCAGCGAGCCGCGCTCGGCGTGGGCGGACTCGATGATCCGCTCCGCCTCCTGGCGCGCCCGGTCGACGAGCTGTTCGCTGCCGCCGATGACCTCCTCGGCGTGGGCCAGTGAGCCGGGCAGCGCTTCGCGGAGCTCTTCGAGCATCCCGAGCAGATCGGCGCGGTTGATCACGCACGAGGCCGACATGGGCATGGACCGGGCGTTCCCGACCGCCTCGACGATCTCGTCGAGCTTCTTCTGCACGTCCACCGTGTGCTCGCCACTCTCTGCCGCTGTTGGAGACGGACGGGACGACTGTAAGGCCAGTCGGCTCCCGTCCGACACCGGGTGACGGTCCCTCAGGCGGTCACTTCCGCTCCAGCCGCTCCTGGAGTGCCGCGTGCACGGTCTCGGGCAGCAGGTGGGAGACGTCCCCGCCCCAGGTCGCGACCTCCTTGACCAGGGAGGACGACAGGAAGCTGTAGGTGGGGTTGGTGGGGACGAAGAGCGTCTCGACACCGGAGAGGCCGTTGTTCATCTGGGCCATCTGCAGTTCGTAGTCGAAGTCGCTGACCGCCCGGAGCCCCTTCACGATGGCGGGGATCTCCCGCTGCCTGCAGAAGTCGACCAGCAGGCCGTGGAAGGACTCGACCTCGACGTTGCCGAAGCCGGAGGTGACCTCGCGGATCAGCTCGATCCGCTCGTCGACGGTGAACAGCCCTTTCTTGGACTGGTTGATCATCACCGCGACGTGCACGACGTCGTACAGCTTCGAGGCTCGGCCAATGATGTCGAGATGTCCGTTGGTGATGGGGTCGAACGACCCCGGACAGACGGCGCGGCGCAACGTGATTCCCTCGCTCCCGGGTCCGGTCATCGTGCGTCTTCGCACATGGAGGCGGCGCGACCGTACCAAAGGGTCGCTTCGCCGTAACGGCGGGACCTCAACGGCTCGAAACCCTCCGGCCAGCCGAATTCCCCGCCTCTGGTGGCTCGTTCCACGGTGACGAGTGCGTCCTCGGCAAGCCAGCCCCGCGAGCCGAGTGTGAGGAGGATCTCCCGAAGATCGTCGTCGGTGACGACGTAGGGCGGGTCCAGGAAGACCACGTCGTACGGGTCGGCGGGCGCCGGTCCGGCGACCGTCTGTTCGGCCTTGCCGGTACGGACCTCGGCGCCGGGCAGGCCGACGGCGCGGACGTTCTCGCGGACGGTACGGACGGCCTTCGCGTCGGCCTCCACGAGCAGCGCGTGGACCGCGCCCCGGGAGAGCGCTTCGAGACCGACCGCGCCGGAGCCCGCGTACAGGTCGGCGATCCGGACGCCGTCGAGCGTGCCGAGCAGCGCCTCCCAGGTCGAGAAGAGGCCCTCGCGCGCACGGTCGGAGGTGGGGCGGGTGCCGTTGCCGGGCGGTACGGCCAGGCGGCGTCCGCCGGCCGAACCGGCGATCACGCGGGTCATGGGAGTCGGTCCTCGGGGTCGTGGGACGGCGCGCGGGGGTCGCGTGCCGCTGGGGTCCCTCGATCCGGACGAAAGACCCTGCTCCCACGATATGGCGTGCGGGCGGCGCGGACCCGGGCACCTCCCCGGCCGTCGGGTCACCCCTTGTCGAGGAACTCCTCGCGGTCCTTGTCCAGCAGGGCGTCCAGGGCGGTCCGCAGCTCCGGGTGGCCGGTCAGCTCCGGGTCGGCGGCGACGATCCGGGTGGCCTCGGCGCGCGCGGCGGCGATGATCTCCTCGTCGTCGATGACGGCGAGCATCCGGAGCGAGGAGCGGACGCCGGACTGGGCCTGGCCGAGCACGTCGCCCTCGCGGCGCTGTTCGAGGTCGATCCGGGAGAGCTCGAAGCCGTCCAGGGTGGCGGCGACCGCGCCGAGCCGGGCGCGGGCCGGGCTCGCCTCGTGGGCCTCGCTGACCAGCAGGCAGAGCCCGGCGGCGGAGCCCCGGCCGACCCGGCCGCGCAACTGGTGGAGCTGGGAGACGCCGAACCGGTCCGCGTCCATGATCACCATCGCGGTGGCGTTGGGGACGTTCACCCCGACCTCGATCACGGTGGTGGCCACCAGCACGTCGACCTGGCCGGCGGCGAACCGGCGCATCACGTCGTCCTTGTCGTCCGGGTTCATCCGCCCGTGCAGCACCTCGATGCGGAGCCCGGCGAGCGGTCCGGCGGACAGCCGGGCCGCCACGTCGAGCACGGCCAGCGGCGGACGCTTGTCGCCGTCGGAGCCGCTCGGCGCGTCCGGCTCGTCCGGGTCCTTCCCCGCGGCCTTGGGGGCGGCCTTCGCGCCCGTCTTCGAACCGGCCTTCGTACCCGTCTTCGCGCCGCCCCCGGCTCCGGCGGCCTCCTCGGGGTCGTCGCCGATGCGGGGGCAGACCACGTACGCCTGGTGGCCGCCCTCCACCTCCTCACGGACGCGTTCCCAGGCGCGGGCGAGGAAGTGCGGTTTGTCGGCGGCGGGCACCACGTGGGTGGCGATCGGCGAGCGCCCGGCGGGGAGCTGGTCGAGGACGGACGTCTCCAGATCGCCGAAGACGGTCATCGCGACCGTGCGCGGGATGGGTGTGGCGGTCATCACCAGCAGGTGCGGCGGCTGCTTGCCCTTGGAGCGCAGGGCGTCGCGCTGCTCCACCCCGAAGCGGTGCTGCTCGTCGACGACGACGAGACCGAGGTCGTGGAAGGACACCTTGTCCTCGATCAGCGCGTGGGTGCCGACGACGAGCCCGGCCTCGCCGGTGGTCAGCTCCAGCAGCGCCCGTCGGCGGGCCGCCGTCCCCATGGAGCCGGTGAGCAGGACCACCTTCGTGCCGAGCGCGGAGCCGCCGAGCATCCCGCCCTCGGCGAGGTCGCCCATCATCTCGGTGATGGAGCGGTGGTGCTGCTGGGCGAGCACTTCGGTCGGGGCGAGCATCGCGGCCTGCCCGCCGCTGTCCACGACGGCGAGCATCGCGCGCAGGGCGACCATGGTCTTGCCGGAGCCGACCTCGCCCTGGAGCAGCCGGTGCATGGGGTGTTCGGTGGCGAGGTCGTCGAAGATCTCGCCGGACACCTTCCGCTGGCCCTCGGTGAGGGTGAACGGCAGCCGGGCGTCGAAGGCGTCGAGGAGCCCGTCGGGGGCCGGGCGGCGGGCGACGGCGGGGAGCTGGGCGTCGGCGTACCGCCGGCGGGCCAGCGCGGTCTGCAGGACGAACGCCTCGTCCCACTTCAGCCGCTCCCTGGCGTCCTCGATGTCCGCCTTGGTCTGCGGCCGGTGCACCTTGACCAGGGCCTCGGGGAGGGAGACGAAGCCGCGTCCCTCGCGCAGCGCGGCGGGCAGCGGGTCGACGGCCTCCTGGGCGCTGGGCAGCACGGTGTCCACGGCCTTCGCGATGCGCCAGGAGTCGAGCTGCTTGCAGGCGGGGTAGAGCGGCAGCAGGCGGCCCGCGAAGGCGTCCACGGCCTCGCGCACGCCGGCCTCGCCGTCGGGTGCTGCGGCGTCGAGCAGCTGGTACGTGGGGTGGGCGAGCTGCGTCTTGCGGTTGAAGACGCCGACCTTGCCCGCGAACATCGCCCGGCGGCCGGGGAGGAGTTCCTGGTGCGGCTTGTGCACCCCGTGGCCGAAGAAGACGAGCTGGAGCCGGCCGCTGCCGTCGGTGAGGGTGACCTCCAGGCGTTTGCCGCGCCCGTTGTTGAAGCCCAGCACCCGGGCGTCGGCGACCTGGGCGACCACGGTGACGTGTTCGTCCAGCGGGAGGTCGGAGAGCGGGGTGAGCCGGCCCCGCTCCTCGTACCGTCGCGGGTAGTGGTGCAGGAGGTCGCCGACGGTGTGCAGGCCGAGGTGTTCGGCCATCACCTTCGCGGTGGCTCCGCCGAGCAGCTTCTTGAGGGGTTCATCGAGCGCGGACACGGGTTCCATTGCACACCACGCCACCGACAGTCGTCCGGCGGGAGTGCCCGGGGCGTGTCCGTCGGTCGGCCGCGCGGGCCCGGGACGCGTCGGGCGGACGGCCGCGGGCGGTGGGCGGGCGCCGCTATTCGACGCCGATCAGCAGCGGGGTGCCCGGGTGCCCGCCCCGGTAGACCGTGGTGTCGACCGCCAGGTGTCCTTCGCGTACGTACGCCTCCAGCGCGTCGCCGAGGGTGTCCGGTACGTGTTCGCCGAGGACGAGGGTGACCAGTTCCCCGCCGGCGGCGAGCATCCGGTCGAGGACGGTGCGCGCGGTGCCGGGGAGGTCCGCGCCGATGACGGCCACGTCCCCGTCGATCAGGCCGAGGATGTCGCCGGCCTGGCAGATGCCGGCGGTGGTCCACGACTGCCGTTCGGCGACGGCGAGTTCGGCGTGGCGGGTGGCTCCGGCGGCGGCGGTCATGGCGACGACGTCCTCGTCGAAGCTGCGGCCGGGCTCGTGGACGGCGAGGGCGGCGATGCCCTGGACGACGGCGCGGGTCGGGATGACGGCGACCCGGATGCCGTCGGCCCTGACCTGTTCGGCGGCGACGGCCGCGACGTGGCGCAGGTTGGCGTCGTTCGGGAGCAGTACGACCTCGCGGGCGTGGGCGCGGCGGATGGCCTCGACGAGTTCGCCGCTGGCGGGCGGCTTCCCGGGGCGCGCGAGCACGGTGACGGCGTCTGCCTCCTCGCAGAGGCCGCGCAGTTCCTCGCCGGGGACGACCACGACCACGGAGCGCGGGGCGGGTTCGGCGTGCGGCTGGACCCGTGCGGCGCCGAAGTGGGTGATCCGGATGCGGTGCGGGCGGCCCGCCTCCACGCCCGCCTCCACGGCGGCCCCGGCGTCGTCGACGTGCACGTGGACGTTCCACAGGCCGTCGCCGCCGACCACGACGAGGGAGTCGCCGAGGGTGTCGAGCCGTTCGCGGAGCCGGTCCACCGCCACGTCCTCGGCCTCCAGCAGGTAGATGACCTCGAAGGCGGGCCCGTCGCCGGGCACCACCCCGTCCACGGGGCTCGCGCACGCTCCCCCGCACTCCCCGGCGGGGGCGGCAAGGTCCTCGGCGGATACGAGCCGCGGTCCGGGCGCCTGGCGGGGCATGTGGAGGGGCGCCCGCCCGGTCACCGTCTCCAGCAGCGCCCCCAGGACGGTCACCAGGCCCTGGCCGCCCGCGTCCACGACTCCGGCGCGGCCGAGCACCGGCAGCTTCCCGGGTGTCTCCTCCAGCGCCTCGGCGGCGCCCGCGTGGGCCGCCTGGGCGACGGCCGCCAGACCGCTTCCGGGCGTGACCGCCCCGGCGGCCCGCGCGGCGGCGGCGGCGACGGTGAGGATGGTGCCCTCCACGGGGTGGGCGACGGCCCGCCGGGCTGCCGAGGCGGCGTGCGCCAGCGCCCGTACCAGGTGGTCCGCGTCCCCGCCGTCCGCGAGCACGGCCGCCATCCCGCGCAGCAGCTGGGCGAGGATGGTGCCGGAGTTGCCCCGCGCCCCGATGAGCGCCCCGTGCGCCATGGCGCGTACGGCCTCGGCGGCGGCCGGTCCGGTGGAGACGGGGCTGGCGGCGTCCGGCCCCGCCGGGGCCGCGCCGTGGGCCGCGAAGACGGCCTCGACGGCGGCCCGCGCCGACTCCACGGTGAGGAAGAGGTTGGTGCCGGTGTCCCCGTCGGGGACCGGGTAGACGTTGATCGCGTCGATGGCGGCACGCTCCCGGCCCAGGGCTTCGAGGGCCAGGGAGCACCAGGTGCGTACCGCGACGGCGTCGAAATCGTCGGGGAGTTGCGGCACCTGGGTCCTCCTTGAAGCGGCCGTGTACGGCGGGCTGCACCGCAGGTTAACCCCGGGCCGCCGGTGCGTGGACGGGGACAGGGGTGCGGGAGGGCGGCCTTCGGAACCGTGGTAGTTTCGTTGTACCGAGGCAGCCGTTGTATGGTGTTTCGGTTGCCCGATGAAAGTCGGGCCATTCCTCCGGTGCCGTCACTTCAGTTCGCTGATTCCGGCGCGCCGGAATTCACTGTAAGTGCACCTGAAGTCTTTGGAGTGACCCGTGGCTGCCAACTGCGACGTCTGCGGCAAGGGGCCGGGCTTCGGCAACAACATTTCGCACTCGCACCGCCGTACGTCTCGTCGCTGGAATCCCAACATCCAGCGCGTGCGTGCCGTGGTCGGTCGGACGCCGAAGCGGCTCAACGTCTGCACCTCGTGCATCAAGGCCGGCAAGGTCGCGCGCTGACGTTCCCGTCGTAGCGCAGCCTTCCGGTTGCCCAAAAAGCCGGTCCACCTCGGTGGACCGGCTTTTTGCTGTGCCCGGACGGGGGTTGCCCCGGGCCGGAGGGCCGGGAGCCGCCCCGTCACCGGGGGCGGGTCGGGGGACGACGGCTTCAGACCCGGCGGCTCCGCCAGCCGTGGTCGACCGGGCCGATCCCGGCGCCGAGGGGGAATCCGGCCTCGATCGCCCCGGTGACGTACGCCTTCGCGTTCCGTACGGCCGTGGGCACGTTCTGGCCCCGGGCCAGGCCGCAGGCGATGGCCGAGGCGAGGGTGCAGCCCGTGCCGTGGGTGTGCCGGTTGTCGTGGCGCGGGGCACGCAGCCAGTGCTCCTGCCGGCCGTCGGTGAGCAGATCGACGGCCTCGCCCGGCAGATGGCCGCCCTTGATCACCACCCAGCGCGGGCCGAAGGCGAGCACGGCGGCGGCGGCCCGTCGCATGTCCTGCTCCTCGGCCACCTCCACGCCGGTGAGCTGTGCCACTTCGTCGAGGTTCGGGGTGGCGACGGTGGCCAGCGGCAGCAGCTTCGTGCGTACGGACTCCAGGGCCCCGGCGGCGAGCAGCGCGTCCCCGTGCTTGGAGATCCCCACCGGGTCGACGACGACCGGGGCGGCGGTGTCCGCGAGGAGTCCGGCGACGGTCTCGACCAGTGCGGCGGAGGCCAGCATGCCGGTCTTCACCGCCTGGACGCCGATGTCGTCGACGACGCTGCGGTACTGGGCGCGTACCGCTTCGGCCGGCAGCTCCCAGGCGCCCTGCACGCCCAGGGAGTTCTGGGCGGTCACGGCGGTGAGCACGCTCATGCCGTGCACGCCGAGGGCCAGCATCGTCTTGAGGTCGGCCTGGATGCCGGCACCGCCGCCGGAATCCGATCCGGCGACGGTGAGGACACGGGGCGGTACGGCGGCAGTCGTGGGCATGGACCGCAATCTACTGCGGGCCGCGGGCGCCGGGCCGGGCGGTCCGACGGGCGGACGCTTTGCCGGTCCGCCGGTCCGGCAGGCGGACGGACCGACGGGCGGACAGGCCGGCAGGCGGACGGACCGACGGGCGGACAGGCCGATGGGCGGGCGGCGGGGCGGGCGCCCCGCCGGGCAACACGCTTCAGGGGGCGTCCTCGACGTCGCCGAAGTGGTCCCAGCCTCCCCTGCTGGTCCAGGGCGCGCCGTCGACGGTGACCTGGGGCAGGGCGGACGGGTTGAGGACCTCGCCGATCACCTTCCAGCGGGCGGGGAGTTTCACGTCGGGCGGGAAGGTCGCGACGATCGCGTGGTCCTCGCCCCCGGTGAGCACCCACTGGAGCGGGTCGACGCCGACCGCCTGTCCGATGTCCGACATCTGGGACGGGACGTCGATGAGTCCGGACCGCAGGTCGATGCGGACCTTGCTCGCCTCGGCGATGTGTCCGAGGTCGGCGACGAGGCCGTCGCTGACGTCGGTCATCGCGGTGGCGCCGAGTCCGGCCGCCGCGGGGCCCGCGTGGTACGGCGGTTCGGGGCGCCGGTGGGCTTCGACGAAGGCGCGGGGCGAGCGGAACCCCCGGGAGAGTACGGCGAATCCGGCGGCGGACCAGCCGAGCCAGCCGGTGACGGCGACGACGTCCCCGGGCCGGGCGCCGCCCCGGGTGACCGGTTCGTGGTTGCGGAGGTCGCCGAGCGCGGTGATCGCGACGGTGATGGCGTCCCCGCCGACCACGTCGCCGCCGACCACGGCCGCCCCGGCGACCTGGCACTCGTCGCGCAGCCCGTCCATGAGTTCGGTCGCCCAGGTCACCGGGAGGGTCGCCGGGACGACGAGGCCGAGGAGGAGCGCGGTGGGCACGGCGCCCATCGCCGCGATGTCGGCGAGGTTCTGCGCCGCCGCCTTGCGCCCGACGTCGTACGCCGTCGACCAGTCGCGGCGGAAGTGGCGTCCTTCGATCAGTACGTCGGTACTGGCCACGACCCTGCGGTCCGGAGCGGCCACGACCGCGGCGTCGTCGCCGGGCCCCAGACGTACCGCCGGAGTGGTGGTGAGGCGGGCGGTGAGCTCTCTGATGAGCCCGAACTCCCCCAACTCACCCACGGTTCCCTTCACCGGGTGTCACCTCTCGTTCGTCGCACCGGGCGTCCGGTGCGGGCTGCTCCGACGTGTCCGCGCACCGGACGCGGCCCTCCCCCGGGCCGGGCCGGTCCGCGGTAGCGGGCGGTCACCGCTGTCTGTAGTGTCGGGAGACACGTCGTTCCGTGTCGCCCGTACGCCACGCTACGGACCGCTCCCGGTCCCCGGGTCTCCCCGCTCCCGTCGGTGACGCGATAACGTGGCGTTCCTCTCCCCCACATGATCCTCGTGGCCGCCCTGGAGGTTCCGTGGTACAGGCGTACATCCTTATTCAGACCGAGGTGGGCAAGGCGTCGATCGTCGCCGAGACCATCGCGAAACTTCCGGGAGTGATCCAGGCAGAGGACGTCACCGGACCCTACGACGTGATCGTGCGCGCCCAGGCGGACACGGTCGACGAACTCGGCCGCATGGTGGTCGCCCGGGTCCAGCAGGTGGAAGGCATCACGCGAACCCTGACCTGCCCCGTAGTCCACCTCTGACCCCCGTCTACGCTGGTCCGGTGACGTCTTCCCGCCGCCGGCCGCTCCGCCCGTCGTTCCTCGTGCCGTCCGCCGCCGCGCTCCTGCTGGCGGCGGGCTGCTCCGGCGGCTCGCAGCCGTCGGTCGCGGTACCCACTCCGTCCGAGGACGCGGTCGCGTACTGTTCGGCGCTGCACAAGGCGCTGCCGAAGACCGTGGCCGGGCTGGAACGCGGTGATCCCGCACCGGAGTCGGAGCTGACCGCCGCCTGGGGGGACGGGGCGATCGTACTTCGCTGCGGTGTTCCCCGGCCCGCCGCCATGGCGGACGCCGCCTCCAAGGGGATCGACGCGGACGGCGTCAACTGGCTGCTGGAGCAACGCCCGGACGAGGGGCCCCGGTTCACGACGACGTACCGCAAGGCGTACGTCGAGGTCTCCATGGGCACGCGGTTCGCCCACGACGCCAGCCCGCTCGCCGAGTTCGCGAAGCCGGTGCGCGAGACCGTCCCCGACAGCCTCTAGACCGCGGTGTCCGAACCCGCGGTGTGAGAACCCGCGGTGTCCGAACCCGCGGTGTCCGAACCCGCGGTGTCCGAACCCGCGGTCGCTCGACCCTCGGTCGCTCGCCCCGCGGCCTCCGAACCCGCGGCCTCCGCGTCGCGCCTCCGCCGGCCGGTGGTGCCGGCCGGCGGGGCGTACGCGGTCAGCGCAGGCCGGTGGAGCGGGTCAGGGCCGCCTGGAGGAGCCGGTCGATCAGCTCCGGGTAGTCGACGCCGCTCTCCTGCCACATCCTCGGGAACATCGAGATGGGCGTGAACCCGGGCAGGGTGTTGATCTCGTTGATGACGAACTCGCCCTCGTCCGTGAGGAAGAAGTCGGCGCGCACCAGGCCCTCGCAGGAGACGGCCTCGAAGGCGGCGACGGCGAGGCGCTGGACCTCGGCGGTCTGCTCCGGGGTGAGCGGGGCGGGCACGAGTCCGGCGGCGGCGTCGATGTACTTGGCCTCGAAGTCGTAGAAGTCGTGCGCGGTGACCGGCGGGATCTCGGCCGGCACGCTGGCGCGCGGCCCGTCCTCGAACTCCAGCACCCCGCACTCGATCTCGCGTCCGCTCAGCAGCGACTCGACGAGGAACTTCGGGTCGTGCCGACGGGCCTCCTCGATCGCCTCGTCCAGGCCGCCGGGCCCGTCGACCTTGGTGATGCCCACCGACGAGCCGCCGCGCGCCGGCTTCACGAAGAGCGGCCAGCCGTGCTCGCCGGCGAAGTCGACGATCCGCTTGCGGGCGGCGGAGGGGTCCTTCTCCCACTCGCGGGGCCGGACGACCAGGTAGGGGCCGACGGCGAGGCCGAAGGAGATGAAGACCCGCTTCATGTACTCCTTGTCCTGGCCGACGGCGGAGGCGAGGACGCCCGCGCCGACGTAGGGGACCCCGGAGAGTTCCAGGAGTCCCTGGAGGGTGCCGTCCTCGCCGTACGGGCCGTGCAGCACGGGGAAGACGACGTCGACCTCGCCCAGTGCCCGGGGCACCGATCCGGGCTCGTTGAGGACGACTTCGCGGCTGCCCGGGTCCACGGAGAGAACCACGCCGCCCTTCTCCGACTCGGCGAGCGCGTCCACGTCGGGCACCCGCCGGTCGGTGATGGCCATGCGGGCCGGGTCGTCGCCGGTGAGGGCCCAGCGGCCGTCCTTGGTGATGCCGATCGGCAGGACGTCGTAGACGGTCCGGTCGATGGCGTTCAGGACGGCGCCGGCCGTGACGACCGAGATGCCGTGTTCGGAGCTGCGTCCGCCGAACACGACAGCCACGCGCGGCTTGCGGCGCTGCTGCTCAGGGCTCTTCGGACGCTCAGGGCTCTGGGGGAGGTTCTCGCTGCTCATATCGCGATGAGCGTACCTGCTGGTACCGGAGGAGTCAGCGCCGCTCGGGCTTGGCGCTCCGCGACATCAGCTCCTTGACCGCGACGGCGGGCGGCTTGCCCTCGTGGACGATCCCGACGACGGTCTCCGTGATCGGCATGTCGACCCCGTGCCGGCGGGCCAGGTCGAGCACCGACTCGCAGGACTTGACGCCTTCCGCGGTCTGGCTGGTGGCGGCGATCGCCTCCTGGAGCGTCATGCCCCGGCCGAGGTTGGTGCCGAAGGTGTGGTTGCGCGAGAGCGGCGAGGAGCAGGTCGCCACCAGGTCGCCGAGGCCCGCGAGTCCGGAGAACGTCAGCGGGTCCGCGCCCATGGCGAGGCCCAGCCGGGTGGTCTCGGCGAGTCCGCGGGTGATGAGCGAACCCTTGGCGTTGTCGCCGAGGCCCATGCCGTCGGCGATGCCGACGGCCAGGCCGATGACGTTCTTGACGGCGCCGCCGAGCTCGCAGCCGACGACGTCGGTGTTGGTGTACGGGCGGAAGTACGGGGTGTGGCAGGCGGCCTGGAGCCGCTGGGCCACCGATTCGTCCCTGCAGGCCACGACGGCCGCCGCGGGGCGCCGTTCGGCGATCTCGCCGGCGAGGTTGGGCCCGGTGACGACGGCGACGCGGTCGGCGGAAACCTTCGTCACGTCCGCGATCACCTCGCTCATCAGCTTCGCGGTGCCGAGCTCGACGCCCTTCATCAGGGAGACGAGGACGGTCTGCGGTTCCAGGTGCGGGGCCCACTCGGCGAGGTTGGCGCGCAGCGTCTGGGAGGGCACCACCAGCACCGCGAACTCGGCGCCGCGCAGCGCCTCGGCGGGGTCGGTGGTGGCGCGGACGGACTTGGGCAGTTCGGCGCCGGGGAGGTAGCCGGGGTTGGTCCGGGTGGTGTTGATGGACTCGGCGACCTCGGCGCGGCGGGCCCAGACGGTGACGTCGCAGCCGGCGTCGCCCAGGATCACGGCGAACGCGGTGCCCCAGGAACCTGCCCCGAAGACGGCGACTTTGCGCGGGTCGGTCACTGGGTGCCCTTCTCTTCGGCCCGGCGCCGCTGGTTCGCGCGGGCCTTGCGGTGGTCGTACGGCTCGGCGGGGGCCTTCTCGCCGCGCACGGTCTCCAGTTGCTCGGTGATCGCGGCCATGATGACCTCGGTGACCTCGCGCAGCACCTCGGGCGTCGGCTCCGAGCCGTAGAAGCGGCTGAGGTCGACGGGCGGTCCGGCCTGCACCCGGAGGGTCTTCCGGGGGAAGAACCGGTACTTGTTCTCCTTGGCGTACGGCGGCATCGCCAGGTTCGCGCCCCACTGGGCGACCGGGATGACGGGCGCGCGGGTCATCAGCGCGACGCGGGCGGCGCCGGTCTTGCCGTTCATCGGCCACATCTCGGGGTCGCGGGTGAGGGTGCCTTCGGGATAGAAGGCGACGCACTCGCCGTCCTCGATCGCGGCCACGGCGGCGCGGAAGGCGTTCAGCGCGTCGGTGGTCTCGCGGTAGACGGGGATCTGGCCGGTGCCGCGCAGCATCATGCCGACGAACGGGGCGCGGAAGAGGGCGGCCTTCGCCAGGAACCTCGGCACCCGGCCGGTGTTGTACTGGAAGTGCCCGTACGAGAGCGGGTCCAGGTAGGAGTTGTGGTTGACGGCCGTGATGAATCCTCCGTCGGCCGGAATGTGCTCCATTCCCCGCCAGTCACGCTTGAAGAGAACCACCAGCGGCGGCTTGGCCATGACCGCCGCCAGGCGGTACCAGAAGCCGATTCTGCGGCGGGACACTCGGACCCCTTTCACTCGGGTTTCTCATCGACCCGACCTGCTGCTCGGCCACGGACGGTCATGTCCCGCCCCAGGCCCCTGCTCTGTCGAGAACACCGTACGCCCCGCTCCCCGGACCGGACCGGCAGGCTGTCGCACCCGGCAGGCGAGAATGGGGGCCGAGTCCACGGAGGGGGAGATCGCCACGAACACCGACCCGGCCGGCCGCTGGTCCCTGGTCGTCCCGCTGAAGCCCTTGGAGTACGCCAAGAGCAGGCTGCGGGACGCCCTGGGAGACGCTCTGCGGCCCCGACTCGCCCTGGCCTTCGCCGAGGACACGGTCGCGGCGGCGCTCTCCTGCACGGACGTGCGCGATGTGGTGGTCGTCACGGACGACACGGTGGCGGCGGCCCGTCTGGCGGCGCTGGGAGCCCGTGTCGTCCCCGACTTCCCGGCCGCCGGTCTCAACGCGGCGCTCGCGTACGGCGCGGGGCTGGTGCGTGCCGTCAGGCCGTCGGCCCCGGTCGCGGCGCTCAACGCGGATCTCCCCGCACTGCGCCCCTCGGAATTGTCGCGGGTCCTCGAATTCTCTTCCGGATTTCCCCGTGCATTCCTTTCGGACGCCGCGGGAATCGGGACGACATTTCTCTCGGCGGTGGCCGGAGTGGAATTGCGGCCCGCTTTCGGCGGTCACTCGCGCGCCCGGCATCTCGCGTCGGGTGCGCGGGAGGTGCCGCCCGGGGGGCTGGATTCGGTCCGCCGGGACGTGGACACCGGGGACGATCTGCTGGTGGCGCTGGCCCTGGGCGTGGGACCCCGTACGGAGGAACTGCGGGACGCCGTACGGCTGGGGGCCGTCCCGGGCCCGGCCACCGGGCCCACGCGGTCCGCGCCCACCGGGCGATAGGCTGCGGCCCATGCAGGCGACCGCGTACACGTACGACCCCGAGACCCGCAGCGGCAGTGTGCTGCTCGACGACGGCACCCCGGTGGACTTCCCGGCCGCCGCGTTCGACGCGGGCGGCCTGCGGCTGCTCCGCCCCGGTCAGCGGGTGCGGATCGAGGGTTCGGGCGAGGGTGCCTCGCTCCGGATCGACCTGGTGACCCTGCAGACCTTCTGAGCGGGGCCCGTTCGGCCGAACGGGCGGGTGCCCGCCGGTCCGGCGCCGGGCGTCCGGACAGCCCGCGGGCCGGGCTCCCCGAGGGGAACCCGGCCCGGCGCGTCGTGCGAGAGCGAGCGGGTGCCCGGTCTCACTTCTTGCGAGCGGTGGCCTTCTTGGCCGTGGTGGTGCGCGCCGTGGTCTTCTTGGCGGGCGCCTTCTTGGCGGTGGCCTTCTTGGCCGGGGCCGTCTTCTTCGCGACGGCGGCGGTCTTCTTCGCCGGCGTGGCCGCCTTCTTCGCAGCCGCCGTGGTCTTCTTCGCCGCCGCCGCGGTGGTCGCCTTCTTGGCGGGCGTGGCGGTGGTCTTCTTCGCCGTGGTCGCGGCGGCGGTGGTCTTCTTCGCCGTCGCGGCCTTGCGGGCGGTGGCCTTCTTGGCCGCGGCCTTGGTGGTCGTACGGGTGGAAGCACCGCCCGAGAGGCTGCCCTTGGGGGCCTTCTTGACCGCCACGTCGTTCTTCGGGAGCTTCTTGGAGCCGCTCACCAGGTCCTTGAAGCCCTGACCCGCGCGGAAGCGGGGCACCGAGGTCTTCTTGACCCGGACGCGCTCGCCGGTCTGCGGGTTGCGGGCGTACCGCGCCGGGCGGTCGACCTTCTCGAACGAACCGAAACCGGTGACCGAGACACGGTCTCCGGCCACGACGGCGCGGACGATCGCGTCCAGTACCGCGTCCACCGCGTCCGCGGCCTGCTGACGGCCGCCGACCTTCTCGGCAATCGCTTCTACGAGCTGTGCCTTGTTCACGTCTTCCCCTTCGGAGACATTGCCAGAACGAAAGTGTTCAAGCGTTTTCGCACGTTAGGCAGATATATACCGCAAATCAAACACGAAACGGGCTAATCACCCTAGTGCCGCAACGAAGTCGACTGGTGCGGACTTCCGCAGAGTCAGTCACCTTCGGGGAATCGGCCCTCATCGAGGTCCTTCATCAACCGGTCCAGACGCCTTGCCGCGCCTGAGAGATCGTGCTTCGCCGTGGCCGTGACGGCCAACAGCTTCCGGGACAGCGCCATCCGTACGCCCTCCGGGACTTGCAGTGCGCGCACCCTTCCGTGCGCTTCCTTCAATTGGTCGGCGACTTGGCCATAGAGCTTGAGTTGGTTGTCGCCTTCCATGCACCGATTGTGCCATCTGAGGCGAGTTGTCGCCCGACAGGGTCTCAACAAGCGACTGCGCCCCCTGCCCGAAGGCAGGGGGCGCAGTCCGGAAAAGCGCTGCTCAGACCTCAATTGTACGCGGCTTGAAGGTCGGCCTTGCCACCTCATATGCCGCGATGTCCGCTTCGTTCTGAAGGGTGAGGCTGATGTCGTCCAGCCCGTTCAGCAGACGCCAGCGGGCGTTCTCGTCGAGCTCGAAGGCCGCCTCGATGCCCTCGGCCCGGACCTGGCGGGCCTCCAGGTCGACGGTGATCTCAGCGGTCGGGTCGGCCTCGGTCAGCTCCCAGAGCGCGTCCACGACGGACTGGTCGAGAACGACGGTCAACAGGCCGTTCTTCAGCGAGTTGCCGCGGAAGATGTCCGCGAACCGGGCCGAGATCACGGTCTTGAAACCGTAGTTCTGGAGGGCCCAGACGGCGTGCTCGCGGGAGGATCCGGTACCGAAGTCGGGGCCGGCCACCAGGACCGAGGCGCCCTGCCGCTCGGGGCGGTTGAGGACGAAGTTCTCGTCCTTGCGCCAGGCTTCGAAGAGTCCGTCCTCGAACCCGTCGCGGGTGACCTTCTTCAGCCAGTGCGCCGGGATGATCTGGTCGGTGTCGACGTTGCTGCGGCGCAGCGGGACGGCCCGGCCGGTGTGCGTGGTGAAAGCTTCCATGGTTCTCAGACTCCGGCAGGCGTGCGGTCGTCGGACAGGTCGGCGGGCGAGGCCAGGTGGCCGAGCACCGCGGTGGCGGCGGCGACCTGCGGGGAGACCAGGTGCGTCCGGCCGCCCTTGCCCTGCCGGCCCTCGAAGTTGCGGTTCGAGGTGGAGGCGGAGCGCTCACCGGGCGCCAGCTGGTCCGGGTTCATGCCCAGGCACATCGAGCAGCCCGCGTGGCGCCATTCGGCTCCGGCCTCGGTGAAGACCTTGTCCAGGCCCTCGGAGACCGCCTGCAGGGCGACCCGGACCGAGCCGGGGACGACCAGCATCCGTACGCCGTCGGCGACTTTGCGGCCCTCCAGGACGGCCGCGGCGTTGCGCAGGTCCTCGATGCGGCCGTTGGTGCAGGAACCGACGAAGACGGTGTCCACGCCGATCTCACGGAGCGGCTGCCCCGCGGTCAACCCCATGTACTCCAGGGCCTTTTCGGCGGCGTTGCGCTCCGAGGCGTCCTCGTACGAAGCCGGGTCGGGGACGTTCGCGGAGAGCGGCGCGCCCTGGCCGGGGTTGGTGCCCCAGGTGACGAACGGGGCGAGCTGGGTGGCGTCGATGACCACCTCGGCGTCGAAGACGGCGTCGTCGTCGCTGCGCAGGGTCTTCCAGTACGCCACGGCGGCGTCCCAGTCCTCGCCCTTGGGGGCGTGGGCGCGGCCACCGAGGTAGGCGAAGGTGGTCTCGTCCGGGGCGATCATGCCCGCGCGGGCGCCGGCCTCGATCGACATGTTGCAGATGGTCATCCGGGCTTCCATCGAGAGCTTCTCGATGGCGGAGCCGCGGTATTCGAGGATGTAGCCCTGACCGCCGCCGGTGCCGATCCGGGCGATGATCGCCAGGATGAGGTCCTTGGCCGTGACGTCCTCGGGGAGTTCGCCGTCGATGGTGATCGCCATCGTCTTCGGGCGGGCCATCGGCAGCGTCTGGGTGGCCAGCACGTGCTCCACCTGGCTGGTGCCGATGCCGAACGCGAGGGCGCCGAAGGCTCCGTGGGTGGAGGTGTGCGAGTCGCCGCAGACGACGGTGGTGCCGGGCTGGGTCAGACCCAGCTGGGGGCCGACCACGTGCACGACGCCCTGCTCGACGTCGCCGAGCGGGTGCAGCCGGACGCCGAACTCCGCGCAGTTCTTGCGCAGGGTCTCCAGCTGGGCGCGGGAGACCGGGTCGGCGATCGGCTTGTCGATGTCGAGGGTCGGGGTGTTGTGATCCTCGGTGGCGATGGTGAGGTCGAGGCGCCGCACGGGGCGTCCGGCCTGCCGCAGCCCGTCGAAGGCCTGCGGGCTGGTCACCTCGTGCAGCAGGTGCAGATCGATGAAGAGGAGGTCGGGCTCGCCCTCTGCGCGCCGGACGACGTGGTCGTCCCAGACCTTCTCCGCGAGTGTCCTACCCATCGCTTTCCCTCCGACCGGCGTCATCGCCGGCCCAACTAGAGATTCGGTGCGCCACCGTCCCGGTCCCGTACGGAACGGCTCCCCCGAACGGGGCGGCGGCTACGGGCCGTCGTACGGCCGCTGGTACAGGTTCGCAACTTCTGGAGAAAATTGAACTTGCGTTTCACAGAGTGAGACGCGAATATCGTCGTATGGACAACTCTAGCGGCGTCGGCGTTCTCGACAAGGCTGCACTCGTACTGAGCGCACTGGAGTCCGGTCCGGCCACCCTCGCCGGGCTGGTCGCGGCGACCGGTCTCGCTCGCCCCACGGCCCACCGACTGGCCGTCGCACTCGAACACCACCGCCTGGTGGCCCGGGACATGCAGGGCCGGTTCATCCTCGGCCCGCGGCTCGCCGAGCTCGCCGCGGCGGCGGGCGAGGACCGCCTCCTGGCGACGGCCGGACCCGTGCTCACCCACCTGCGCGACATCACCGGCGAGAGCGCCCAGCTCTACCGCCGCCAGGGCGACATGCGTATCTGTGTCGCCGCTGCCGAGCGGCTCTCCGGGCTCAGGGACACCGTGCCGGTCGGCTCCACGCTCACCATGAAGGCGGGCTCCTCCGCGCAGATCCTGATGGCCTGGGAGGAGCCCGAGCGCCTCCACCGGGGCCTGCAGGGCGCCCGGTTCACGGCGACGGCCCTCTCCGGGGTGCGCCGCAGGGGATGGGCCCAGTCGATCGGTGAGCGCGAGCCGGGCGTGGCCTCCGTCTCCGCGCCGGTGCGCGGACCGTCGAACCGGGTGGTGGCCGCCGTCTCCATCTCCGGCCCGATCGAGCGGCTGACGCGGCACCCGGGCCGGATGCACGCGCAGGCGGTCATCGACTCGGCCGCACGCCTCAGCGAGGCCCTGCGCCGCGGCTGACCGCCTCCACCGACCGTCCCTCCGACCGCCGTTACCGTGTGACCGCTTCTGCTTCTGCTCCGCACCCGCTCCTGTTCGCACTGGCCGCCCCAGCGTCGTGGCGGCCTTCTTCATGTCCGGGCCCGAACGGCCGGGCGCGCTCGTGGTGTTGGGTGTCCGCACGTGGTGCCGGGTGTCCGGGTACACGAAAAAGGCCCTTCACCGGAGTGAAGGGCCTTTCCCTACTGCTGAGTTGTACCCCCGACCGGATTCGAACCGGCGCTACTGCCGTGAGAGGGCAGCGTGCTAGGCCGCTACACAACGGGGGCGTGTTGCATGAA
>NZ_JBHWYX010000004.1:38578-244904 GCF_042728795.1 Streptomyces sp. NPDC060184
GAAGTCTTGCGAACTTCGGTCTTGCGCTGGGCTACCAGGACTCGAACCTAGAATGACGGTACCAGAAACCGTAGTGTTGCCAATTACACCATAGCCCATGGTGTGGTACGTACCCCCGACCGGATTCGAACCGGCGCTACTGCCGTGAGAGGGCAGCGTGCTAGGCCGCTACACAACGGGGGCCCTAGCGATCCTGCATCAAGAACATCGGGTGCGACCCGGATTGTTCCCGCGGGAAGGATCTGTACCCCCGACCGGATTCGAACCGGCGCTACTGCCGTGAGAGGGCAGCGTGCTAGGCCGCTACACAACGGGGGCGTGTTGCATGAAGTCTTGCGAACTTCGGTCTTGCGCTGGGCTACCAGGACTCGAACCTAGAATGACGGTACCAGAAACCGTAGTGTTGCCAATTACACCATAGCCCACTGAAACGCAACCTCTGGAGGCTTTGTCTCTGTCTGCGCTTCCCGGCCGGATCTTTCGGCCCGCTCGGGCGGCGCAGAAAGAACATTACCCGAAGGTGTCCGACGCTCCAAAACGGGTATCCCGCGACAGCACCCCGGGCAGCTGGTGGAGGCTCGTGATCCGTACGAGATCGGCCCTGCCGCCCCGCTCCGCCCGGTCCAGCCAGATCCCGGTCAGCCCGGCCGCGACCGCCCCGGCGGCGTCGATGTCGGGCTCGTCCCCCACGTACGCCACCTCGTGCGGCTCCAGGGCGAGCGCCTCGCAGGCGGCGTGGAAGGCGCCGGGATCCGGTTTGGACACGCCGAGCTCCACGGCGCACAGCAGCGCCTCGAACCGGTGGCGCACGCCCAGCGTGGCCAGCTTGCGCTCCTGCTGCACGGCGCCGGCGTTGGACAGGACGCCGTGGCGGTAGCCGTCCAGCAGGTCGAGGACCGGGAGCACGTCGGGGAAGAGGCTCCAGGCGGCCTCGTAGTGGGCCGCGTGCCGGCGGAACCACGCGTCGGCCTCCGCGTCCGTCAGCTCCTGTCCCAGGAACTCCCGCACCCGGTCCCTGCGCTGCCCCTCGAAGTCCGTCTCCCCCGCGGCGAACCGCGCCCAGTGGCGACCGGTGAGCGCCCGCCATCCGTCCAGCGCCTCGCCGGGGGTGGCCCAGCCTCCGGGCAGCCCCTCCAGCTCCAGCAGCCGCTCCATGGCGGCGCGGTCGGCGCCGGAGTAGTCGAAGAGCGTGTCGTCGACGTCCCAGAGCACCGCGCGGATCAGCATGCACGCCACGCTACCGGCCCTCCTCGGGCCCCACCCGGCGAGAACCGGCCACAGGGCGCCCGAAAGCCTCAGGAAGGGCCCGGGAGGCCCGGAAACGCCCGAGGGGCGGATCCACCGGACTCTTCCGGCGGATCCGCCCCTCGGGCGCGTGCTCGGCCTACGCGGTGAGCTTGGCGAGAGCCGCGTCCACCCGGGACAGGGTCTTCTCGCGGCCCAGGATCTCCATGGACTCGAAGAGCGGCAGGCCGACCGTGCGGCCGGTGACGGCGACGCGCACCGGGGCCTGGGCCTTGCCGAGCTTGAGGCCGTGCGCCTCGCCCGCCGCGAGGACGGCGTTCTTCAGCGCCTCGGCGTTCCACTCGGCGCCGGCCAGGTTGGCGCGGGCGGTGGTCAGCAGGGCGTCGGAGCCCTCCTTCATCGCCTTGGTCCAGGACGCCTCGTCCTCGACCGGCTCGTCGAGGAAGAGGAAGTCGACGTTGGCGGTGATGTCGGAGAGGACGGTCACCCGGGTCTGGGCGTGCGGCGCGATCTCGGCGAACTTGTCCGCGTCGAACGACTCGGGGGCCCAGTTCGCGTACGGCGCCCGCAGCCAGGGACCGCACGCGTCGGTGAAGTCCTTCACGTCGAGCCGCCGGATGTGCTCGGCGTTGACGTGCTCGGCCTTCTTGAGGTCGAAGCGGGCCGGGTTGGCGTTGACGTCCGCGATGTCGAAGGCCGCCACCATCTCCTCGATCGAGAAGATGTCGCGGTCCTCGGCGATCGACCAGCCCAGCAGCGAGAGGTAGTTGAGCAGCCCCTCGGGGAGGAAGCCGCGCTCGCGGTAGAGGTTGAGCGACGCCTGCGGGTCCCGCTTGGACAGCTTCTTGTTGCCCTCGCCCATGACGTAGGGGAGGTGGCCGAAGACCGGGGTGGCCTTGGCGATGCCCAGCTCGGTGAGGGCCGCGTACAGGGCGAGCTGGCGGGGGGTGGAGGAGAGCAGGTCCTCGCCGCGCAGGACGTGGGTGATCTCCATCAGCGCGTCGTCGACCGGGTTGACCAGCGTGTAGAGCGGGGCGCCGTTGGCGCGGACGATGCCGTAGTCCGGCACGTTCTCCGGCTGGAAGGTCAGCTCGCCGCGCACCAGGTCGGTGAAGGTCTGCGGCACGTCGGGCATCCGGAAGCGCACGATGTGCGCGCGGCCCTCGGCCTCGTACGCCGCGACCTGCTCGGCGGTGAGCTCGCGGCAGTGGCCGTCGTACCCGGACGGCTTGCCGGCGGCGCGGGCGGCGTCGCGGCGGGCGTCGAGCTCCTCGGTGGTGCAGTAGCAGTCGTACGCGTACCCGCCGGCCTTCAGCTTCTCGGCGACGTCGCGGTAGATGTCCATCCGCTGCGACTGGCGGTACGGGGCGTGCGGGCCGCCGACCTCGGGGCCCTCGTTCCAGTCGAAGCCGAGCCAGCGCATCGAGTCGAGCAGCTGCTGGTACGACTCCTCCGAGTCGCGCGCCGCGTCGGTGTCCTCGATGCGGAAGACCAGCGAGCCCTCGTTGTGCCGGGCGAAGGCCCAGTTGAAGAGAGCCGTCCGGACCAGGCCCACGTGGGGGTTGCCGGTCGGGGAGGGACAGAACCGGACACGGGGGGAGGAGCCGTTAACCACGCTTGATCACCTTGTTGGTGAGAGTGCCGATGCCTTCGATGGTGACGGCGACCTCGTCGCCGACGTGCAGGGGGCCGACCCCCGCGGGGGTTCCGGTGAGGATGACGTCGCCGGGGAGGAGCGTCATCGCCTCGGTGATGTGGACGACCAGGTCCTCGATGGACCGGATCATCTCGCTCGTACGGCCGAGCTGACGCTGTTCGCCGTTGACCGTCGCCTGGATCGTCAGGTCGGACGGGTCGAGGTCGGTCTCCACCCAGGGACCGAGCGGGCAGGAGGTGTCGAAGCCCTTGGCCCGGGCCCACTGCTTCTCCCGCTTCTGCGCGTCACGGGCGGTGACGTCGTTGGCGCAGGTGTAGCCGAAGACGACGTCCTTGACGCGCTCGCGGGGGACCTCGCGGCACATCCGGCCGATCACCACGGCCAGTTCGGCCTCGTAGTGGACCTCGTCGGAGAAGGAGGGGTACTCGATGGCGTCGCCGGAGCCGATCACCGAGGTGGTGGGCTTGAAGAAGGCGACCGGGACGTCCCCGACCTCGTTGCCCAGTTCGGCGGCGTGCTCCGCGTAGTTGCGGCCGATGGCCACGACCTTGTTGGGGAGCACGGGGGGCAGGAGCCTGACCTTGCTCAGCGGGACCTTGGTGCCCGAGAGCTCGAAGTCGGCGTACGGAATGCCCTTGATGATGTCGAGGACGAGGCCACCGGATTCCACGGTGCCCTCACCCTCGACGGCGCCGAAGGCGACATTGCCGTCGATGGAGAACCTGGCGATGCGCACGGGATGCTGTCGCCCCTCACTTGCTGGCTGGCTGAAGACTGACGCTCCAGGCTATCGCCTCGCCGTGCGCGGGCCGGGGAGTGTCCCGGCGGCCCGTCGCCCGTCCCCCGCGGGTGCGGACGGAGGGACGAGCGGGGCGGGACATTCACCACACCACCTAGCGGAGGACGGTGCGGCGCGGGTTGGCCGTCTGCGTGGGCAGGGCGGCGGCGTACTCGGGCCGCTCGGAGAGCTCGGGGGCGCGCAGCGTGGAGGCGTCCGTGAGGTGCGCCAGCGTGGTGCGCCGGGGGTTGGCGAGGCTGCGGGACTGCGTCGTGTTCATCTGCCGTTCGGACCTTGTCGCCGGGGGGCACACCTCGGGGTGCGCCCAGTTGGTCGGGTTCGCCATCCCAGTAAAGCGTCAGGCTAAACATCGGATTCCCGGCCTTACCCCGGATGAGACGGCGATCATGATGTGAGTTTACTCACGACCAGCACCACAAATGCCGCATATCGGAATGATGATCACGCAAGCGGAAACGGACATTGCGTCATTGAATGTTCTATTCCGCTCCTGATCATCAGGACTGGGACACCGCACTCGTCCGACTGACCTGTCCGTAATGATCCACTTTCCGCACGAACACGCTGCACGGCTGGTCACACGGCCATCACGCCCTGTGACACCCACCCATGGGGAACCCACGGGCCTTGTTGGAGGTCCGGCACTGTGCTGGAATTCCACGCACCGCCGCGGGTAGAGACCGGCGCGCAGGGGCGCAACGCAGCGCCGAGTGGCGGCGGAGGGGGTTCAAGAACGCCGGTCGTTCAACGACCACCATGGGGCGCGTCCAGCGCCCCACGACGCCGACACCGTCACCGCCGCGTATGCGGAGGGACGCCTGGTCCAGAGGTTGCGACGCTAGTGCAGGGACGTTTCAAGAGGGATGGCAGCGCTCCGGCGGAACAGGAGCCGCGCGGCGGGACCGACCGCGGTTCCTCGCCCCAGCACGCCCAGAACCCCGGGCCGGCCGGCGCCGGCGACGGCGCCGAGCAGACGGCGCGTCCGGGTTCCACCACGAACGAAAGCGCCGAGCCGGCAGCGGGGGCGAAACTCCGGGACCCGGTGAGCACGGGTTCGCGCGTAGCCCTGCGTAACTGGCGCATCAGCACCCGCCTGGTCTCCCTCCTGGCACTCCCCGTGGTCGCGGCGACCTCGCTGGGCGGACTCCGCATCAACGAGTCGATGAACGACATCCAGCAGCTGGAGCACATGCAGCTGCTGACGCAGATGACCAAGCAGGCCACCGCGCTCGCGCAGGCCCTGCAGGTCGAGCGCGACGAGTCGGCGGGACCGCTCTCCAACGGCGTGAAGGCGACCAACTACAAGGTCACCGAACCCCGGAAGAAGACGGACCGGGCCAAGGACGCCTTCCTCGACGCCACCATGGCCATCGGGGACACCCAGGGCGACGAGGCCCTCGAAGGCATCCACGCCAGCGTCAACATGATCGCGACGCAGCTCGGGCAGATCCGCGACATCCGCAAGACCGCGTACGCCAGCGGCTCCCCGAGCGTCAACACGATCGACCAGTACAGCCAGTTGATCACCTCGCTGCTGAGCCTCTCCCAGGACATGGCGCAGGCGACCTCCAGCCCCGAGATGATCAAGCGCACCCGTGCGCTGGCGGCCTTCTCCTCCGCCAAGGAGTACGCCTCGGTCCAGCGCGCGATCATCGCCGCCGCGCTGCCGGGCGGCAACAGCACGAAGACCAACCTCAGCGAGAACGACAAGCAGTTCGGTCGCAACGCGCTCCGCAAGGAGAGCCTGGCGATGAACTCCTTCGAGACCATCTACGCGACCACCGGGAACAGCGCGTCCGACCTCACGGCGCCGCTGACCAGCGGCAACCCTGAGATCCAGGCCGCCAACACCTACGCCAAGCAGGTGCTGGACACCACGGTCGGCCTGAGCGGGCGCAAGCCGCGTTCCTACCTCGACTGGTACGACCAGAGCTCCACCAAGATCCAGGCGATGGAGACCATCGAGGCGACCCTCCTCAGCGACATGGAGGGCAAGGCCCGCGAACTGCGCGAGGCCTCCCAGCGCGAGGCGATCCTCAACGGCGCCATCATCCTGCTGGTGCTCGGCGTCTCGCTCGTCGGCGCCTTCGTCGTGGCGCGGTCCATGATCCGCTCGCTGCGCCGCCTCCAGGACACCGCGACCCGGGTCGCCCAGGACCGGCTGCCCGAGCTCGTCCGCCAGCTCTCCGAGACCGACCCGCAGGACGTCGACACCTCCGTCGAGTCCGTCGGCGTCCACTCCCGCGACGAGATCGGCCAGGTGGCCGCGGCCTTCGACGACGTGCACCGCGAGGCCGTCCGCCTCGCCGCCGAGCAGGCCCTCCTCCGGGGGAACGTCAACGCGATGTTCACCAACCTCTCGCGCCGCAGCCAGGGCCTCATCCAGCGTCAGCTCTCGCTCATCTCCGAGCTGGAGTCCCGCGAGGCCGACCCGGACCAGCTCTCCTCGCTCTTCAAGCTCGACCACCTCGCGACCCGTATGCGCCGGAACGGCGAGAACCTCCTCGTCCTCGCCGGTGAGGAACCGGGCCGCCGATGGACGCGCCCGGTCCCGCTGGTCGACGTGCTCCGCGCCGCCGCGTCCGAGGTGGAACAGTACGAGCGCATCGAACTGGCCGCGGTGCCCGCCACCGAAGTGGCCGGCCGGGTCGTCAACGACCTCGTGCACCTCCTCGCCGAGCTGCTGGAGAACGCCACGTCGTTCTCCTCGCCGCAGACGAAGGTCCGGGTCACCGGTCACGCCCTGCCGGACGGACGGGTGCTCGTCGAGATCCACGACACCGGTATCGGCCTCTCGCCCGAGGACCTCGCGGCGATCAACGAGCGGCTCGCCTCGCCGCCCACCGTGGACGTGTCGGTCTCCCGCCGCATGGGTCTGTTCGTGGTCGGCCGGCTCTCCCTCCGCCACGGCATCCGCATCCAGCTGCGCCCCTCCGACTCCGGCGGCACGACGGCGCTCGTCATGCTGCCGGTGGACGTCGCGCACGGTGGCAAGCAGCCGCCGTCCAAGCAGGGTGCGGGCGGCCAGCAGGCGGCGGCGCCCGGCGGTCTGCTCGGCGGCGCCGGTGCTCCGCGCGCCGGTCTCGGCGGCCCGCAGGCCGGTTCCAAGGGACTCGGCCCGTCGGCGGCGCCCGCCCGGGGCCAGGTCGGCGCGGGCTCCGGTCCGCGGGCGGCACTGCCCTCGCGGGACACGTCGGCGCGCGGGCCCCAGCAGCCCGGCCCGCAGGCCGGTGGGCCCCAGCGGCAGCCCGGCGGACCGTCCGTACCGCAGGCGAACCCGCAGGCCGGTCGCCCGCAGGCGCCGCAGGGTCCGCAGGACTTCGGGCGGCCCGAGCCGCAGCGGCAGGGTGGTGGCGCCCCCGCCGGCGGCGCCCGGCTGGGCGCGCGTGGTGCGCAGGGCGGTACGGAGCAGGAGCAGACGAACCTCTTCGGCCACGGCGCCCCGGCCCAGCAGTCCCCGATGACCCGGCCGGAGCAGGGCGGCCGTCCCGTACGGCAGGACGTGTTCGGCTCCACCGGACCGCAGCAGCAGTGGCAGGGCCAGAACAACCAGGGCGCACCGGCCGGCCAGTTCGGCCAGGGCAACCAGGGCGCTCCGGCCGGTCAGTTCGGCCAGGGCATGGACCAGGGCGGCCGGCCCGCGTTCGGCCAGAACCAGGGCATGGACCTGGGCATGGACCAGGGCCAGAACGCGGGCCTGGGCAACCAGCAGGGCATGCCGCCCCAGCGCGGCCAGGGCGGTCCGGGCCAGGGCGGGTTCCAGCAGCCCACCGGGCCCGGTCGTCAGCTGCCGCCGCCCGGTGGTCCGCGCGCCGAGCTGCCCGGGGGCAACCCGAAGCCGCAGCACCCGCAGACCACCACCTGGGGGATGGAGGACCGGGACGCGCAGCGCCGCGGTCCCGCCGACGTGCCGCGGGGGCACGAAGAGGCCGATTCCACCGGCCAGTTCGCCGCTCCGGCCGGGCCCGTCCCGAACCGGAACTTCAACTCCCCGCTGAACCGGCGCACTCCGGGCGACGACCGCCAGGGTCCCGGTGCCACCTCGGAGTTCGCCCGCCCGGACTTCTCGGCCCCTCCGGCGGCGCGACCGCAGGACCCCGCGAGCACCGCGCAGTTCGCCCGTCCCGACTTCGGGGCTCCGGACCAGGGGCTGCCCGCACCGCGCCAGTACGGCGACGGCGGCGAGCAGGGTGTGCCGCGTCCGGCTCCGGCCGGCGAGCCGCCCCAGCGTTCGCTGCCGCCGCGCCGGTCCGCGCCCGAGGCGCTGCCGCCGGCCGGTCCGGGCGACGGCCGCACCCCGCTGTACGACACGCTGGAGACCAACTGGTTCCACGGTCCGCAGCAGGGCGGCCGGCCGCAGGAGGCCGCTCCCTCACCGTCCAGCGGGGTTCCGGCTCCGGAGGCGCCCCGGCGTTCCTCCGGCGACGCGAGCCCGGCGGGTCCGTGGCGGCCTTCGCCCAACGACGAACTCGTACGTCAGGCCGAGCGGGTCAAGAAGCCGGCCGCGGGCGGTGTCACCACTTCGGGGCTTCCCCGGCGGGTTCCGCGTGCCAATTTGGTTCCGGGTACCGCTCAGCAGCAGAATCACCAGTCCGGACCTCAGGTTTCGCGTGCGCCCGATGACGTGCGCGGGCGTCTGACCAATCTCCGCCGGGGCATCCAGCAGGGTCGGCAGGCGAACAGCCAGTCGACCGGCAGCTTCCAACTCGGCCCCACTCACCAGCAGGAGCGTTAGTTGAGCCCCATGAGTCAGGCCGCGCAGAATCTGAACTGGCTGATCACCAACTTCGTGGACAACACCCCCGGGGTGTCGCACACGGTGGTGGTGTCGGCGGACGGACTCCTGCTGGCCATGTCCGAAGGATTCCCGCGCGACCGCGCCGACCAGCTGGCCGCGGTCGCCTCCGGGCTCACCTCGCTGACCGCCGGCGCCTCCCGGATCTTCGAGGGCGGCGCCGTCAGCCAGACGGTGGTGGAGATGGAGCGCGGCTTCCTGTTCCTGATGTCGGTCTCGGACGGCTCGTCGCTGGCCGTTCTCGCCCACCCCGAGGCCGACATCGGTCTCGTCGGTTACGAGATGGCTCTGCTCGTCGACCGTGCCGGCACCGTCCTCACGCCCGACCTGCGCGCCGAGCTCCAAGGAAGTCTGCTCCACTAGGCGGCCACGCAGTGGAGATCTCCCGGGATCTCCTCAGGTACTGCCCATCACCCTCACTCGTCCGGCCGCTCACCGCCCCCACCGGCCCCTTGCAGACGGCGAGTAGACACTCGCTGTCACGCCCGGAGGATTCATGACCCCGCCACCCGCCTCACCCGATCCGTACGGCGCTCTGCACCACGCGTCGTACGACGGGGAGGGCGACCAGCCGCTGGTTCGTCCGTACGCCATGACCGGTGGACGGACACGACCGCGTTACCAGCTCGCCATCGAGGCGTTGGTCAGTACGACGGCCGACCCCGCGCACCTGGGAACGCTGCTGCCCGAGCACCAGCGGATCTGCCACCTCTGCCGCGAGGTCAAGTCGGTGGCCGAGGTTTCGGCTCTGCTGTCCATGCCGCTCGGTGTGGCCCGGATCCTGGTCGCGGACCTGGCGGAAGCCGGCATGGTGGCCATCCACCAGCCGGGCAACGGAGAGGCCGGCGGAACGCCGGATGTGACACTGCTCGAAAGGGTGCTCAGTGGACTTCGCAAGCTCTAGCGGCGGTACGGCCCGCTCCACCACCTCGGCGAAGATCGTGGTGGCAGGGGGCTTCGGCGTGGGTAAGACCACGTTTGTCGGTGCCGTTTCGGAGATCAACCCGCTGCGCACCGAAGCCGTGATGACGTCCGCTTCCGCGGGCATCGACGACCTGACCCACACCGGAGACAAGACCACCACCACGGTGGCCATGGACTTCGGACGCATCACCCTGGACCAGGACCTGATCCTCTACCTGTTCGGCACCCCCGGGCAGGACCGTTTCTGGTTCATGTGGGACGACCTCGTACGCGGCGCCATCGGCGCCGTCGTCCTGGTCGACACCCGCCGCCTCGCCGACTGCTTCCCCGCCGTCGACTACTTCGAGAACAGCGGCCTCCCCTTCGTCATCGCCCTCAACGGCTTCGACGGACACCAGCCCTACACCCCCGACGAAGTACGCGAAGCACTCCAGATCGGACCCGACACCCCGATCCTCACCACCGACGCCCGCCACCGCGCCGACGCCAAGAGCGCCCTCATCACCCTCGTCGAGCACGCCCTCATGGCCCGGCTCAAGTAGGCATAAGTCGGTATTGGCATAGGCAAGTTGCCGTAGTCGCGCGGGGGTGGCCCTTGTGTCCTTCGACACGATCCGCCCCCGCGTTCATAACGTTTCGACAGAGAATTTCCCGTGGGCCGACACCCGACGCATCCGTCCGGTGCCGCTCCGCTCATGTGAGCCTCGCCTTTTGGCGGGGCTCGTTCTTTATGCCCGTTTTATCTGAGGCTTGCGCCACTCGGACCGAGGGGGTCCGAGTGTTTGGAACGCGGCAGCTCCCCATGCTGGAATGCGGCGAACTCCCGAGTAGTACGGCCCTGAACGAATTTACCGGCACAACGTAGGTGCCGACGCCGAGAGGTTGTTGGTCGAGTGAGGCGAAGCAACGAAGGCTCCCCGACGCAGCCTGAGCGGGGCAACTTCACGCCGCCGCGCACCGCTGTATCCCCCGGGGAGCGCGCCGACCGCGCGGACGCGGCCGACGACGGATCGCCCGTCGGCAGCACGAGCAAGCTGTCCCCGCGCAACTGGCGCGTGGCGACGCGGCTGAACGCGATCCTCCTGATCCCCGCACTGGTGGGCCTCACCATGGGCGGCTTCCAGGTGAAGGGGTCGATCGACACCTGGAACGAGGCCCAGGAGGCGGAGAAGACCGCCCTCGTCGTCAGGTCGGCCTCCGTCTACGGGCAGGCGCTGCTGAACGAGCGCGACCTCACCGCCCAGCCGCTCCTGTCCAAGGAGTCCACCGCCTCGGTCGTGACGCAGACCCGCGCCGCCACCGACACGGCCGCCTCGGAGTTCACCGCCGCGGTGGCGGACATGCCGCGGACACCCGGTCTCCAGCGCCGGCTGAAGCTCTTCAAGAGCGAGGAGCCGAAGCTCGCCGCGCTGCGCAAGGCCGCGTACACGAAGAGCCTGGACCCGGTGAAGACCGAGGAGGGCTACACCCAGATCCAGCACTCGCTGATGGAGTTCGCCAACGAGCTCGGCCTGGGCACCGGCAACGTCACCAGCTTCGGCCGTACCGTCTACGCGCTCGAACTCTCGCAGGCGGCGGAGTCCCTCCAGCGCTCGATCGGACTGCACCTGCTGGTGCGCCCGAGCGAGGACGAGGACACCTTCAACGCCCAGGTCAAGGCCTTCGGCTCGTACAACTACCTGGAACAGATCGCCCTCGGCGAGTTCAATTCCGGCGGTACCCAGGCGGACGTCGACCGCCTCAAGGAGGTCATGGCCGGCAAGGCCGCCGAGGGTGCCGCGCAGCTGAAGGCCGCCAAGGAGCAGGCCGAGGCGGCCGGGGCGCCGTTCGTGGCCCCGCCCAGCGTCGACGGCTCCGTGTACGACGGCATGGCCGCGCAGATCGGCCGGGGGCTGTCGCCGTCCGAGCTGAAGGCGAAGGGGATCACCCCGGAGACCTGGACGGCCGCCGCCACCGCGAAGTTCGAGGGGTACGCCACCGTCACGGACGAGCTGGTCGACATGGCGGTGGAGGAAGCCGCGCAGATCTCCTCCGACGCCAAGACCGACGCCGTCGTCAACGCCTCGATCGTCGTCGTCGCCCTGCTCGCCGCGTTCGTCGTGGCCGGGTTCATGGCGCGCCAGATGAGCCGGGCGATGCGCCGGCTGCGCACCGCCGCCTTCGAGGTCGCCGAGCAGCGGCTGCCGTCGCTGGTCGACCAGTTGTCGCGGACCGAGCCGGGCCGGGTCGACACCCGCGTCAAGCCCATCCCGATCAACACCAGCGACGAGATCGGCGAGGTCGCCCGCGCCTTCGACCAGGTGCACCGCGAGGCCGTCCGGCTCGCCTCCGAGCAGGCGATGCTGCGGGGGAACGTCAACGCGATCTTCACCAACCTCTCGCGCCGCAACCAGTCGCTCATCGAGGGCCAGCTGACCCTCATCACCGACCTGGAGAACAACGAGGCCGACCCCGACCAGCTGGAGAGCCTCTTCAAGCTGGACCACCTGGCCACCCGCATGCGCCGCAACGGCGAGAACCTCCTGGTCCTCGCCGGCGAGGAGCCGGGCCGCCGCTGGAACCAGCCGGTGCCGCTGGTGGACGTGCTCCGCGCCGCCTCCTCCGAGGTGGAGTCGTACGAGCGCATCGAGCTCACCGGGGTCCCGGACACCGAGATCCACGGCCAGGCCGTGACCGACCTCGTGCACCTGCTGGCGGAGCTGCTGGAGAACGCTACGGTGTTCTCGTCCCCGCAGACCAAGGTCCGCGTCACCGCGACCCGGCTGCCGGACGGCCGCGTGATGATCGAGATCCACGACAAGGGGATCGGCCTCACCGCCGAGGACTTCGCCGACATCAACCACAAGCTGGCCAACCCGCCGACCGTGGACGCCGCGGTCTCCCAGCGGATGGGTCTCTTCGTGGTCGGCCGGCTCTCCGACCGCCACGGCGTCCGGGTCCAGCTGCGCCCCTCGGGCGAGCAGGCCGGTACGACCTCCCTGGTCATGCTCCCGGACGCGATCACCCACGGTGGCGGTGGCGAACCCGTGGCCGAGCCGGACAGCTTCACCGTCTCCTCGATCATCCCGGAGCAGCAGTCCTTCGCTCCGGCTCCGCAGCTCTCGGGCATGCGCACGGCCGCCGAGCTCGGCTTCGACGACTCGCGGTACGAGGCCGACTCGCCCGCGCTCGACCCGGTGGGCCGCTCGCTGATGCGCGAGGAGCGCCGGGCCGCGCTGGAGGCCGCCCACACCGGCGGCGAGCAGTCCCCCTTCCAGGGCGGCGCGGCCGACGGCCCGGCCGCCCCGCAGCAGGGCTTCGAGCAGAACGGCTACGCGGCGTCCGGTTACGAGCAGCAGTCCTCGTACGACCGGAACGGCTACCCGCAGGGCACGTTCGAGCAGGGAGCCTTCGGGCAAGGCCCGGCCGAGCAGGGTCCGTTCCCGCAGGAGTCCTTCGGACAGGACGCGGCGGAGCCGGGTTCCTTCGAGCAGCCGCGGCAGGGCTTCGAGCAGACCGGCCACCCGGGGGCGTACGAGGCGTTCGCCCAGGACGCGGGCTACCGGCCGGACGCCGAGCAGCTCCCGCAGGGCGGCTATGCGGAACAGACGTACCCGGCCCAGGACGCACAACAGCCTTCGTACGGTGACCAGTTCGCGCCACTCGGTGATCAGCCTCAGCAGGACGGGTGGCCGGAACAGGGCGGTTTCCAGGGAGGTTACGAGACCTCCGTCCAGGAAGAAACGGAATCCGCTCCCAGCGCTCCCGAGGAGACGCCCGAGCGCGTAGGCTTCGATCATTCGGGTCCCACCGCGAACGCGGGTCACGACATGACCGACGCGGGGCTCCCGCGCCGGGGCGGGCAGCAGCACTGGCAGCCCAACGGGCCGGTCGGCGACCGGTCCGCGGCGGCCGACCGGCCCCAGCGGCAGGATTCCCCGTCGGCCTCCGAACCGCAGGACGGCAACGGCACGGACGACTGGCGTTCGACCAACGACGAGCGCTGGGAGCGGGCCGAGAAGCTCCGGGACCCGAAGGCCGGCGGAATAACCCTCTCGGGGCTTCCCCGGCGCGTGCCCAAGGCCAACTTGGTCGAGGGCACCGCGGAGCAGACCCAGCAGGGCGGCCCACAGGTCTCCCGTGCGCCCGAGGACATCCGCGGCAGGTTGAGCAACCTGCGCCGCGGCATCCAGCAGGGGCGCAAGCAGGGGTCGGACACCAGTAATACCTACAACCAGGAGCGTTAGTGTGAGCCCGATGAGCCAGGCGGCGCAGAATCTCAACTGGTTGATCACCAGCTTCGTGGACAGCACCCCCGGGGTGTCGCACACGGTGGTGGTCTCCGCCGACGGACTCCTGCTGGCCATGTCCGAGGGATTCCCGCGCGACCGCGCCGACCAGCTGGCGGCCGTCGCCTCCGGTCTGACGTCGCTGACCGCGGGTGCCTCCCGGATCTTCGAGGGCGGCGCCGTCAACCAGACCGTTGTGGAGATGGAGCGAGGATTTCTCTTCATCATGTCGATTTCTGACGGATCTTCGCTTGCCGTTCTGGCCCACCCGGACGCTGATATCGGTCTGGTTGGGTACGAAATGGCACTTTTGGTGGACCGTGCGGGCGGTGTTCTGACGCCGGATCTGCGCGCCGAACTCCAGGGAAGTCTTCTCAACTAAGGAGACAGACGGTGCGTTTCTCGTCACCGCGCCATAAGGTGCGGTGGCGCGGCCCCACTGGGATCGGCGAATGGCAGTAGGAGGAGGAGACGTGGCAGCACCCACAGGCGGACACCCGTATGACGGCAGTCAGCGGGTTCCGGACGAGCACGGGGAAAACCGCTTCACCTTCCCTTCCGCACCGAGCGGCTCGGGCGGCGCGCAGGGCTACGACCCGTATGCGACGCCCCAACAGCCCGTGCAGCAGCACCCGCGCGGAGCCGACTGGCCTCAGCAGCCGGGGCCGGAGTGGTCCCAGCGGCAGCCGTCCGAGTGGCAGCCCCGGCAGGAGCCGCCGCAGCGGTTCGACGCTCCGGCGCCCCGGATCCAGCCCGTGGCGCAGCCGGCTCCGCGGCCCGCGCCGGCGGCGCCCGCCGCTCACAACCCGTTGGTCCGTCCGTACGCCATGACCGGTGGACGGACGCGACCGCGTTACCAGCTCGCCATCGAGGCGCTGGTCAGTACGACGGCCGATCCGTCAAGGCTGCAAGGGCAGTTGCCCGAGCACCAGCGGATCTGCCGGCTCTGCTTCGAGATCAAGTCGGTGGCCGAGATCTCGGCCCTTCTCTCGATCCCGCTCGGCGTTGCCCGGATCCTCGTCGCCGACCTGGCCGAGGCCGGACTCGTCGCTATCCATCAGCCCGGCGGCGACGAGGCCGCCGGCGGTCAGCCAGATGTGACACTGCTCGAAAGGGTGCTCAGTGGACTTCGCAAGCTCTAGCGGCGGAGCGGCCCGCTCCACCACCTCGGCGAAGATCGTGGTGGCAGGGGGCTTCGGCGTGGGTAAGACCACGTTTGTCGGTGCCGTTTCGGAGATCAACCCGCTGCGCACCGAAGCCGTGATGACGTCCGCTTCCGCGGGCATCGACGACCTGACCCACACCGGAGACAAGACCACCACCACGGTGGCCATGGACTTCGGACGCATCACCCTGGACCAGGACCTGATCCTCTACCTGTTCGGCACCCCCGGGCAGGACCGTTTCTGGTTCATGTGGGACGACCTCGTACGCGGCGCCATCGGCGCCGTCGTCCTGGTCGACACCCGCCGCCTCGCCGACTGCTTCCCCGCCGTCGACTACTTCGAGAACAGCGGCCTCCCCTTCGTCATCGCCCTCAACGGCTTCGACGGACACCAGCCCTACACCCCCGACGAAGTACGCGAAGCACTCCAGATCGGACCCGACACCCCGATCCTCACCACCGACGCCCGCCACCGCGCCGACGCCAAGAGCGCCCTCATCACCCTCGTCGAGCACGCCCTCATGGCCCGGCTGCGCTGACGTACCCGGTACGAACCCGCACGACTTCGCACGACCCGCACGACCCCGCACGAAGAGAAGCCCCGCCCCCGGTTGTTCACCGGAAAGGCGGGGCTTCTTCCGTGCGTGGCCGTGTGCGGTTCCGCGTCCGGACCTCGGCATGGTTCTCGGCGCGGTTCTCGGCACGGTTCTCGGCACGGTTCTCGGCACGGTTCTCGGCGCGGTTCTCCGCGCGTACGGACCGGGCCCGGGCACCCGTTCACCGGCGAGGCCGTGAGGGCTGTTTCCGGCCATGCAATGGCCCCGGCCGGAGAATTCCGGGCCGGGGCCTCGTGCGGCTCCCAGAACGGCCCTCACGGGCCTTCCGGGGTGGTGCGAGCGGGAATGTCCGCGTCCCGGGGAGCCGGGACACGCGGTCCCGCCCCCGGGGAGGGGGTTTCAGCCCTGCCAGCTGTGCGGGGCGCGGAAGCCGGGGGTGCGCTCCAGGCGACGCCATCCGGCCGTGTCGCGGCCCTGGCGGGCGGGAGCGGACTGGGGGGCCGCCGCGCGGGCGAGCAGGACGGCGGTGATGGCCGCGAGCTCCTCGGGGGCGGCGTGGCCCTTCTCGACGCGCAGCACGGACTCGGTGGCAGTGACGCTCATGGGGTGTCTCCGTCTTCTCGGCAGGATGCGGCAGGGTGCGGCAGGAGGTCGTGCGCCCGCGCGGGTAGCCCGCGGGCGCCGGCGGCTACTGCGGGGGGTTGCCGTGCTTGCGGGACGGCAGGTCGGCGTGCTTGTTGCGGAGCATCGCGAGCGAGGCGATCAGCACCTCGCGGGTCTCGGCCGGGTCGATGACGTCGTCGACCAGCCCGCGCTCCGCCGCGTAGTACGGGTGCATCAGCTCGGCCTTGTACTCCTTGACCATGCGGGTCCGCATGGCCTCGGGGTCCTCGGCCTCGGCGATCTGGCGGCGGAAGATGACGTTGGCGGCACCTTCGGCTCCCATGACCGCGATCTCGTTGGTCGGCCAGGCGTAGGTCAGGTCGGCGCCGATGGACTGGCTGTCCATGACGATGTACGCGCCGCCGTACGCCTTGCGCAGGATCAGCGAGATCCTCGGCACGGTGGCGTTGCAGTAGGCGTAGAGCAGCTTGGCGCCGTGCCGAATAATCCCACCGTGCTCCTGGTCCACGCCCGGGAGGAAGCCGGGTACGTCCAGAAGAGTGATGATGGGGATGTTGAAGGCGTCACACATCTGGACGAATCGCGCGGCCTTCTCGGACGCCTCGATGTCCAGGACACCGGCCAGGGACTGCGGCTGGTTGGCGACGATGCCGACGACCTGCCCGTCCAGGCGGGCGAGGGCGCAGACGATGTTGCGGGCCCAGCGCTCGTGGATCTCCAGGTAGTCGCCGTCGTCGACGAGCTCCTCGATGACCTTGTGCATGTCGTACGGGCGGTTGCCGTCGGCCGGCACCAGGTCCAGCAGGACGTCGCCGCGGCGGTCCGCGGGGTCGTCGCTCGCCACCGTCGGCGGGTTCTCGCGGTTGTTCGAGGGGAGCATCCCGATGAGGTAGCGCACCTCGGCGATGCAGGTCTCCTCGTCGTCGTACGCGAAGTGCGCGACGCCCGAGGTCTCGGCGTGCACGTCCGCCCCGCCGAGGCCGTTCTGGGTGATCTCCTCGCCGGTGACCGCCTTGACGACGTCCGGGCCGGTGATGAACATCTGCGAGGTCTCGCGGACCATGAAGACGAAGTCGGTGAGGGCGGGGCTGTACGCCGCGCCGCCGGCGCACGGGCCGAGCATCACGCTGATCTGCGGGATGACACCGGACGCCCGGGTGTTGCGCTGGAAGATGCCGCCGTAACCGGCGAGCGCGCTGACGCCCTCCTGGATACGGGCGCCGGCGCCGTCGTTGAGCGAGACCAGCGGCGCACCGGCCGAGATGGCCATGTCCATGATCTTGTGGATCTTGGTGGCGTGGGCCTCGCCCAGCGCGCCGCCGAAGATGCGGAAGTCGTGTGCGTAGACGAAGACCGTCCGGCCGTCGACCGTGCCCCAGCCGGTGATGACACCGTCGGTGTAGGGCTTCTTGGACTCCAGGCCGAAGCCGGTGGCCCGGTGCCGCCTGAGCTGTTCGACTTCCTTGAACGAACCGGCGTCCAGCAGGAGCTCGATGCGCTCGCGGGCGGTCAGCTTGCCCTTGGCGTGCTGCGCCTCGGTCGCCCGGTCGCTCGGGCCGCGTCGCGCCTGCTCACGCAGGGCCAGCAGTTCGGCCACCCGGCCACGCGTGTCGCTCGGCTCACCCGGGATTTCGTCCACAACGGTCATGTACCGACCCTACGAATCCGGCAGCGGAAATACCGCCGTCGAATCCGCACAGTCTCCTGACCGGTTTCCTGGCGGGGACCGACAGAACCCGCGCACCATGCGTGCGATCCACCATCTGAGACCCACTCCGCGTTATCGGGTTCCCACAAAGAGGCGTAAGGCGGTCCGGGCGGGGTCCGGGTGGCGCACGGGGTCCGAGCCTAAAGGAACGCCTCCCTCCGGAGGACCAACGACAACCGCGGCCGTGCCCCTTCCGGGACGACCACCGGCCGGGCGCACCCTCCCCGCCCGGCCACCGGCCCGACCAGGAGGACCGCTCTCCCCGTTCACCTCTTGACCGGAACGGCGCGCATCAGGCGGCCCCACGCCCCCGTGCGCATCAACGCGCGCAGCGTGAAGACGAGTTGTGAAGAATCCCGGTTTCTGAGAGCGCTCTCAGTCACACCTATTGACGCCTGTGACAGGTGTGGTGAGAGTGGTCCGCACCACAGCGCGGCCCCCACAGCCGCCCCGCACGGTCCGGCCGTGCTCCCCCCATGTCATCCACCTTCCGGAGCTCCTCGTGATCTCTCGCCGTAACTTCCTCACCGGCGTGGCCGCCTCCGCCGCGGCGCTCAGCTACCCGGTCTGGGGGAGCGCTCTCTCCCCGCGCGCCTCGGCCGCCGCCGCGACGTGCGAGCTGGCCCTGGTGAACCGTTCGCTGCCGGGCACGGTGCGCGCGTACGTCACCGGCCACGAGCAGGGCACCGACCGCTGGGTGCTGCTCCGGGCGGACGGCAGCCTCTACCGGCCGGACTCCCCCTCCGCCGCGCAGACCCCGCTGCCGGTCGACTGTTCGATCCCGCTGAACGCGGCGGGCGGCGACCCGGTGGTGCTGACGCTCCCCCAGATGTACGGCGCCCGGGTGTACTTCGTGCGGGACGACACGCTGGACTTCTACCTGAACCCGGGCCCGGCGCTGGTGGAGCCCGCCTTCGCGACCTCCACGGACCCGAACTACGGGCGGACCTGGTCCTTCTGCGAGTTCACCTTCAACCCGCAGCAGCTCTACGCGAACATCAGCTACGTCGACCTCGTCACGGCGCTCCCCATCGGGCTCACCCTGGAGGGCGACACCACGCACACCGTCGCCCCGCTGCCGGACGGCGCGGTGCAGCGGATCGCGGACGGGCTGATCGCGCAGGCGGCGGCGGACGGGCAGCCCTGGGACCAGCTGGTCACCCGGGGGTCGGACGGCCAGGTGCTACGGGTGGTCTCCCCGCAGAACCTCATGGCGCCGTACTTCGACCGCCCGGACCAGATGCCCTTCCGGGACCTGTTCACGGCGCAGATCGACCAGGTCTGGGAGAAGTACCGCTCCACCGACCTCCGGATCGACCTGCAGGGCGGCCGGGGCGTGCTGGCCGGCCGGGTCAGCGGGGACGACCTGGTCTTCGACGGCGGCCACACCTTCACCAAGCCGGTGTCCAAGGACGTCTTCACCTGCAACCACGGGCCCTTCACGAACAACCCCGCCGACTCGGACGACAAGAAGGCCCTGCTGGCGCGGCTCGCGGCCGGGTTCAACCGCTCGATCATGCTCAGCCACCCGGACCAGCCGAACGGGACGACCACCGCGGACTACTACCAGGAGGCGGTGACCAACCACTGGTCCCGCATCGTGCACGCCAACAGCCCGATCGGGTACGCCTTCCCCTACGACGACGTGCGCCCCGACGGCCAGCCCGACGTCTCGGGCGCCGCCAACGACGGCAACCCCCGCCGCTTCACGGTGAGCGTCGGTTCCTGAGCGGACACCCCCGACCGGTTCACGAACCCCCACGGCGCGTGTGCCCCTCTCCCGACGGCGGGAGAGGGGCACACGTGTGCGTAGGGGCGCGTCCGGTACGGCTGTTTCAGGCGTCATCCTTCGGTCGTCGAGCCGGGCGCCGGGCGCCGGCTTCAGCAGCCGCCGCAGTTGTAGTAGGTCGTGTCCCAGTGGTTGCCCTCGTTGACGTAGATGTTGCCCGAGGCCGCCTGGTACTGGGCGTATCCGTCACCGCGGAGCCCGATGTAGGTGAAGGTGCCGGTGACGTAGTTGTTCAGGCAGGTGTTCTTCGCGAAGTCGAGCTTGTAGCCGTTCCAGTGCGAGTAGGTGCCGCTCGCGTGGCCGGTCTCCGTACCGCCGGTGATGTTGATGGCGCAGCCGGTGGCGCTCTTGAGGGTCTGGGCGCCCTGGGCGGTGGCCAGGTTGAGCTGGTCGAAGGAGGTACAGGTCGAGACGTTGCGGTCGGAGCAGCCGCCCGACGAGGACCAGGTGATCCCGGACGAGCTGAACCGGGCGGTGGCCTGGGCGTGGGTGAGCTTCGTGGCGGCGTGGGCGTCGGTGGCGCCGCCGATCACACCGATCCCCGGCGCGAAGAGGACGCCCAGCACGAGGGCGAGGGCGGTGAGGGCGGAGCGGAGCCTGGGGCGGGTCAACATGGGGGGTCTCCTCCTGCTCATGACAACTTCTGACGAGCCGCCGCGCGACCGGGCATGGGGGTGCGGAGAACGCCGCGCGGTGCGGCATGGCGATACTGCCCGAGTTCTACGCGCGTCCGCCAGACCGCGTCGGTGGCGATGCGGTGAATCCCGGGGCGGCCGGGGCGACCGCAACGGACCCCGGCGCCCGGCGCGACGCCCCTCCGACACCCCCCGGAGGGCCGCTCCCGCGACACCCCCCACCCGCGATGTTGAACTTTGAACTAAACAGGGCTACAGTCAATGTCGTTGAAGGTTGAACAAACCGAGGCCTTCGACTTCGAGGAAAACGTCTCCCGAGGAGGAGCCATGGCTCTGTTCAACCGCAAGTCCGCCGCCACCACGACCGCTGTCGTCGAGAAGCCGGCCGTGGACCCCGCGCTCGCCGCCCTGACCGGCACCTACACGATCGACCCGGCCCACAGCCGCATCGGCTTCACGGTGCGCCACGCCATGGTGACGAACGTGCGCGGCTCCTTCGGTGAGCACGAGGGCACCCTGGTGCTGAACGGCACCGACCCCCACCACTCCACCGCCTCGATCGACGTCACGATCGCCAGCATCGACACCGGCATCGCCGACCGCGACGCCCACCTGCGCAGCGGCGACTTCTTCGACACCGAGACGTTCCCCCTGATGACGTTCCGCTCGACCTCCGCCGAGCAGCTGGGTGGCGACACCTACCGGATCACCGGCGACCTCACCATCAAGGACGTCACCCGCCCGCTCTCCATCGACCTGGAGTTCAACGGCTCGGCCACCGACCCGTACGGCAACCAGCGCGTGGGCTTCGAGGGCAGCGCCGACATCCTCCGCTCCGACTGGGGCCTCACCTGGAACGCCGCTCTGGAGACCGGTGGCGTGATGGTCAGCGACAAGGTCAAGCTGACCTTCGACATCTCCGCGATCAAGGCCGCCGCCTGATCCCCGCACCATCCCCGCACCTCCCGAGCGCGCCCGCCCCTCCTTCCCCCACCGGGGAGGACCGGGGCGGGCGCTCGTGCGTGCGGGGACGGCGCGGGACGGTGCCGGTACGCACACGGGTGGCACGGGCGCCCTGACGACCCGGCCCGGGACCGCCCCGCTCCGGGTCACCCCGTGCGGCGGACCTTCAGCGCGTTGTCCGTACGGGTGGTGGGGTTGCCGTCCGGGTCGTTCTGCACCCGCTCGTGCTCGCCGCTGAGCAGCACCTCCCACTCCCCCGGCCGCGGCTCCAGCGAGGCCAGCACCTCGTCGGGCGTCGGGAACCGCACGCTCGGGTCGGGGTTCGGCTCCCAGTGCGGGAAGCCCGCGTGGCCGACGACCAGCAGGATGCCGCCGGGCGCGACGGAGTCGGCCGCCCGTCGCAGGATGCGCTCCCTGGGCAGGTCCCCCATGGAGTGCAGGAACTGTGCGGAGACCAGGTCGTACGTCCCGTCCGGGAAGGACACCCCCAGGTCGTGCCACTGCCAGTCGATCCGGTCGGCGACTCCGGCCTCCGCCGCGTGGACGGCCGCCCGTCCGAGCGCCACCCGCGAGAGGTCGGTCGCGGTGACCTCCCAGCCCCGGCCCGCCAGCCATACGGCGTCGGCGCCCTCCCCGCAGCCGAGGTCCAGGGCGCGGCCCGGCGCCAGGTCCGACACCTCGCGGACCAGCACGGTGTTGGGGTTCCCGCTCCAGATCCGGTCGCTCCGGCGGTAGCGCTCGTCCCACAGCTCCGCGTCGGTGCGCGGGGCGGAGGCGGGGTCCGTGGTGCTGTCGCTGGTCATGCGGTCTCCTGTCGTCCGGGACGGCTCGTGGCCTCGTTACGGAGGAGAGGGTGCGCCCGCTCCTCGCGCCGGGACAAGCCCGCTTGCCGGAACGGCAAACCATTCCGGAAAGGCAGACCGATCGGCCCACTGCCGGAGGGAACGCAGGTCGTGGCCCGCCCGGCCCGCTCACCGAGCCGTCGGCCGGTCACCCGGCGGCTGAACCGGGCCCCGCCTCCTCGGCCCGGCCCCCGTTCCCGCCTCGTCGCAGGCGGGAACGGGGGCCTTCCGTGTACGGGGAGGCTCACGCCGTGCCGGGCGGGGCCGGTAGCACGACGCGGTAGTGGGTGGTCAGGCGTCGGTCGTCGTCCAGGACGTGGAAGGCGAGACCGGGCGGCTGCTCGCGGTCGGCCGGGTCGTCGCCCTCCCAGGGCATGCGCAGGGTCCAGGTGACGGCGGGCCCGACGATCAGCGGGAGCCCGGCGAAGGTCGAGGCGGCGGCGGTGTGGGCGTGGCCGGTGAGGACGGCGGCCACCCGCGGATGCCGGGCGAGCAGGGCGGCCAGCGCCCCTGGTTCCTGGAGCATGTAGGCGTCGGGCAGCGGGTGGTGGAGGACCACGGGCGGCTGGTGGAAGGCGATCAGCGCCGGGGTGCCCTCGGGCAGCGCGGTGAGCGTGGTGTCGATCCAGGCGAGGGTCTCGGCGTCGAGGCGCCCGTCGTCGTGCCCCGGAATGGTGGAGTCGCACATCAGGACGGCGGTTTCGCCGACGTGGTGCACCGCGTTGACGGGCCCCTGGCCGGACGCGTCCTGGAGCAGGACCTTGCGGTAGGCGGACCGCACGTCGTGGTTCCCGGGGCAGATGAGCACGGGGAAGGGGGCGGCCAGGATGCGGGCCGCCTCCTCGTACTCGCTCTCCGTGCCGTGGTCGGCGATGTCGCCGGTGACGAGGAGGGCGTCGACCGGCCGGGGCAGGCCGCGCAGGCACTCCATGACGCGGGTGGCGCGCTCGGTCGCCCTCCCGCTGCCGTCCAGGTGCAGGTCGCTGATGTGCGCGAGCAGGGTCGTCATGCGTCGGCCTCCTCCATCGGCGGGCACGGACCTCGGTCCGTACCGGCCCATACGGGTATCTGGTGGTCCACACCGGTCGGCTCCGGGGCAGGGCAGAGCGATGCCGTCCCGCCGGTCCGGCTCTCCGCGTCTCGGGTTCTAACGGAAGTTCTCGTTTTACCGTTAGGAACGGTAGCGTCGGCGCATGATGTGATCAAGTGGTCGGCACCGGCCGGCGCCCGGGACACCCGCGCGGGCGAGCGGTCCGGGGCGCGCCGGCACCGAGCGGGCGGAGAAGAGGGGAGCAACTGTGGAGCGCTGGCTTGCACTGGAACTGGCGAGCACCATCCGCCACGACGGCGACGGCGGTGTCGCGGACGACCTGGCCACGGTCGAGGGAACGGCCCGCTGGATCCACGGACAGGGCGAGCTGCTCGGCGGCCTCGTCCCGGCGGGCGGGATCGCGGCCGACGAAGAACTCAGGCTCGCGGTGACCGGCCTGCGGCGCGCGGTCCGCGCGCTCTTCGCCCGGGTGGTCAGCCCCGCTCCGCCCAGCCGGGCGGACGCCCACCGGCTGATGCCCTTCGACGAGGCCTTGGCGCATCTCAACGCGGTGGCCGCCCGGGAACCGGTCGCTCCGCAGCTGGACTGGCCGGCCGGTGGAGAACCCGTGGGCCGACTCCTCTCGGACCGTCGCGATCCGCATCTGCGCCTGGTCGCCGCCTTGGCCCGCGCCGCCGTCGACTTCCTCGGCGGCCCGCACCGCGAGCGGCTGCGCGCCTGCTCCGCGCCCCGTTGCGTGCGGTACTTCGTCAAGAGCCACGGACGGCAGGAGTGGTGCAAGCCCTCCTGCGGGAACCGGGCCCGTGCGGCCCGCCACTACGAGCGGCGGCGCACGGCGGCCGAGGGAGGCCCGGCCCCCGCCTGACCGGACCCCGTCCCCGCACGACGGGGACCGGCCGCGTCGGAACCTGACGCGTGGGGTCGACGGGGGACCGGCCGGTTCAGAACCCGCCGCCCCCGTCGAAGCCGCCCCCGCTGCCGAAGCCACCGCCGTCCCCGAACCCGCCTCCGTCCCCGAAGCCGCCCCCGTCGCCGAAGCCGGAGGAGTCGAAGTCGGAGCCGGAGACGTCGCCGCCCGACCAGTCGCCGCCGGAGCCGAAGTCCCCGCCGCCGTACTCGGCCGCGTACGCGGGGGTGGAGAGCATCGAGCCGAGCATCGTGCCGACCAGCAGGCCCGGGAGCAGCCCGCCGCCGAAGTAGCCGCCCGCCCAGGGGCCGTAGGCGGGCCCCGCCTCCCAGTACGGGCGCCGGTTGCCGTCGCCCGTGTCCACGGTGCGGCTCATCGGGTCCTCGCCGTCCTCCAGCCGGGCCCGGTCGGCGGCGCAGACGGGGACCTCGCGGGAGGCGGCGCCGGCGGGGCGCCAGCGCACGTCGGCGACGGAGGGGCCGTGGCGGGGGTCGAAGAAGCACGGGGGCCTGCGGTCGGGCAGGGCGGACCCGGTGCGTCGGGCCTCCAGCACGGCGAGCGAGTAGCGGCCGTCCTCCAGGGCCTGGGTGACGGGGCGGACGTCGGCGGGACGCTCGGCCTTCTCCATGCGCGATTTGGCGCTCTCGTACGCGTAGAGCGCGTGCTCGTAGTCGGCGCGCATCGCCTCGTTCGCGCCGGGCTCGCCGGGGTGGAAGTCGAGCCGTTCGAGGGTCTCGCCGTAGGCGGTGATGTCCTCGTCGACGACGACCCTGAGCTTGTCGAGGGAGGCGCGCTCCTCTGCGCGTACCCTGCGGCGGTTGCGGCGCATGATCGCGTAGCCGCCCGCGGCGCCCGCGACGGCGACTCCGGCGAGGACGAGCAGCCCGGTGCCGGCGGAGCCGGGGACGGAGGAGCCGTTCCCGTCGGACCAGGACGCCGGGGCGGTGCCGTTGGCCTGTTCGAGTGCGCCGTCGACGAAGGCGTCGAGCTGGGCGTCGGTGGCGGTGTCGGCGGCCGGGGCCTTCACCGAGGCGGTGAGGTTGTCGACGGCGCGGACCGGCATGACCTGCGGGTCGGCGCCCGCGTCGAATCCGTCGCCGAGGCGGACGGCGTACACCCCGGTGATGCCGGTGTCGTTGCGCAGCGTGGCCAGCAGGCCGTCCTCGGGGAAGGCGGAGCTGTCCGGGAGGACGGCGACGAACACCGGCTTGTCGGCCTTGGTGATCCGGTCCTCCAGGGCCTTCTCCTGCCCGGTGGAGAGCTGGTCGCGGGCGCCCGGGTCCACGTAGACGGGGTCCTCGCGCAGCGCCTGGGCCGCGTCCTCGATCGTCGCGGCCGGGGCGCGTACGGGGGACGCCGAGGCGGCGGGGACGAGGGCCAGGAGCGCCGTCGAGAGGATCAGCAGCAGACCGGCCAAGAATGCGAACATCTGCCTTTTCCGCATACTTCACGCTACTCCGGACGACCCGGGCCGCGCGTTCTCCCGAGCGCGCCCGGACGCCCGGACGCACGGCCCGGAGCCGCGGAGCACGCCCTCGGCACACCGGCCGGAGCCGGCGAGTGCGCCCGGAGACAGGGAGTGCGCCGCCCCGGACGCACGGGTGTGCCCGGGCGCGGAAGCTCCGCCCGGGCACACCCTCGTACGTGCGTCACCGCTGGGTCACGCGGCCCGGTAGGCCGCCCGCAGCTTGGCCACCGCGCCGGTGAGGTCACCGGTGAGCAGCAGGTGGTCGGCCTCGGCGAACGGCTTGGAGACCGCCGCCGTCAGCTTTCCGCCGGTCTTCTGCTGGACCAGCAGCCGGGCCTGGTCCACGATCGCCTTGCCCGCCGCGGTCTTGCCGAGGTGGGCCTTCTCCGCGATCCCGGCGGCCACCGCGAGGGCGGTCAGGGTGATCTCGCCGCCGACGGGGGCCTTCTTCAGGGTGGTGAGGCCCCAGCCGAAGGGGAACTGCGGGTCGTAGGTGGCGTCGCCCACGTTGATGGGCAGCTGGGCCTCGGACTTCGGCCAGGTGACGGGCAGCTGGCCGGTGAAGGCGCGCTTGCCGTAGAGCACGTCGGCCACGCCGTCGCCCTCGGTGCCCGGGAGCCAGGAGGCGACCAGGGCGTCGATGTCGCCGAGGCGGTCGCCGATGAGCTGGGGGCGGCCGGAGACGACCAGGACGGCGCACTTCATCGCGGCGCAGACCTTGTCGATCGCCGCCTTGTCGGCGGCCGTCAGCTCCAGGTCGTTGCCGTTGCCGACGTCGCCGATGCCCTCGGCGTACGGGGTCTCGCCGACGACGACCACACCGACGTCGTAGCCGTCGGTGGCGGCGGAGGCGTCCTTGGAGTAGGTGACGTCGGCGGAGTCCTTCTGCATGCCCTGCAGGATGGTGGTGCCCTGCGTGATGGCACCGGAGGAGCCCTGCCAGCTGACGGTCCAGCCACCGGCCTGGTTGCCGATGTTGTCGGCGTTGGAGCCGGCGACGTAGACCTTCTGGTCCGCCTTCAGCGGGAGGACGGCGCCGTCGTTCTTCAGCAGCACCTGGGACTTGGCCGCGGCCTCGCGGGCCACCGCGCGGTGGGCGGCGGAGCCGATGTCGTCGATGTTCGAGGTGTCCGCGTAGGGCTTCTCGAAGAGGCCCAGCTTGAACTTCTGGGTCAGGATGCGGGAGACCGCGTCGTCGATCCGGGCCTGGCTGATGCGGCCGGCGGTGACCTCGCTCCGGAGCGTGGTGGTGAAGTCCTGGTACGCGGTCGGCACCATGATCATGTCGAGGCCCGCGTTGACCGAGGTGCGCACGTCGCTGGCGTAGTCACCGGGGAGCTGGTCGATGGCCTGCCAGTCGCTGATGACGAAGCCCTCGAAGCCCATCCGGTCCTTGAGGACGCCGTTGATCATCTCGGCGTTGCCGTGCATCTTCACCGGGCCCTGGTCGTCGCCCAGGATGTCCAGCGAGGAGTACGACGGCATGACGGTGCCGATGCCGCGGTCCACCGCCTCCTGGAACGGTGCGAGGTGCACCGCCTCCAGCTCGTCGCGGGTGACCTTGGTGACGCCCTGGTCGATCGTGTAGGAGCCGGTCGTGGAGGAGCCGAACTCGGTGCCGCCGTCGCCGACGTAGTGCTTCGCGGTGGCGAGCACCTTGTCGTTGCGGTCCAGGTCCTTGCCGGACGCGGAGCCCTGCATGCCCTGGATCACGGTCTCCATGGACTCGACGAGCGCCGGGTCCTCGCCGTAGGACTCGTAGGACCGGCCCCAGCGCTCGTCACGGGTGACGCAGACGCAGGGGGCGAAGTCCCACGGGATGCCGGTCGCGCGGACCTCGCTCGCGGTGACCGCGCCGGTCTTCTCGGCGGTCTGCGGGTCGCGGGAGGCGCCGATGCCGATGTTGTGCGGCATGATCGTCGAGCCGATGACGTTGTTGTGGCCGTGCACCGCGTCCACGCCGTAGATCAGCGGGATCTGGAAGCGGGTCGCCTGGGCGCGCAGCTGGTACGAGTCGATCATCTGCGCCCACGCCTCGGGGGTGTTGGGCGTGGGGACCGAGCCGCCGCCGGAGAGCAGCGAGCCGAGGTCGTACGAGGCGATGTCGCCGGGGCTGCGCAGCGCGTTGCGCTCGGCCTGCGTCATCTGGCCGGCCTTCTCGGCGGGCGAGAGCCGGGAGAGCAGGTCGGCGACGCGCTGCTTCACCGGGAGCTTGGCGTTCTGGTACGGCAGCCCGTGGGCGTTGATGACGACCTGCGGGGTCTCCGTCGGGGCCTTGGCGCCGGTGACGGTGAGGACGAGCGGGACGGTCCGGGCCTCGGACGCCTTCTTCGCCTTCTTGGTGGTCACCGTGACGGTGTGGGTGGCGCCGGACGCGGTGCCCGCCGGGAAGGTGTACGTACCGGTGACCGGGGTGTAGTCGGTTCCGGCCACCGCGGTGCCGCCCTGCGTGGTGTACGCGACGGTGACGGGCTCCTCGATGGGCTGTCCGCCGGTGGTGGAGAGGGTGAGGCCGATCGTCGCGGCGGCGCCGTCGTCCACCGGGTGCACGGTGGCGTCCGTGGCGATGCCGGCGGTCAGCGCCGGGTCGGCCTTGCCGTAGAGCTCCATGCCGTCGATGGCGAAGGAGCCGGGGGCGCCGGGCGGCAGGGTGAGGGCGTAGCCCCACATGCGGTCCAGGCCGAGGATGTGGTCGATGCCGCCGACGGGCTGGTAGTCGCCGCGGTAGACGAAGTCCGCGAACGGGACCTCGACCTGGTGCCAGCCTTCCCAGTCGTCGGTGAAGGACATGGTCCACAGCTCGGAGGCGCCGCCGTTGGCGCCGCCGTCCTTGATCTCGAAGCTGATCTTCTTGCCGGAACCGGGCGGCAGGGGCGCCTTGTTCTGCCCGTACCACCAGAAGCGGATGCCCTTGTGGGCGCTCCAGTTCTGGGGGGCCTGGTCGACGGCGAACTCGTGGCTCAGCCCGCCGTAGCTGCTGATGTCGTAGGTGCCTTCGAGGACCTTGGAGCCCTCGGGGGCGTCCGCGCGCTCGGTGAAGGCGATCTTCGGCTGGTCGTCGGCGTCCCCGCCCCAGGTGAAGATCGAGTCGGCGGGCGGGTTGCTGAGCGGGACCTCGCCCTCGAACCGGTCGATGAGCACGGGTGCGGGGTCGTCGGCCGCCGCGGGGACGGCGGCCGTGATCAGCCCGGCGAGAACCGTGACGGCGGCGAGGAGGGCGCGTGCCGATCCTCTTCGGTGGCGGGTGGCTGGCATGGGCGGCTCTTCTCTCGGCTCGGCTGCGCGGGGTCCGGCAGCGTGCGGGCGGGGCGCGGGGGGTGGGGCGGGAGGATCGTGGGGCCGGGGCCCGTGGGGGGTGGGTGGGTCCCGGTGCGGGCGGCCGTCCGAAGCCGCGGGCGCACCGGGAGGGGGTCAGGGCGCCGAGCGGCGCACCACGAGTTCGGTGGGGAGCACGGCCGGTTCGTCCGGGGCGGGGGTGCCGCCGAGGTGGGCGAGGAGCATCCGGGCCGCCGTCTCCCCCATCGCCCGGGTGGGCTGGCGGACGGTGGTCAGCGGGGGCGCGGTGTGCGCGGCCATCGGGATGTCGTCGAAGCCGATGACGGCGACGTCGTCCGGGATCCGGCGGCCGGCGGCGTGGAGCGCCCTGAGGGCGCCGGTGGCGCTGACGTCGTTGAGCGCGAAGAGGGAGTCGAACCGTGCGCCGGAGGCGAGGAGTTCGGCCATGGCGCGTTCGCCGCCGCGTTCGGTGAAGTCGCCCTGGGCGACGAGGGTGTCGGGCAGCACGGTGCGGAATCCGTCGAGCCGTTCGCGTACGCAGCCGAAGTGCGCGGGGCCGCTGAGGACCACCGGGCGGGTGCGCCCGTCGGCCCGCAGGTGGCGGGCGGCGCTCGCGCCGCCCTCGTGATTGGTCGTCACGACCGAGGGGAACTCCGGGTGGTGGCCCCGGTCGTCGATGAGCACGATCGGCAGGCCGCCGCGGTGGAGTGCGGTGAGGTGGCCGAGGGTGTTCTCCGGCTCCACGACCACGAGTCCGTCGAAGGCGCGGGCCGACACCTGGGTGGTGAAGCGGCGGACGGACTCGGCGCCCCGGTTGCAGGTGAAAAGCAGCAGCCCGTACTCGGCCGCCTCGACGGTGTCGACGACGCCCTGGAGGACCTCGCCCATCCAGGACCAGGTCAGCGAGGGCACCAGCATTCCGACGGTGCGGCTGCTGCCCCGGGCCAGGCCGACCGCTCCGGAGCTGGGGACGTAACCGAGGTGTGCGATCACTTCACGAACGCGGGAGGCGGTGGAACGGTCCACGTCCGCCTTGGTGTTGAGCACCCGGGAGACGGTGGTCTTGCTGACTCCGGCGGCACGGGCCACATCGGCGATGGTGACGCGCAACGAGGCCTCCTTGCCACGGCGGAACACTGAACTCGCTTGCCCTACCGGCGCTTTCGGCACCGCAAGGGCTGTTTTCTGCATGTGCCTGACACATGGCGCGGTACGGGGCACCCCACCGGGAGGACCACCGTGCGGCACCGGTCCCGGAACCGGTACCGGGCTCGCGGCTGGAGTTAACCCCGCCGGAACAGAGCCGTCAATACTTCACACCGAGATTGATCCAAGCCCATCCGGCAGGCAGGAGAAGGCAGTTGTGCCTTCACTTCTTGTACGCACGCGCCCTCTTGACGCGGGCCGGTGGGGGCAGTTCACTCACGGCTCGATCGACGGCAGCACCCCACACCTGTGCCGAAGAAGGGCATTCCCCCATGATTCGACTGATGCGATCGAACCGGACCGCCGCGGTGCTCGCGGCGACCGCGCTCGCCGCGACCGGCCTCACCGGGCTCGCCGCACCCGCCGCCCAGGCGGCCGGCGAGAGCGTCTCCATCGTCCTGACCACCACCGACGACTCCGGCGGGCGCCATGTCACCCGCGGCCTCCAGGCGCAGACTCCGGTCGCCTTCGGGTCCGGCAGCGGGAGCGCGGGCACCGTGGTGACGGTCGACGAGAACACCCGGTACCAGACGTTCACCGGCGGCGGCGCGTCGTTCACCGACACGGCGGCCTGGCTGATGAAGAGCAGCGGGGCGCTGAGCGACGCGACCCGGGACGCCACGATGAAGAAGCTCTTCTCGCCGACGGAGGGCATCGGGCTCTCGTTCGTCCGCAATCCGATGGGCGGCTCCGACCTGGCGCGGACCGGGTACACCTACGACGACGTGCCCGCCGGGCAGACCGACCCCACGCTGGCGCGGTTCTCGGTGGCGCACGACCTCGCCGACGTCCTGCCGCTGACCAAGCAGGCGAAGCAGCTCAACCCGGCCCTCACCACGATGGCCTCGCCCTGGACCGCCCCGGCGTGGATGAAGGACAGCGGCCAGCTCAACGGCGGCTGGCTGAAGGCCGAGGACTACGGCGTGTACGCCGACTACTTCGTGAAGTACCTCCAGGCGTACCAGGCCCAGGGCGTCCCGGTCAGTTACGTCACCGCGCAGAACGAGCCGACCTGCTGCTCGGGCTACCCCTCGATGAGCTGGAACGGCTCGGGGCTCGCCTACTTCACCAAGAGCGAGCTGCTGCCCAAGCTCCAGGCGGCGGGGCTCACCACCAAGGTGCTGGCGCACGACTGGAACTGGGACACCTACGACGCCTACGCCGCGCCGACCGTGGACGACGCGGCCGTGCGCAACCACCCCAACTTCGGCGGGGTCGCCTGGCACGGCTACGGCGGCGACATCGCCAAGCAGACGGCGGTGCACAACCAGTACCCCACGATGGACGCCTTCCAGACCGAGCACTCGGGCGGCACCTGGATCGCCGATCAGCAGAAGGAGGACATGCTCAACATCATCGACTACACCCGCAACTGGGCGAAGTCGGTCACCAAGTGGTCCCTCGCGGTGGACCAGAACCGGGGCCCGCACAACGGCGGCTGCGGCACGTGCGACGGGCTGATCACCGTCCACAACGGTGACGCCAGGAGTGGGCAGGTGGACTACAACATCGAGTACTACACGATGGGCCACCTGACGAAGTTCGTCCGCCCGGGCGCCTCCCGGATCTCCTCCACCGCCAGCTCCACGATCCCCAACGTGGCCTGGCGCAACACGGACGGCTCCAAGGCGCTGATCGCCTACAACGGCGGCTCCTCGGCCCAGCAGCTCACCGTCAACTGGGGCGGCTCGACCTTCGGTTACTCGCTGCCCGCCCGCACCTCGGCCACCTTCACCTGGTCCGGCACCCAGTCCGGCACCGGCACCTCGACCGGCACCTCGGGTGCGTTCACCGGCACCGGCGGCAAGTGCCTGGACGCGGCGAACGGCAGCGCGGCGGACGGCACGGCGGTCCAGCTCTACGACTGCAACGGTTCGGCCGCGCAGCGCTGGACGGTCCAGTCCGACGGCACGATCCGCGCGCTGGGCGCCTGCCTGGACGTCACCTCGGCGTCGACGGCGGACGGCGCGAAGGTCCAGCTCTACACCTGCAACGGCACGGGCGCGCAGCGGTGGACGTACAACGCGGCCACCGGGGACGTCGTGAACACGGCGGCGAACAAGTGCCTGGACATCACGGACGCCTCGACGGCCAACGGGGCCCGCGCCCAGATCTGGAGCTGCACCGGGGCCGCCAACCAGAAGTGGCGGCTCCAGTGACCTCGGTGTGACGACCGGCGGCCGTCCCGCGCGCCGCGGGACGGCCGTCGCCGCCGCCTACTCCGTCGGCTCGATCCCGGCCCGCAGCAGACCGAAGGTGTACGCGTCCTCCAGGGCCTGCCAGGACGCGGCGATGACGTTCTCCGCGACCCCGACGGTCGACCATTCGCCGGCGCCGTCGCCCGTGGTGATCAGTACCCGGGTGGTGGACTCGGTGCCGGTACGCCCTTCCAGGATGCGGACCTTGTAGTCGACCAGCTCCAGCTTCGCGAGCTGCGGGTAGATCCGCTCCAGCGCCACTCGCAGCGCCCGGTCCAGGGCGTTGACGGGTCCGTTGCCCTCGGCGGTGGCGACGATCCGCTCGCCCTTCGCCCAGAGCTTCACGGTGGCCTCGTTGGCGTGCACCCCGTCGGGCCGGTCCTCGACGATGGCCCGCCACGACTCGGTACGGAAGTAGCGCGGGGCGGTGCCCTCGACCTCGCCGCGGAGCAGCAGCTCGAAGGAGGCGTCGGCCGCCTCGTAGGTGTAGCCGCGGAGTTCGCGCTCCTTGACGCGCTCGACGACGCGGCCGACCAGCTCGCGGTCGCCGCCGAGGTCGATGCCGAGCTCCTTGCCCTTCAGCTCGATCGAGGCGCGCCCGGCCATGTCGGAGACGAGCATCCGCATGCTGTTGCCGACCAGCGCGGGGTCGATGTGCTGGTAGAGGTCGGGGTCGACCTTGATCGCGGAGGCGTGCAGCCCTGCCTTGTGGGCGAAGGCCGAGACGCCCACGTACGGCTGGTGCGTGGAGGGGGTCAGGTTGACGACCTCGGCGATGGCGTGGGAGATGCGGGTCATCTCGCCGAGCGCGCCCTCGGGGAGCACCTTCTTGCCGTACTTCAGTTCCAGGGCGGCGACGACCGGGAAGAGGTTGGCGTTGCCGACGCGTTCGCCGTAGCCGTTGGCGGTGCACTGGACGTGGGTGGCGCCCGCGTCGACGGCGGCCAGGGTGTTGGCGACGGCGCAGCCGGTGTCGTCCTGGGCGTGGATGCCGAGCCGGGCGCCGGTGTCGGCGAGCACGGTGGAGACGACGGCCTGGACCTGGGCGGGGAGCATCCCGCCGTTGGTGTCGCAGAGGATGACGACGTCGGCGCCGGCCTCGGAGGCGGCGCGGACGACGGACTTCGCGTACTCGGCGTTGGCGCGGTAGCCGTCGAAGAAGTGCTCGCAGTCGACGAAGACCCTGCGGCCCTGCTCGCGCAGGTGGGAGACCGTGTCGCGGATCATCTCCAGGTTCTCGTCCAGGGTGGTGCGCAGGGCGAGTTCGACGTGGCGGTCGTGGGACTTGGCGACCAGAGTGATCACCGGGGCGCCGGAGTCGAGCAGCGCCTTGACCTGCGGGTCCTCGGCGGCCTTGCCACCGGCCCGGCGGGTCGCGCCGAACGCCACGAGCTGCGCGTGGGCGAAGGTGATCTCCTGCTGGGCGCGGGCGAAGAACTCGGTGTCCCGGGGGTTGGCGCCCGGCCAGCCGCCCTCGATGAATCCGACGCCGAAGTCGTCCAGGTGCCGGGCGATGGTCAGCTTGTCGGCGACCGTCAGGTTGATGCCTTCACGCTGTGCACCGTCGCGCAGGGTGGTGTCGAAGACATGGAAACTGTCGTCGGTGGCGGTGGCCTTGGTGGTCATGCTGATGCGACTCCTGTCGGATGAGTGGATCCGGACTATCGGCCTCCACTTGCCCCCATCATCTCGCGCACGCCGTCCCGGCCAGGGTGGGGGCCGGAAAACGAAAAAACCCCTCGCGGGTGCGAGAGGTCTGCGCGCGGGTCTGGGGCACGGTGAGCGTGCCGTACGGGGTGGTACGGGACGTCACTGCGGACCGGCGCGCCTGCTGCCAATAATCGTGGACAACGAGGACACGGGAGCAGTTTCGCACAGCGACGGCCCGGTGACGGGGCCGTCTCAGAATGCGGTCGTGACACTCGTCTCGCCCGGAGCCCGGCCCGGGGCGTCCCCGGACGCCTCTCCCCCGCCGATCCGGTGCAGGTCCAGCTCGCGCGTCTCCCGCATGCTCAGGTAGACGACGAGCGAGACGGCCGCGCAGCCGGCCACGTACCAGAAGTACCCGGACTCGGCGCCCGCGTCCTTGAACCAGAGGGCGATGTACTCGGCCGTCCCGCCGAAGAGCGCGTTGGCGACGGCGTACGGGAGCGCCACCCCCAGCGCGCGCACGCCGGTCGGGAACAGCTCGGCCTTCACACAGGCGTTGATCGAGGTGTAGCCGGTGACGACGACCAGGGCCAGCAGCGAGAGCCCGAGGGCGGGCCAGAAGGTCCCGGCGTGCTTGAGCATCATCATGACCGGCACCGTCAGCAAGGTGGAGCCGACGGCGAACCCGATCAGCAACGGGCGCCGCCCGATCCGGTCGGAGAGCAGCCCGGCCAGCGGCTGGAGGCACATGAAGACGAAGAGGGCGCAGAAGCTGACGAGGGTGGCGGTGGACTTCTCCATCCCGGCGCTCTTGGAGAGGAACTTCGTCAGGTACGTGGTGTACGTGTAGTACGCGACGGTGCCGCCCATGGTCAGCGCGACGACGAGGAACGCCTCGCGCCGGTGCGCCCACAGGGCCTTGAGGGTGCCCCGGTCGGCGTCCTCGGCCGCGCCGGACTCCGCGTAGACCTCGGTCTCCAGCATGGTGCGGCGCAGGTAGAAGACGACGGCGGCACCGAGCGCCCCGACGACGAACGGCACCCGCCAGCCCCAGTCGTGCAGGGCGTCCTCGGAGAGGGTGTGCTGGAGGAGGATGAGCAGCCCGAGCCCGATGAGCTGCCCCGCCGTCATCGACACGTACTGGAAGCTGGAGGCGAACCCGCGCCGGTCCGGGCGTGAGGCCTCGGTGAGGTACGTGGCACTGGCCGCGTACTCGCCGCCCACCGACAGGCCCTGGAGCAGCCGGGCCACCAGGAGCACGGCGACCCCGCCGTACCCGGCGACCGCGTACGTCGGGGCAATGGCGATGAGGATCGCGGAGGCCGACATCAGCGTGACGGTGAGGGTGAGCGCGGCCTTGCGGCCCCGGCGGTCGCCGATCCGGCCGAGCAGCCAGCCGCCGACCGGCCGCATGAAGAACCCCACGGCGAAGATGCCCATGGTGTTCATCAGGTTCGCGGTCCCGTTGCCCTCGGGGAAGAACGCGTCCGCGAAGTAGACCGCGAAGGTCGCGTACACGAACCAGTCGAACCACTCGACCATGTTCCCGGCCGAACCGACCCAGATCTTCTTCCACTGCTCTCGTCCCATGGTCGGCCACCGTGCCGCACGCCGGGGAGAGCGGACAAGGGAGCGGAGGGCAACGATCCGGTTTACTTGCGTGCGTTGCGTAACCGAGGCGGGCGGTGCACGGCCAACAGATCGGGGTGCAGGGCAGGTTGGCTCCCGGCTTCGGTTCCACCCCGTTCGCGAGGGGCAGGGCGAGGCATGCGCGGGCAGCGGGCAGCGCAGCCGACGGGCCCCCGCCCAGGAGAGGCGGGGGCCCGGAGAAGCGAGTACGGGACTCACTCGTCGTCGGTGATCAGCGGGTCCTTCGGGCCGGACTTGTCGCGCAGGTTCTTGCGCGCGTCGCCCACGGCGTCCTTCGCGGCGCCCTTCGCCTGGTCGGCCTTGCCTTCGGCGACCTTGCTCCGGTTGCCGGTCATCTTGCCCATGGCTTCCTTGGCCTTGCCCTTGACCTTGTCCTTGCTGCCGTCAGTCACGGGGCCTCCTCGGATGGACGAACCTTCCACTGCCAACGTAGGTCACCTCGGCAGTGCCTGCAGGACGGCGCCTGCCCGGCGGAGTCCGGGCGAAACGGAGGGCGGTGGGAGCGGCGCCGACCGGACTCCCGTCCCCGCCCGCACAGTAGGGTCGGCCCGGTGATCGAGACCATCGTCTTCGACGTCGGCGAGACGCTGACCAACGACAACCGGTACTGGGGCTCCTGGGCCGACTGGCTGGGCGTTCCCCGGCACACCATGAGCGCCCTGGTGGGGGCGGTGGTGACCCAGGGCCGCGACAACTCCGACGCGCTGCGCCTCGTCCGCCCCGGCATCGACGTCGAGGCCGAGTGGCGGGCCCGGGAGGCGGCGGGCCGGGGCGAGTACCTGGACGAGTCGGACCTCTACCCGGACGTGACACCGACCCTGGGCGGCCTTCGCGAGCTGGGCGTCCGCGTGATCGTCGCGGGGAACCAGACCGCCCGCGCCGGGGAGTCGCTGCGAGCCCTGGGCCTGCCCGCCGACCTCGTCGTGATGTCCGAGGAGTGGGGCGCCGCCAAGCCGGAGCCCGCCTTCTTCGCCCGGGTCCTCGGCGTCGCCGGAACCCGCGCCGAGAACACCCTGTACGTCGGCGACCACCCGGTCAACGACGTCTTCCCCGCCCACGCGGCCGGCCTGCTCACCGCCCACCTGCGGCGCGGCCCGTGGGGCCACTGGTGGGCCGACGACCCGGCCGTCCGCGCGACGGCGGACTGGTCGGTCGACTCGCTGGGTGAGGTGGCGGAGCTGGTGCGGGGGGAGCGGGAGTAGGCGGGGCGCGCGGGGCGGCCCCGAGCACCTGGCGTACCGGGCGACCGAGGAGCCGGGCCGGGCGGTACGCACGCCATCGACACCGGCAGCGGTTTCCGCAGGGCCCGGATACGCGGATCAGCCGGCCTCCGCGGGCGTGAGGGGCATCCCCGGCGATTGTCGTGCGGGGTCCCGCCAGTGTGCCGCGAAGGCGCGGGCGGGGTTCTCCACGAAGATCGCACGGGCCACGTCACTGCCGATTTCCAGGGCGACGCGGGGAGCGATCCCTCCCAGGAGGTGACGCATTCCTGGCCCGTCCGCCGTCGAGCGGGCCGATGCCACCACGGTGTCGCCGCCGATCAGCACACGGTCGGCATGCCCGGCACCGGCAAGTGCCGCCACGCACTCCATCAGCCGGTGGTCACCGGCGTGATGGGCCCGGGAAGGCCCGTCGAACGCCAGGTAGGCCCCGGCTTCCGCGACGCGACGGTGGACAGCGGGATCGGGGTAGCGGAGAAGGTGGCCCAGGATCACCCGGTGGGCCGGTACGCCGTGGTCCGCACAGAGGAGTTGGAGGGTTTCCAGGGCCGCGGTGCCGCCTTCCAGGTGGACTCCGATCGGTGCGCCGGTGGCGTGATGGGCCGTCGCCGCCGCGGCCATCGTGCGGCGAGCGTGCTCGTCGAGGTGGTGGAAGGCGCCGGCGACTTTGATCAGGCCAGCTCTCACCGGGCTCCGGGTGAGTTCCCGGACGAAGAGTTCCGCCAACTCGTCGACATCGCAAGCGAACCGGTCGCCTTCGTAGTGTTTCGCCTGGTGCAGGCCGGTCGCCGCGATCAGGTGGACGCCACTGTCGCGGGAGAGCGCGGGAAGGACGGACAGCCGCCGTCCCATGCCCCAGGGCGTCCACTGCACCATGGCCCGTCCCCCGGCCTGCGCGAGGGAGTCCAGTTCCGAGCGTGCCGCCGCGGTGTCGTCGAGCTCCTCGCCGGGAAGGCGGGGGCTTCGCAGGAACAGGTGGTCGTGGGCGTCGCAGACGCCCAGGTCACCGGGGTCGATGTCGCCGAGTACGGTCCTCACCGTCTGTCCCGCCACGGGGTGCGTCACCTCACTCACCGACGGTCGCTCCGACCGGCTTCGCGCGGGGCCGCGCGGTCCTCCAGTGCGGCGGCGGCGACCCGCAGGCCGGCCAGCGCCTTGGGAACGCCGACGTAGGGCGCCAGGTGGACGAAGACCTCGACCACCTCCTCGGGCGTCAGGCCCACCCGCAGCGAGGTGACGACCTGCCCGGCCAGCTGTGGATCGACGCCGCCGAGCGCCGTGAGCGCCCCCAGGTTCACCAACTGGCGCTCGCGCGGCGAGAGTCCGGGGCGTTGATAGGTGCCGCCGAAGAGGGTGGTGATCAGCCAGTCGGGAAAGCCTGGAGCCACGTCCTCCAGCCAGGGGAAGAGCGACCGGGTCGCGGGGTCCTGGAGGATGTCGAGCGTCCGATGGCCCGCCTCCCGGTCGAGAACGGCAGTGGTCAGCCGCTCGGAAAGGGGCACGGGGTCGACAGGTCCGGAATCGGCCATGGTCGGCCTCCTCGTCAGTACGTAACGGTCAAGGCGTTACGACGCTAACAGACGTAACGCTTGAGGCGTTACACTCGGGGCCATGGCCACCGACGACCCGCACAGCTTCCGCTTCGACTGTGGCGCCACCTGGCTCAACCTGCTCGCCACACGGGGCCGCGCCTTCGGCAGCCACCCGGTCGAACGCCTCGGCTCCGCGGATCTGCTGGCGGAATGGCTGAGGATGAGCGAGCTGGCGCCGTACCGCAGGCCCACGCACGCCGACCTGGAACATACGTGGCGACTGCGGGAGTGCCTGCGCACCCTGGCCCTTGCCACCACCCAGGGCCGCACCCCTCCGGATGAGGCGATCGCCGAGTTGAGCGACTTCGTCGCGGCCGGCGACCCTGTGGAACTCACCGGCGGCGACCGCCTGCGCCGCAACTCGCCGGCCACCGCCGGCGAAGCACTCGTCCGCATCGCACGGCAGGCCGCGGACCACCTGACCGGCGCGGACCGGACGGGACTCAAGGTGTGCCCCGAGGACGACTGCCGGGGCGTTTTCACCGATCCCGCCGGCCGCCGCCGATGGTGCCCCTCCCCGGCGTGCGCCAGCCGCGGACGGGTCCGCGCGCACCGCGCACGGCGGGCGGCGCCCTGAACTCGGGCGCAGCCCCCTCTTGGACCGTCACCGCGCGCGAAGCACGAAGGCCGCACCCCGGTTGACCCGGGGCGCGGCCTTCGTACGTACTGCGATCGCGGTGGAGCAGGGGGCGTCAGCCGCCCAGCGGGTGCATCCAGCCGTGGGTGTCCTCGGCGACGCCGCGCTGGATGTCCAGGAGGCGCTCGCGGAGCTTCAGGGTGATCTCGCCGGGGGTGCCGTCGCCCTGGACCCACTCCGCGCCGGCCGACTTCACCGTGCCGACGGGGGTGATCACGGCGGCGGTGCCGCAGGCGAAGACCTCCTTGAGGGTGCCGTTCGCGCTGTCCTCGCGCCACTGGTCGATGGAGACCCGGCCCTCCTCGGAGGTGTAGCCGAGGTCGCGTGCGACGGTGAGGAGGGAGTCACGGGTGACACCGGCGAGCAGGGAGCCGGTGAGGGCGGGGGTGACGATGTGGTTGTCGTACACGAAGTAGAGGTTCATCCCGCCGAGCTCCTCCACCCACTTGTGCTCCACGGCGTCGAGGTAGGCGACCTGGTCGCAGCCCTTGGCGCTGGCCTCGGCCTGGGCGAGCAGGGAGGCGGCGTAGTTGCCGCCGGTCTTGGCGTCGCCCATGCCACCGGGGACGGCGCGGACGCGGTCCTCGGAGAGCCAGATGGAGACGGGCTTCACGCCGCCCGCGAAGTAGGCGCCGGCCGGGGAGCCGATGACGACGAAGAGGTACTCGTTGGCGGGCTTCACGCCCAGGCCGACCTCGGTGGCGATCATGAACGGGCGGAGGTAGAAGGACTCCTCGCCGCCGTGCGCCGGAACCCACGCCTTGTCCTGCTGGACCAGCACGTCACAGGCTTCGATGAAGGTCTCCACCGGCAGCTCGGGCATGCCCAGGCGGTGGGCGGAGCGCTGGAAGCGCTTGGCGTTGGCCTCGGGGCGGAAGGTGGCGACGCTGCCGTCGGGCTGCCGGTACGCCTTCAGCCCCTCGAAGATCTCCTGCGCGTAGTGCAGGACGGTCGTCGCCGGGTCGAGGGAGAGCGGGCCGTACGGGACGAGCTGAGCGTCGTGCCAGCCGCGGCCCTCGGTCCACTGGATGGTGACCATGTGGTCGGAGAAGTGGCGGCCGAATCCAGGGGCGGCGAGGATCGCCTCGCGTTCCGCGTCGGACAGCGGGGACGAGGTGGGCTTGAGCTCGATGGTGGGCGTCGTCATGAGTGCGTGTCCTTCACGTATCTGTGTGTGAGGGACCGTGCTTCCGCCCGCTCCCGCCCGCATGTGCGAACAAGAGCGAAGATGTCCGAACATTGCCGCGAGCTGCGGCCCCACGTCCGATTATCGCTCGTGGAAGGTCGGGCACGAAATGACGTATTTCACGGTCCCTGGGTCGATGGGGGCACCCGGGGCCGCGCATGCGGAAGCCGCCGGGTGCCTGTGGCGACCCGGCGGCTTCTTGGAGTCGTCGGGTCAGCCCGCTACGCGTACCGCGAGCGCGTCGCCGATCTCGTCGGTGGTGCGGGTGACCCCGTCGCGCTCCGCGAGGTCGGCGGAGACGGCCGTCTCGATGCGCTCGGCCTCGGCGTCGTAGCCGAGGTGGCGCAGCAGGAGGGCGACGGAGAGGATCGTGGCCGTGGGGTCGGCCTTGCCCTGGCCGGCGATGTCGGGGGCCGAGCCGTGGACGGGCTCGAACATCGACGGGAAGGCGCCGGTCGGGTTGATGTTGCCGGAGGCGGCCAGGCCGATGCCACCGGTGACGGCGGCGGCGAGGTCGGTGAGGATGTCGCCGAAGAGGTTGTCGGTGACGATGACGTCGAAGCGCTCCGGCTGCGTGACGAAGAAGATCGTCGCCGCGTCGACGTGCAGGTAGTCGGTGGTGACCTGGGGGTACTCGGCCGCGACCTTGTCGAAGGTGTTCTTCCACAGGTGCCCGGCGTAGACGAGGACGTTGTTCTTGTGGACCAGCGTCAGCTTCTTGCGAGGGCGGGCGGCGGCGCGGTCGAAGGCGTCGCGGATCACGCGCTCGACACCGTAGGCGGTGTTGACGCTGACCTCGGTGGCGACCTCGGCGGGGGTGCCGGTGCGCAGCGAGCCGCCGTTGCCGGTGTACGGGCCCTCGGTGCCCTCGCGGACGACGACGAAGTCGATGTCGGGGCGGCCGGCCAGCGGGGTCGCGGTGTTCGGGAAGAGCTTCGACGGCCGCAGGTTGATGAAGTGGTCGAAGGCGAAGCGCAGCTTCAGCAGGAGCCCGCGCTCCAGCACGCCGGACGGGACCGAGGGGTCACCGATCGCGCCGAGCAGGATGGCGTCGTGGCCCTTGAGGGATTCGAGCTCGGCGTCGGGGAGGGTTTCACCCGTGCGGTGCCAGCGCTGGGCGCCAAGGTCGTACTCCTTGGTCTCCAGCTTCACATCCTGCGGGAGGACGGCGTTGAGGACCTTGAGGCCCTGGGCAACGACTTCCTGGCCGATTCCGTCACCGGGGATCACTGCGAGATTGATGCTGCGAGACATGACCGCACCTTAGCCGTGCGTCCCACCCCATGACATGTGCCGTCCACTATACGGACACATGGTGAGCTGTACGCGTGCCGTTCACCTCACGGACGGGATCGGGTCACTCCAGAAGTAGATGTTCTGGCCATGGACATCCCTCGCTTCGGCATCCCCGAGAAGCTCGCCGCCCGCATGAGCATGGCGGAGCAGCACGAGTACCTCCGCACCAAGCTGACGCGCCGCGGCGTGCTGCGCACGAGCGTGGCGACCGCCGCCGTCGCCGGTGCGGGTCTGGGCACCGGCCTCCTCACCGCCTCGCCCGCCGCCGCGCACTCCTCCTCGGCCCACGGCTCCCCGACGGTCCTCACCTCGCGCTCCACCACGCAGGTGGACGGTTCGCTGGTGGCGCCGATCGGCCGCCACCTCGCGTACGGCGCCGACCCGAAGACGCAGATGAGCGTCTCGTGGCAGGTCCCGTTCGCCGTGAAGCGCCCGTACATCCGCATCGGCCTCAAGCCGTGGTCGCTGAGCCGCCGCATCGACGCCGAGGTGCGCCACCTCACCACGCCGACGCTGAACAACGGCGCGATCGCCGCCGCCGAGCAGTTCTACGTGCACGCGAGTCTGGAGCGCCTGCAGCCCGGTACGACGTACTACTACGGTGTCGGCCACGACGGCTTCGACCCGGCCGACACCCGCAACCTGGGCTCGCTCGGTACGTTCACCACCGCGCCCTCGCGCGCCGAGAACTTCACCTTCACGGCCTTCGGCGACCAGGGCGTGAGCTACCACGCCCTCGGCAACGACCAGCTGCTGCTCGGCCAGAACCCGGCCTTCCACCTGCACGCGGGCGACATCTGCTACGCCGACCCGTCCGGTTCCGGCCAGGAGACCGACGTCTACGACGCGCGCACCTGGGACCAGTTCCTCGCCCAGACGGAGACCGTCGCGAAGACGGTGCCGTGGATGGTGACGACCGGCAACCACGACATGGAGGCCTGGTACTCCCCCGACGGCTACGGCGGCCAGAACGCCCGCTGGACGCTGCCGGACAACGGCCCGGACCCGGTCGGCCTGCCCGGCGTGTACTCGTTCGTCCACGGCAACGTGGCCCTCGTCGCCCTGGACGCCAACGACGTCTCCAACGAGATCCCGGCGAACCTCGGCATCAGCGGCGGCAAGCAGACGAAGTGGCTGGACCGCCGCCTCGGCGAGCTGCGCGCCCGCAAGGACGTCGACTTCGTCGTGGTCTTCTTCCACCACTGCGCCTTCTCGACCACCAACGCGCACGCCTCCGAGGGCGGGGTCCGCGAGGCGTGGGTGCCGCTGTTCGAGAAGCACCAGGTGGACCTGGTCATCAACGGCCACAACCACGTGTACGAGCGCACGGACGCCATTCTGAAGAACGTGGTCTCCCGCAAGGTGCCGATCGGCGAGCGTACGGACCCGACCCGCGACGGCATCGTGTACGTCACGGCCGGCGGCGCGGGCAAGTCGCTCTACAACTTCCCGGCGCCCGACACGTACGAGGGTCACGCCCACGACCAGGAGAGCGTGGACACGTACTACGTGGCCAAGGGCGGCGTCCACGCGGCCGAGACCGTGGAGTGGTCCCGGGTGCGCTACACCGGCTACTCGTTCCTCGCGGTGGAGGTCTCGGTGGGCCAGCACCCGAAGATGAAGGTCACCGCCCTCGCCGAGTCCGGCGCGCGCATCGACCACTTCGAGGTCAGCCGCGGCTGACGCTCCGGGACCACGCGGGGTCCAAGCGGGTCCGGGGGTACGCCCGTCGTCCGTCAGCCGTACGGCGGCAGACGGCGGGAGCCCCCGGACCCGTCCGGGTTCAGTGGCCGGTGGATCCGCCGTTGTCGCGGCGGTCCAGGGCACGCTGGAGGGCCGCGACGGCGTTCTGGCGCTCGGCTTCGGTGGGGCGGGGGGTGTGACGGACGCGACGGCGGACGGTGGTCTCTGCCATGGGGGAACGCCTCCTGGGAATCACGGGTGACACGGGGACATCACGGTCTTGCGGTTCGCGGTCGTGCGGCACACGGTCGGACGGCTCACGGTCCTACGGCTCGCGGTCGGGCGGCGGCTGACGGGTAGTACGGCTCACGGGCCGTACGACGCGCGGGGCCTCGCGGCTCACGGGCAGCGCCGGTCGCGCGGAAGGGCGTGCGGGCCGGGTCGGTGTTCCAGGGGTACGGCGGCGGGAGACGCGACTCTGCCGGGTACGACGGAACCGGAAAAAGCCGGAAGGTGCGGGAGCGGTCGCCGCAGGGGTGGCCTGCATCGGGCGAACCCGCTCACCACCAGTCGCTGGTGGAAGCGAATCGTTCGGCTCCTACAACGCTAGGACACCTGGGCCGCTCTGTCCCCACAATTACTCGGACTTCCTACTATCTGAGACGGCAACGCCGCCCGGTCGCCGCACCGATCCCCGCTCCGACACCTGCGACCGAGGGCATCACGCCTGGTCAGGGGCGGTATGGCGATCATCTTGCGCGGTCCGGGCGGGCGGAGCGCCGCTCACACCGGCGGGTACGTCTTCACGGGACATGTCGGTAATGATCAAAAACAGACCGGGCCGGTGGGACGGGCGCGACCGTGCGCCCGTCCCACCGGCCCGGAGACCTGGCGGGGAACCGCTTACTTCTTGACGTACTTCGCGAACTCCGGCACGACGTGGTCGATGGCGTAGGTGGTCGAGAGGATCGAGTCGGTGGCGAACGCCTGGCTCAGACCGCCCTGGTCGAAGACCATCGCGTGGCCGTCGGCGACCGCCGGGATCTTCTTGTACAGGGCGTCGGAGGTGACCTGGGCGGGCTTGAGCCCGATCGGCGCGGTGACGATCAGGTCGGCGTCGAACTGGTCGAGGTTCTCCTCGGAGACGCTGACCGAGAACGCGTCACCGGCCTGCTTCTCGATGACCGGGTTGTTCTTGAAGCCGAGCCGCTCGACGAAGTCGACACGGCCGGTGCCCTTGACGTACGCACCCCAGCCGACCGAGGTCTTCGAGGCGAGGGTGACCGTCTTGTCCTTGAACTCGGGGTGCGCCTTCGCCGCGGCGGCGAACTTGTCCTCGACGCCCTTGATCAGCTTGTCGCCCTCGGTCTTCTTGCCGAGCGCGGTGGAGACCATCCGGGTCTGCTGCTCCCAGGACAGCTTGTACTGGTCGCCGCCCTTCGGAACGCCGATGACCGGGGCGATCTTGCTGAGGGTGTCGTAGCGGGCCTGGTCGCCGCTGGACTTGGTGTCGAGGATCAGGTCGGGCTTGAGGGCCGCGATCTTCTCGTACTCCGGCTCCATGGTGCCGATCTTCTCGGGGCTCTTGGTGTAGAGGCCCTTGGCCCACGGACCGACGCCGTCGCCGCCGAAGGCCAGCCAGTCGCTCTCGCCGACGGGCTGGACACCGAGGGCGAGCGCGGTCTCCGCGTCGCCCCAGCCGAGTGCGACGACCCGCTTGGGCTGCTCCTTCACCGTGATGGAGCCGAACTTGGTGTCGACGGACACCGGGAAGGCACCGGCAGCGGTGGAGGCGGTGGACGACGTGTCCGCGGCGGAGTCGCCGGAGTCGTCGGAGGAGCAGCCGGTCGCGCCGATCAGCACGGCGGCGAGCGGAAGCGCCAGCAGGCCGAGGGAGGCGCGGGAGCGGGTGGGGGTACCGGAACGACGGGCAAGAGGGTTCCGGAGACGCACGTTCTTCATGCCCATGAGGTTAGCCTAACCTTATTCACTTCCCGCACCGGGGGTCCGGAAACCCCGATTCCCGGCGGTTCGGGGCGGGTTGACCCCGCCCGGAGCCGAAGCGTGCCGCGAAGTCGCGAGTAACCGATCGAGTGCATCCAGTCGCGTCGCGCGCTCCCCCGGCAGCGGGGACAGTTGGCCTTCCGCCTCCCGCAGGACGAGGTCGGCCGGTGCTCTTCCTGGGCCTGCCGTCGGTATCTCGCGTTCGCCTTCGCGGTGGGTGTGCAACAGGTGTGTACCTGGTGCCGAGAGACCACTGGTGATTCCTCCGGGTGTGTTTGGGTCTGGTGCATGAACGTGCGAATGAGCCCGGAGGAGTACGAGCGGACGTTGCCGCGCAAGCGAGTCGCCGCAGGGGTCCTGTTCTTCGATCCGGAAGGGCGGGTGCTGTTGGTGGACCCGGTGTACAAGCCCTTGTGGGAGATCCCCGGCGGTGCCGTGGAATGGGACGAGTCCCCTCGCGCCGGTGCGGTACGGGAGGTCAAGGAGGAATTGGGGCTCGACTGGGAGCCGGGCCCGCTCCTTGGTGTGGACTGGCGCGGGGCGCGGCCAGGGCGCAGCGAGGGCCTGGTCTACGTGTTCGACGGCGGGGTGCTCGGCAGCGATCGGCTGTCGGAGGTCCGGTTGCAGGCGGAGGAACTCGGTGCGATGGAGTTCGTCGCGGTCGACCGGCTCCGGGAGCGGCTGGTGGAGCGACTCGCGCTACGGGTGGAGGCGTGCGTGCGGGCCCGCGAGCAGGGGCTGACGGTGTACCTGGAGTACGGGATGCCGGTATAGGGAGAACATGCGCTGGTCGTCCGGCCCGATGTGCGGGCCGGACGACCAGCTCTTTGTCAGCTGGCCAGCGGGTGGGGCTGTTGTGCCGACCGGGTGGTGGTGAGGGCGCGGCCCACGGATCGCTGGAGTGCGTCGTGGATGCCGTCGGCGAAGAGGAGTCCGCCGAGGTCGGCGCGGGCTTTGGCCAGTGACGAGTGGGCCTGGAAGGCGAGGGCTCCGACCAGGAGCGAGAGTTCGGTCGTCGCGCGGTGGGCGGTGTCGACGGCGTGCGCTTTGACACCGCGGGACCAGATGTCGCCCTGGGGGCTGCCGGCTGCGGTGATGGAGGCGGCGCCGAGGGCGTGCAGGAGGGCGGCGTTGAGTTCGGCGTGCGTGCGTCCGAGGGTGATCAGGGCGTTGTCGCGCAGGTGGCGGACGCGTCGGGTGTTCAGACGGTTGGTCAGGTCGGCGGTGACGGCTGTGTGGACTCCGGCGGCGGTTCCCAGTGCGGTGGCAGCGACCAGCGGGCGGAATTGGGCGAAGTGACGGCGGAAGACGCGCAGCCCGTCCCCCGTGGTGCCCAGCAGGTCCCGCGGATGCAGAGGGACATCGGTGAGGGACAGATTGCCCCAGGCCCAGCCCCCCAGTCCGGCCGGTGCGATGGACCGGCGTCGCAGTCCGGGGGTGTTGGCGTCCAGGACGGCCGCCGTCAGCTCTCCGGCGGGATCCTTGAAGAAGATGACGAAGCCACTGGCTTCGGTGAGGCGGGAGACCCAGCACTTCTCGCCGTTCAGCAGCCAGCCGCCACCCGGCTGCTCGGTGGCGCGTGTGGTGATCTCCTGCAGGCGGCTGCCGCCGTGGCGTTCGGTGACCGCAATGCCGACCAGATCGCCTGCTGCGAGCCGTGCGGCCCAGTGCCGGCGAACCGGCTCGCAGGCGTGACGCAGGATCATCCGGCCGTGGCCGGTGCCGACGGCGTCGCGCAGGTCCAGGTCGTAGAAGCCGCAGAGGAAGGCAGCCAGGGCATCGGTCAGCGCCGAGGCCGGGGGTGCGAGATCGGGTACGGCGTCGGGCTGCCCGAGTGCGGCGAGGTGACGGCGCAGGGCAAGCAGATCGGTGCTCGTGCGCCGGTCGGCGCGAGTGGCGAGGGCCTGGACGAGGTGGGTTTCCAGGTTGCGCAGTTCGTCGAGCTCATGCTCGCCCAGCCCTGGCAGGGCCGGTTGGAGGGGAGCGATCCAGGTGGTGACACAGAGAGGTTCCATGGTGTGTTCCCTCACAGGTCAGCGGGTCGTGGCGGAGTGGGGGCGAGCCGGGGAGCCGTACACGGTGGTGTCCGGGGCGACGTTGCGGGTGACGACGGACCCGGAACCGACCAGGGCGCGTTCACCGATGGTGATGCCGGCCAGGACGGTCGAGCCGGAGCCGACCTTGCAGCCGGTCTCGAAGCGCGGCGGCAGGAGGACGGGTGTGCGGTCCGTCTCGCGCCAGATCAGGTGCTTGTCGTTGACGGTGCGGATGCCCGCCCCGAGGAAGACGTCGTCCCCGAGCACGGTTTCGGAGGTGAGGTGGGAGAGGGGGGAGCAGCGGACGCGGTCACCGAAGTGGCAGGCGCGTTCGATGACGAGGAAGTGGCCCAGGACGCTGTCGGTGCCCAGTTGGGTGTGGCTGCGGATCAGGGTGTGGTGTCCGACGGCGGTGTTCTCGCCGATCCGGGTGCCGGCGTAGACGACGGTGCCCGAGCGCAGGGTGGCCCCGTCGCCGATGCGGGTGTCCGCGCCGGCCCCGGGGTAGGTGCGGCCGACCGCGTAGCCGGTTTCCGGTTTTCCGATGACGACGTGGTCCTCGATGCGGACGCCGTCGCCGATGCGGGTGCCGCCGTGCAGGATCGTGAAGGCGCCGATGACGGCGTGGTCACCGATCCGGATCGGACGCAGGGCGCCCTGTTCGTCGGCCGGCTCGATCAGGGTATGGGGGCTGATGCGGCAGCCGATGCCGATCTCCAGTAGCCCCGGGGACAGTAACGGGGACTGGGTGGCGGAGTGAACAGAAGAGAGGGGTGTCCCCATGACGGGGCCTCCGTTCGAGGGGTGAGGGTACGCCGAAGCACCGACGGAGCATTAGGACTAGGACTATCGTCGACATCGCAAAGAGCGTCGTCAATAGGGCTAGGACTATCGCATGAGGTTGTCCGAATCCGCATGAAACAGGAGGTACGCATGAGCAGTCCCGCCTACCGGCAGATGGCCGCTGAGCTGCGCGGCGCCATCGAGGACGGGACCTACCCGGCAGGCAGCCTCCTGCCGAAACTCGTCGACCTCGCCCAGCAGTACGGGGTGGCCAAACAGACCGCGCGCGAAGCCCTCGCCGAACTCGAGGTCGAAGGCCTCATCGACGTCACCCGCCGCAGGGGCACCGTCGTCCGCCGCCGCCCGGTCCGCCGGCGCCTCACCCGCAGTCGCCAGGTCTACCGCGACGAACGCGGCTACTACTTCGACCCCACCGCACAGCCATGGACCGCCTTGGAGCCCCCCGCCATCGCCTGGGCACCGGCCCCCCGCGACATCGCCACCCTGCTCGGACTCGCCGAAGGACAAGAAGGGGATGACGTCCTGGTACGCGACCGCGTCATGGGCGAGGCCGCCACCAACACCCCCCTGCAACTGGCGACCAGCTACCTGCCCGCTCCCCTGGCCCGCGGTACCCGCCTCGCCGAGAAGGACACTGGACCTGGCGGCATCTACCACCTGCTCGAACACATGGGCCATGCCCCCCTGTCATGGGAAGAAGCCGTCAGCGCTCGCATGCCCACCCCCACCGAGAGTGAACGCCTGCGCCTGCCCAAGGGCGTCGCACTGCTGCGCATCCTCCGCACCACCACAGGCCCCGACGGCGCCGTGCTGGAAATCAACGACACTCGTATGTCCGCCGACACCTTCGAAATCGGCTACAGCCTCACTCGGCACACCAGCGCACAACAGACCTGACTGTTGTTCCTCAGACGGCGGACACGCCCGCGCGCGCCGCGTCCGGCACGTGGTGGCGGCCGATCGGCACGATCATCGGGGTGCCGGAGGCCGGGTCGGGGACGACCGAGCAGCGCATCCCGAAGACCTCGGTGACCAGTTCCCCGGTCACGATCTCGGTGGGGCGGCCCTCGGCGACGATCCGGCCGTCCTTCATCGCGACCAGGTGGTCGGCGTACCGGCAGGCGAGGTTCAGGTCGTGCAGCACGGCGACCATGGTCACCCCGCGCTCGCGGTTGATGTCGGTGAGCAGGTCGAGGACGTCCAGCTGGTGGCTGATGTCGAGGTAGGTGGTCGGCTCGTCGAGCAGCAGTACGTCGGTGTGCTGGGCGATCGCCATGGCGATCCACACGCGCTGGCGCTGTCCGCCGGACAGTTCGTCGACCGGTCGCTCGGCGAGTTCCAGCACGTCGGTGGCGACGAGTGCCTCGGCGACCGCCGCGTCGTCCTCGGCGGTCCAGGAGCGCAGCCAGCCCTGGCGCGGGTAGCGGCCCCGGCCGACCAGGTCGGCGACGGTGATGCCCTCGGGGGCCACCGGGGTCTGCGGCAGGATGCCGAGGATGCCGGCGACCGCCTTGGTCGGCATCGACCGGATGTCCTTGCCGTCCAGCAGGACGGTGCCCGCCGTGGGGGCGAGCAGCCGGGCGAGGGAGCGCAGCAGGGTGGACTTGCCGCAGGCGTTGGGGCCCACGATCATCGTCACGCCGCCCGGCGGGATGTCGAGGTCGAGGCCCTTGACGATGTCCCGGCTGCCGTACCCGAGGCGCAGTCCGCGCGCTCCCAGGCTGTGTTCCGCGCTCATGCGGCACTCCCCTCCTTCTGGTCCTTGCCGGCCCTCGCCGGTCCTGCTTGCGCGGTCGTTCGCGGGCGGGTCATCCGCCCTGCCCCGAACGGTTGGCGCGGATCAGCAGCCACATCAGGTACGGGGCGCCGATCACGCTGGTGACGACGCCCACGGGGAGCTGCCCGGAGGCACCCGCCGGCAGGTCGACGAGGTCCAGTGCGTGCTGTGCGGCGAAGTCGGCGACCAGCACCAGCAGCGCCCCGGTCAGCCCGGAGGCGACCAGCGAGGCGCCGCGCCCGGGGGCCAGCCGGCGGGCGACGGGCGCGGCGACGAAGGCGACGAACCCGACCGGTCCGGCGGCGGCGGTCGCCACCCCGGCCAGCGCGACGGCGCAGCAGAGCAGCTGGAGGCGGCCCCGCTCGGTGCGGGCACCCAGTCCGGCGGCGGTGTCGTCGCCGAGCTGGAGTACGGGCATCTGCCGGGCGGCCAGGAAGAGCAGGGGCAGCAGCACCACGAGCGCCCAGGCCAGGGGTTGCAGCAGGTCCCAGGAGCGGCCGTTGAGGCTGCCGGTGAGCCAGAGCAGCGCCGACTGCGCCTCGGTGACCTCGGAGCGGGTCATCAGGTACGAGATCACGCTGGACAGCCCGGCGCCGATTCCGATGCCGACGAGGACGAGCCGCGCCCCGCTCACTCCGCGCCGCCAGGCGAGCGCGTAGATCAGCGCGGCGGTGAGCAGCGCTCCGGCCAGCGCGAACACGGAGAGAAGCATCCCGCTGACCGCGAAGAGCGAGGAGGAGAGCACCGCGGCGACGGAGGCTCCGGAGCTGATGCCGATGACGTCGGGGCTGGCCAGCGGGTTGCGCAGCAGGCTCTGGAAGACCGCGCCGGAGAGCCCGAAGGCGATCCCGACGAGGATGGCCATCAGGGCGCGGGGCATCCGCAGCTCGCCGACGATGAACCAGGTCGCGGCGTCGGCGCGCCCGGTGAGGGCGGCGAACACGTCGGAGAGCGGTACCGCCATGTCGCCGTACGCCAGCGAACCGCACAGGGCGGCGACGGTGGCGACGGCGAGGACCGCGCAGACCAGGAGGTAGCGGGTGCGGCCGTTGCGGCGGACGCGGGCGACCTCGCGTACGGCGGGGGCTCCGGGTGCGGTCTGTGCGAAGGGGGTGGCGGGGGCGGTGTCGCCGAAGGAGGTGGCGGGGGCGGTCACAGTTCCACCAGCTTCCTGCGGCGCACCAGGATCACGAAGGGGACGCAGCCGATGACGGCGGTGACGATGCCGACCTGCACCTCGGCGGGGCGGGCGACCAGGCGGCCGACGATGTCGGCGACGAGCAGCAGGATCGGGGCGAGGACCGCGCTGTAGGCGAGGACCCAGCGGTTGTCGGGGCCGGTGATGAGCCGGGCGGCGTGCGGGACGACCAGCCCGACGAACCCGATGGGCCCGGCGATCGCGGTGGCCGCGCCGCAGAGCAGGACCACGGCGAGGGCGGCGGCGGCGCGGGCCGCGCCCACCCGCTGGCCGAGGCCGCGGGCCACGTCGTCGCCGAGGGCGAGGGCGTTGAGCTGGGGGCCGAGGGCGAGGGCGAGGAGGGTGCCGACCACGATGAACGGCAGGACCTGCCAGAGCGCGTCGGTCTCCCGTCCGGAGAGCGAACCGACCTGCCAGAAGCGGAACTGGTCGAAGGTCTTGCTGTCGGTCAGCAGCATCGCGGTGGTGAGCGAGCCGAGGAAGGCGGTGGTGGCGGCTCCGGCGAGCGCCAGTTTGACCGGGGTGGCGCCCTCCCTGCCGATCGAGCCGACACCGTAGACGAAGAGGGCGGCGAGCAGCGCGCCGCCGAAGCCGAACCAGAGGTACTGCCCGGGGGCGGTGAGGCCGAGGACGCCCATGGCGAGGACCACGGAGACGGACGCCCCGGCGTTGACGCCGAGCAGGCCCGGGTCGGCCAGTGGGTTGCGGGTGACGCCCTGCATGAGCGCTCCGGCGAGGCCGAGGGCGACTCCGGCGAGGACTCCGGCGCAGGTGCGCGGGATGCGGACCGTCCGGACGATGACGTCGGTGCGCCGGGCGTCGTCGGGGCTGACCAGGCCGTGCCACACGTCGGCGAGGGGTACGTGCCCCGATCCGACGGCGAGGCTGATCGCGGCGATCAGTACGAGGACCACCAGCCCGGCCAGGAGGCCGGCGGCGAGTGCGGGGCGTGAACCCTTGCGGCGGACACCACCGGCCGGCGGTGCGGTGCGCGCCGTCGGCAGGGTGGCGGAGGCCGGGTTCACCGGGCACCTGTCGCGGTGGCCGGTATCGCGTCCGGCATCGTTCGCTCCTCAACGGCTCCGCGTAAAGCCGGCAACCGGTTCCACGCAGGGGGAATGCCCGCCAGGAGATCACCCGAGGGCCTACAGTAAGGTGACCCTAACATCGTAAGGGTGTACGGAAAAAACTGGTCCGGGTCGAAATGACCCGCGGCCCGACCGTCCGGATCCGGCCACCCATGCGTGCCGGCGGGGGTGACCTCCGCCCGTGCGTACCGCCAGGTCACCTGCCAGGAAGTCGTCTTGAGCCTCACCGCAGCGCCCGCAGCCGTGCCGTCCGACTCTGTCCAGCCCGCCGCCGACTCGTCCGGCACCGTCCCGTCCCCCGCCGCCGCCCCGCTCGCACCGCCCGCCCGCGACGGCTGGGTCGAGCTCACCGCTCCCGGGGAACTGACCGAGCTCCTCGGCGCCCCGCACCCGATCGTCATCGAGAAGGTCCACGACCGGCTGACGGAGGAGGACCTCCGGCTCATCGGTCTGTCCCCGCTGTGCACGGTCGCCACCTCGGACGCGGCGGGCAACTGCGACGCCTCGCCGAAGGGCGGCGAGCCGGGCTTCACGCTCGTGCTGGACGAGCGCACCCTCGCGCTGCCGGACCTGCCGGGCAACCGCCGCTCGGACGGCTTCCGCAACATCCTGCAGAACCCGCACGTGGGCCTGCTCTACTTCATCCCCGGTGTGATGGACGTGCTCCGCGTCAACGGCCGCGCCCGGGTCCTGCGGGAAGCGCCGTTCTTCGACGAGCTGGCGGACGCGAAGGGCGCCCGGCCGCAGCTGGCCATGGTCGTCGAGATCGACGAGATATTCCGGCACTGCCCCGCGTCCCTGCGCCGCTCCGGCGTCTGGCAGCCCGGCACCTGGAGCGCGGCGCCCAAGCAGCGCGGCTGAGACCGCGGGGCCGTACCCGAACCCCGTACCTCGTACCTCCGTCACCGCACCCCCCGGCCGCTCGGGTCGGGGGGTGCGGTGCGTCCGGGCCGGTGCGCGTGCGGCCCCGTCGGCCGGTGGACGCAGGCCGGTTGACGCACGCCCGGGAACGCAGGCCGGTTGACGCGGGCCGCTGGACGCAGACCGCCCCCGTCCGGCAGGGGGGGTGCCGGACGGGGGCGGGGTTCTGGGCGGGGCGCCGGTCCGGTGACCGGGGCACGGGGGCGGCGCCCCGGGGGCGTCAGCCCTGGTGGGGGTAGGTGTACTCGGTCGGCGGGACCAGCGTCTCCTTGATGGCGCGGGTCAGCGTCCAGCGCTGGAGGTTCTGCGGGGCACCGGCCTTGTCGTTGGTGCCCGAGGCACGGCCGCCGCCGAAGGGCTGCTGGCCGACGACGGCGCCGGTCGACTTGTCGTTGATGTAGAAGTTGCCCGCCGCGTAGCGGAGCTTCTCCATCGTGTGGGCCGCGGCGGCGCGGTCGTTGGCGATGACGGAACCGGTCAGGGCGTAGTCGGAGACCGACTCCATCTGGTCCAGCATCGCGTCGTACTGGTCGTCCTCGTACACGTGCACGGCGAGGATCGGGCCGAAGTACTCGGTCGTGAAGACCTCGTTCTCCGGGTCGGTGCACTCGATGACGGTCGGGCGGACGAAGTAGCCCACCGAGTCGTCGTAGGTGCCGCCCGCGACGATGGTGCACGTCGGGTCGGCGGCGGCGCGGTCGATGGCGGCCTTGTTCTTGGCGAAGGACCGCTCGTCGATGACGGCGCCGATGAAGTTCGACAGGTCGGTGACGTCGCCCATGGTGATGGCGTCGACCTCGGCCGCGAACTTCTCCTTGAAGCCGGAGTTCCAGATGGAGGCCGGGACGTACGCACGCGAGGACGCGGAGCACTTCTGGCCCTGGTACTCGAAGGAGCCGCGGGTCAGCGCGGTCTTCAGCACGGCCTGGTCGGCCGACGGGTGGGCGACGACGAAGTCCTTGCCACCGGTCTCGCCGACGAGCCGCGGGTAGGTGCGGTAGTTGGCGATGTTGTTGCCGACGGTCTTCCACAGGTGCTGGAAGGTCGCGGTCGAGCCGGTGAAGTGGATACCGGCCAGGTCGCGGTGGTTCAGCGCGACCTCGGAGACGGCGATGCCGTCGCCGGTCACCAGGTTGATGACGCCCTTGGGCAGGCCGGCCTCTTCCAGGAGCCGCATCATCAGCACGGCGGCGTGGGTCTGCGTCGGGGACGGCTTCCACACGACGACGTTGCCCATGAGCGCCGGGGCGGTCGGCAGGTTGGCCGCGATGGCGGTGAAGTTGAAGGGCGTGATCGCGTAGACGAAGCCCTCCAGCGGGCGGTGGTCCATGCGGTTCCACACGCCGGGGGAGTTGGCCGGCGGCTGCTCGGCGAGGATCTGGCGTGCGTAGTGCACGTTGAAGCGCCAGAAGTCGACGAGCTCGCAGGGGGTGTCGATCTCGGCCTGCTGGGCGGTCTTGCCCTGGCCGAGCATCGTGGAGGCGGCCATCGTCTCGCGCCACGGGCCGGAGAGCAGTTCGGCGGCGCGCAGGATGATCGCGGCGCGGTCGTCGAAGGACATCGCGCGCCAGGCCGGGGCGGCGGCGAGCGCGGCGTCGATCGCGTCCTGGGCGTCCTGCTCGGTGGCACCGGCGAAGGTACCGATGACGGCGCGGTGGTTGTGCGGCTGCACGACGTCGAAGCGCGCGCCACCGCCCATCCGCTTCTCGCCGCCGATGGTCATCGGGAGGTCGATCGGGTTCTGGCTGAGCTCCTTGAGCTTCGCCTCCAGGCGGGCGCGCTCGGGGGTACCCGGGGCGTAGGAGTGGACCGGCTCGTTGACCGGCGCGGGGACCTGGGTGACAGCATCCATGAGTGCCTTGTCTCCTTGGTTCGTCGGGGTGGGGGGTGGGAGCCGGACTCAGCCCTTGGTGAGGATGGAGCGCGCGAAGAAGAGGAGGTTGGCCGGCTTCTCCGCGAGGCGGCGCATGAAGTAGCCGTACCAGTCGGTGCCGTACGCGGTGTAGACGCGCATGCGGTGGCCCTCCGCGGCGAGGCGGATGTGCTCGTCGCTGCGGATGCCGTAGAGCATCTGGAACTCGTACTCGTCCAGCTTGCGGCCGGCCTGGCGGCCGAGTTCCTGGGCGATGGCGACGAGACGCGGGTCGTGCGACCCGATCATCGGGTAGCCGTCGCCCTCCATGAGGATCTTCATGATGCGGACGTACGCCTTGTCGATCTCGGCCTTGTCCTGATACGCGACGGAGGCGGGCTCCTTGTACGCACCCTTCACGATACGCACGCGGCTGCCCGCGGCGGCGAGCCGCCGGGCGTCGTCCTCGGTACGGAACAGGTACGCCTGGATCACGCAGCCGGTCTGCGGGAAGTCCTTCCGCAGCTCCTCGTGGATGGCGAACATCGAGTCGAGGGTGGTGTGGTCCTCGGCGTCCAGGGTGACCGTGGTGCCGATGGCGGCGGCGGCCTCGACGACCGGACGGACGTTGGCGAGGGCCAGCTCGTGGCCGTTCTCCAGCGCCTGGCCGAACATCGAGAGCTTGACGGACATCTCGGCCTTGGTGCCGAGGCCCAGGTCCTTCAGACGGCCGACCAGCTCCAGGTAGGCGTCGCGCGCGGCGGCGGCCTCGGCGGGCGTGGTGATGTCCTCGCCGACCACGTCGAGGGTGAGCTCCAGGCCCTTGTCGACGGATGCGCGGACGACGGGCAGGACGTGGTCGACGTTCTCACCGGCGATGAAGCGGTCGACGACCTGCTTGGTGCCCGGTGCGGCCGAGATGAACCGGCGCATCCGGTCGCTGCGCGACGCGGCGAGAATCACGGGACCCAGCACGGGGCACCTCCACGAAAGTACTGATGATCGGCTGCATGGACGGGGTACGAACGGCTGCGCACGGCTGTGCGCGTACGGGCCGGGCGTGGGCGAAAGCCGTCGAACCGGTCCGGACCATGACAGCACGGAGAACCACGGTGAAATCTATGGATTGCACCGAACGTGTGCCATCGACAGCTGTCACGCATCTGTGCTCGCCGCCTCAGACATCTGTCTGAACGGTGCGAGAATGGCGGGATGAAAGGCGACTATCAGGAACTCGTCGACGAGATCTCCGGGCTGCTGAGCGCCCCCGCCACCCTGGAGAACCGTGACTTCGGCCTGATCGCCTTCGGTGTGCACGACAGCGACGACGACACCGCCATGGACCCGGTCCGCACCCGGTCGATCCTGACCCGCCGCTCCACCCCGGCGGTCCGCGCCTGGTTCGAGGGGTTCGGCATCACCCGGGCGACCGGCCCGGTCCGCATCCCGGCGGGCCCGGAGGCCGGGGTCCACCTCAGCCGGATCTGCCTCCCGGTCCGCCACCGGGGCGTGGTGCTGGGGTACGTATGGCTGCTGGACGCCGAACCGGGCCCCACCGACGAGCGGCTGACGGCGGCCATGGAGGTGGCGGACCGGATCGGGGGGCTCCTCGCCGACGAGGCTCGGGCGGGCGCGGATCTCTCGCGCGAGCTGGGCGCCGCCCTCACGGCGGGGCACGGCTGGCAGCGGGACATGGCGCTGACCGCGCTCCGGGAGGCGCTGGGTGCCGATGCCGACGGGCTGCACGCGGTGGTCTGCGTCTCCCCGTGGACTGCCGAGGACACCCCGTCGGCGCGTACGGTCCCCTCGGCGGCGGCGCTCACCGTGGTGGCCCCGCCCGGAGCCGGCACGCTCTGTCTGGCCGCGCTCGTACGGCTGCGCTCCCCGGACGCGTCCGGTCCGGCGAACACCGCCGCCGACCGGCTCCGCGCCGAGGCGGGTGGATCCGCGACCGCCGGGATCGCCGTACCGCGCCGGGGTCTGGCCGAGCTGGCCGACGCCTGGCGCGAGGCGGTGTCGGCGGCTCGCGCGGCGGCGGCCGAGCCCCGGTTCGGCCCGGTCGCCGCGTGGTCCGGCATCGGCCCGTACCGCCTGCTGACCGCCCTGCCCGGCACCCCCGCGGGCCCCGACCCCTCGGTGGCTGCCCTGCTGGCCCCGGCCCACGCGGAGCTGGCCCGCACCGCGGAGACCTTCCTCGACCTCGCGGGCCAGGCGAGCCGGACGGCCGCGGAGCTGGGCATCCACCGCCAGACGCTGTACTACCGGCTCTCGCGGGTCCAGCAGCTCACCGGCCTCGACCTGGGCGACGGCGAGGACCGGCTGCTGCTGCACATGGCGCTGAAGGCGGCCCGGCTCTGAGGCGTTTCCTGGACGGACGGGGCGGTCACGCCCGGCGCGTCCAGGCGGCGGTCGCCCAGGTCAGGGCGAGCGCGAGGGCGGCCCCGAGCGCGGTCATCTCCACCCGCTGGAGCGCGACGGGGAACGTGGCCTCGGCCCTGCCGCTGGAGAAGAGAAGAAGGACGGTGGGGGTCAGGAACACCGCGTAGAGGAAGTCGTCCGGGAGCATCGCGTAGGCGACGGTGAGCACCGCGCACACGGCCGCCAGGACCAGGCAGACGGCCGAGGGGGCGGCGGCCACGGCGGCGACGGCGACCAGCGCGCCCGCGCCGGTGCCCAGCGCGCGGTGGACGACCCGCCGGCGCGTCGCGCCGGTTCCCGGAACCAGTACCAGGCAGAGGGTCAGCACGGCCCAGTTCCCTCGCGGCAGGTCCAGGGCGCGGCCGGCGACGATGAGGGCGGTGCAGCCCGCGGCGAGCTCGAAGGCGTTCAGTGCGGCGTCCCGGGCGGGGGCGGGATCGGCGGGGACGCGCATCCGGGTCAGACGGGCCGCGACGATCACGAGCGCCGCGCCCAGCCAGGACGCCGCCGCGACCGCCGCCGGGTTCCCGGGGACCAGCGCCGCGTAGAGCACGAGGTTGGACGGCAGCAGGGCGGCGGCTCCCACGCTGCGCCGGTTGACCAGCCCCTGCGCCGCGCAGGCGACCACGACCGCGGCGATGAGCAGGGGTGTGTTGCCACCGACGAGAGCGCCCACGGCGGCGGCGAGACCGGCGGACAGCCCGATCAGGCACTGGTCCGTCAGGGGCAGGCGGCCGGCGGCGACGGTCATGAACGTCATGCCGAGGTAGACGGCCAGGGCGGTGCCGCCGTCGAAGAGCCACCACGTGGCGCCGACGAACACGACCGCGAACAGCACGAGGGCGGTGGCCCTCGCCATTAGCTCCGGTGGCGGCATCCGGAGCCCCCTGCGGACACCATTCATATAGATACGAAGTAGCGCTTTTCACACCGTGCCGCATCACGGGAGCAGCGGCCCTCGGGCCGTGTCCGCCCTAGCGCCCGCCCCGGCGGGACGGGCCGGACACGGCCGAGCACCGACCGGGAGACACCATGCAGCCATCCACCTCCGTGTCCGGTCCGGCGGATCCTTCGGGCCTGGCGGATCTCTACCGGGATCTGCACGCGCACCCGGAACTGGCCTTCCAGGAGACCCGCACCGCCGCGATCGTCGCCGGACGGCTGCGCGCCCTGGGCTACGAGACCTTCACGGGCGTCGGCGGTACGGGGGTCGTCGGCGTCCTGCGCAACGGCGAGGGACCCACCGCGCTGCTGCGCGCGGACATGGACGCCCTGCCGGTCCGGGAGCGGACGGGCCTGCCATACGCGAGCACGGCTCACGGCACCGACCCCGACGGCAACAGCGTGCCGCTCATGCACGCCTGCGGCCACGACATGCACGTCGCCTGCCTGCTGGGGGCCGCGGCGGCCCTGTCCGGCGACCTCTCGGGCTGGCAGGGCACCGCCCTGCTGGTCTTCCAGCCCGCCGAGGAGACCGGCCGGGGGGCTCAGGCGATGATCGACGACGGCCTCTTCGAGCGGTTCGGCCGTCCGGCCGTCGTCCTGGGCCAGCACGTGTCGCCGCTGCCGGCCGGGGTCGTCGGGCTGCGTCCCGGACCGGCGTTCGCCGCCTCCGACTCGCTCTCCGTCGTCCTGCACGGCCGGGGCGGCCACGGGTCACGGCCCGAGACGACCGTCGACCCGGTCGTGATGGCCGCCGCGACCGTCATGCGGCTCCAGGGCATCGTCTCCCGCGAGGTGGCCGCCTCCTCCACCGCGGTGGTGACCGTCGGAGCCCTCCACGCGGGCAGCCGCGGCAACATCGTCGCGGACCGCGCCGAGCTCTCCCTGAGCGTGCGCACCTTCGACCGGCCCGTCCGCGACCGCGTGCTGGCCGCGGTCGACCGCATCGTGCAGGCGGAGGCCGCCGCCTCGGGGGCTCCCCGCGACCCGGAGATCACCGTGACCGAGTCCTTCCCCGCCGTCGTCAACGATCCCGACGCGTGCGCCTTCACGGAGCAGGCCCTCACCGCCGCCCTCGGCCTCGTCGTCGACCCCGGGCCCGTCACCGGCAGCGAGGACGTCGGCGTCCTGGCCCAGGCCGCGGGCGCCCCCTGCGTGTACTGGCTCCTCGGCGGTGCGGACCCGGCCGCCTTCGGGGACGCGAAGGACCTGGCCGCGATCGAGGCGGTCGTCCTCGGCCTGCCCAACAACCACTCACCGCACTACGCACCGGTCGTCGAACCCACCCTGACCGCAGGGGTCGGGGCCCTCACCGCCGCGGCCCGTGCCTGGATGCCCGCGCCCTCCTGACCGGCGGCTGCCCGCGCCTTCCGTACCCGGATAGCGGATCAGCCGCGGCCCCGGTCCGCCTCGCTCCGGTCCGCCTCGCCCCGGTCCGCCTCGCCCCGGTCCGCCTCGTCCCGGTCCGCCTCGACGACGGGCGCCCCGCTGACCAGCGCGACCATCACCAGGGGCGCGTCCCCGTCGCTGTGGCCGACGCTCACGCCCACCCACCGCGCGCCGCCGGGCAGCGGGCCCCAGACGCTGAGGTCGCCGGAGCAGTCCGCGCCGAGCAGGGCCGCGTGGAGCGCGGGCAGGGGAAGCCCGGCCTGCCTGCGGAACAGCGCCGGGTGCATCGCCACCCGGCTGTGCGGCCCCCACCGGACGTCCAACTCGGCGACGAGTGCGTCGCATTGCCGACGCGCCGCGCCCTCCGTGTCGGTCCAGTCGTCGCCGTACACGCCGGTGAGGTCGTCGCTCTCCCAGAGCGGGACGATCCGGAAGCCCTCCCCACTGGTGGACCGCCACTCCCCCGTCACCGGGTCGCCCTCGGCGAGGGTGGGCCCCGACGCCGGTACGGGCCCCGCCGCCAGCGCCGTCACCTCGGCCACCGCCCGGCCGGTGTCGAAGGGCTCCCCGGCGCGGACGCTCACCACGCCGCCCGGTCCAGCGGGCGGGGCAGCGGCCGGAGCGCCCCGGCGGCGCTCAGCGCCCCGTAGGCGGCCAGCACCTCGGGCGCGCCACCGAGGGCCAGCAGGAGGCCCCCGCCGGGCAGTTCCTCGCCGTGCGCCTCGATCCCGTCCGGGACCAGGGCGGCCCGCGCGGGCGAGAGATAGCCGTACCGGCCCACGACCGGGTCGCCGACCGTGTAACCGGCCTCGTCCTCCAGGGCGTCGAGGAGGTCGTCGTCGCTGACGTCGCCGAAGTCGGGCTGCCAGACGCGTGCCAGGGCGGCGAGCAGTTCCCCCTCGGGCACCTCGGCACCGTCCGGTGCGTCGACGGCCACCACCACGGACTGGAGCAGGAACTCCGGTGCGCCGCCCGCGAGTCCGCTGATCTCCACCCGGACTCCGGCGGCCGGGGCGGCGATCAGCCGCAGCCCGGTGCCGACCCGGTCGGACCAGTCGTCGGCGGCGCGCGCCTCGCGCAGGACCTCGGCCAGTGGCTCCCGCCCCGGGGCGAGCGGGGCGTCATCGGCACCGGACGCCCTCACGCGCCGCCACGCCGAGCCGGCCCCGGCCGCCGCTCCCCCGAGCAACCCGGCCACCTGCTGGAGCGTCAGTTCCCAGCGTCCGGCGAGCTCTTCGACGGATTCCACCCGTGGGCCCCAGAAGCCCCGCACCACACGCCGCATCCGCTTCCTCCGTCGCCGGTTTCCGAGGCGTCGCCCCGTGCCCGACGCCGCTCGCGTCAGCAGGCTAGCGCCTCGGCCCGGCGGAACTACGCCAGGTCGTGCAGGTGGGAGTCGACGCCTGCGGGGCGTGCGGCGCCGGCGAGGTAGCGCTCCAGCGTCTCGCGCCGCTCGGCGAGCTGCCGCTCCTGCTGGGCCAGCCGGTCACGGATCTCCCGGACGCGGCCGACCAGCGCCGCGCAGTCGCCCTCCGGTTGCCCGGACCCCGCGCACGGGATGATCTCCCGGATGATCCCGGACGGCAGGCCCGCACGGAACAGGTCCTGGATGAAGGCGACTTGGAGCACCGCCTGCTCGTCGTACTCCCGGTATCCGTTGGCACGGCGTTCGGCCGGCAGCAGCCCTTGCTCCTCGTAGTACCGCAGCGCGCGGGTGCTGATCCCGGCCGCGCGGGCGAGTTCTCCGATCCGCATGCTCCGCCGCCTCCTCCGAACGCGCCCCGGTCCTCGGGCTTGACCTTGACGTCGGCGTGAAAGTCTAGCGTGACGGGCATGACTTCGAACGAACGAATCGGACAGCGGTCCGTCGGCCAGGGTGCGGCGCTGATCACCGGTGCCTCGACGGGCATAGGGGCCGCGATCGCGGAGAAGCTGGCCGCGCGGGGCGCCGAACTGGTGCTGGTGGCACGGGACTCGGCGCGGTTGGAGGCGGTGGCCGAACGACTGCGCGCCGAGCACCGGGTGGCCGTGCTCACCGTGCCCCTGGACCTCTCCCGACAGGACGCCCCCGCGCGCCTGGCGAAGCGCCTGGAGGACGCGGGTGTCGAGGTCGGCACCCTGGTCAACAACGCGGGTGCCGCCCACATCGGGGCGGTCGGCGACGTCGATCCGGCGCGGATACGCCAGTTGGCCGACCTGAACGCCGGAGCGGTCGCGGAGACGACCGCGCTCTTCCTGCCCGCCATGCTCGCCCGCGGGCGGGGCGCGATCGTGAACGTGGCGAGCACCGCCGCGTACGCGCCCGCGCCCCACAACGCCGTGTACGGGGCGTCGAAGGCGTTCGTCCTCTCCTTCACCCGGGGGCTCTGGTACGAGACCCGTGGCACGGGCGTCCGGGTGGTGGCGGTCAGCCCCGGCGCGACCGAGACGCCGATGAACCCGGGCCGCGCTCCCGGCAAACGCCGGCCCGAACAGGTCGCCGAGACCGTCGTGGCCGCCCTGCGCGGTCGCGCCCCCGCGGTCGTCGACGGCTGGGCCTACCGACTCCAGACCTTCGTGTTCGGCCGGGTGCTCCCGACGCGTACGGCGACCGCGCTCACGGGGAGGTTCTTCCTCAGGGCGGCGCGCCACGTGCGTTGATCACGGCGTTGCCGGAGAGCCCGTCAGTCGAACGCGCCCGGCTTCCGCGCGCTGTCGACCGGCTTCTGCGCGGTGTGCACCACCTTGACCGGCAGTCCCTCCTCACGGAAGGCGGCGCGGGCGGCCTTGGCCACGTCCGGGTCGGAGAAGTGCCATTCGACCGCGCGCCCTCCGGACGCCTCCACCTGGGCGCGGGCTTCCGCGAGGAACTTCTCCTTGCCGGACGAGGTGAGAGCGGTCTTCCCCGGCTGGGCGAGGTAGCTGGTGTAGCCGTTCTTGGCCTCCAGGAACGTCTGGCGGCTGGAGTCCCAGCCGTCGTACTCGACCGCCGGCCTGCCCTCCTTGGGGCTGGGCACGACGTACTCCCGGCCCCGGACCGTGCCGGTGACCTGCTCCTGGTAGCGGAGCCAGGACTCGTTGGTCCAGTTGGGCTGGGGGTTGCGGTCGCGGCTCGCCCAGTAGCCGTCGCCGAGGTCGGCGGAGCCCAGCTCGGGGTCGTTCAAGTCCTTGGCCCAGGGCGCCGGTTCGTAGTTGCGCGGGTCCGAGGTGTCGCCGTGGCGGGGCTCCGGATACTGCTTCAGGTCCTCGGCCGCCTTGCGGGCGCGCTCGGGCTCCTCCAGCCGCTTCTTCTCCAGCGCGGCGGCGCGGGCCTCGGCGCGGGCCTTCTCCGCCGCCTCCTTGGCCGCCGTGTCGCAGCCGCCGTCCGCGAGGACGATCCGGCCGCCGGAGCCCGCCGCGAGAACGCCGGTACCCGACCCGGCGACCCCGCCTCCCGCCGGGGTCCCGACTCCGCCGGAGCCCTCGCCTCCGCCGACGCGGACGAGCGGTGGTCCGAAGGCGATGACGCAGCCGGTCCTCCGGGCCGCGTCCTCCGCCTTGTCCGCGGCCTCGTCGGCCTCCCTGGCCGCCTTGCTCAGCGCGTCGAGGTCGCCCGCCTCGGCGGCCTTGGCCGCCCGCCGGGCCGCGGCGCCCGCGTCCCCGGCCGCCTCGGCCACCTCTTCGGCGGCCTTGCCGATCTTGCCGAGTTCGCCGACCTTCCCGGCGACCTTGCCGACGTCGTAGCCCGGGATGAAGAGCGAGCCGACGTTCCACAGCACGTCGGTGACGGCGCGCGTCTTCTCGCCGTTGTTCCACCGGTCGCGCACCTCGTCGCCGACGAACACGGTGTCGCCGACGCTGACGACGGTGTTGACCGAGGCCTTGCCCCAGTCGAAGACCGCGCCCAGGTAGTCCCCGTCGCCCCACTTGCCCGAGGCGTCCTTGGAGTCCCGCATCCAGTCGTGGCCGAGCTGCTTGCCGTAGTCGGCGATACCGGACCACGTCTCGGGCTTGACGAGGCTGACGATGCCGGTGACGTCACCCCACACGCCGTCGACCGCGACGCCCTTGACCACCTGGGTGGTCTGGTCCCAGGCACAGCCGAAGAGTCCCCAGCCGCCGCAGTCCTGCTCGTCGTCGTCCTTGCCGCCGGAGTCGGCTCCGGAGTCGGGGTCGGGGTCGGTGACGAGGACCGGGGTGTCGTAGGCGGCCTCCGGCTCCTCGCTCGTCTCGGGGTAGGTGTCCGTACTGCCGGACGTACTGCCGGACGTGCCGCCGGTGGAACCGCCGGACGTGCCGCCGGTGGAACCGGAGGTGGAGCCTTCCGACGTGGAGCCCCCGGTCGACGAACCACCGGCCGTCGTGGAGCCCCCGGTCGTCGTGGTGCCGCCGTCCGATCCGGTGCCGCCGGTGGTGGTCGAGGACCCTTCGCCGGTGGAGCCCGTACCGGTGCTCCCGTCCGTACCGGCGCTCCCGTCCGTACCGCCGGTTGCGCCCGTACCGCTGCCCGCCTCCACCGAACCGCTGCCGGAGGCCGGGCACGAGGAGCCGGTGAGCGAGCAGATCGCGGACTGGAGCCCCCCGGTGATCCGGCCGCCCAGGCCGGTGGCCGTGAGCGCCCCGACGAGCGCGACGACGATGAGGACCAGGCCCAGGTACTCCAGCGCGGTCTGACCCCGGTCGCGCCGCCAGGTGATCAGGTGCGGGAACGAGAACTCCGGCTTCGCCGCCCGGCGTCCGGGCGGCAGCAGGAACCACTCCCGGCTCCGCCGCCGGAAGAGCAGGATCAGGACGGTCGCGGGGACGAGGAGTTGGGTGACACCGTGCGGCGAACCGTCGGCGAGGTTCGCCAGCCCCCCGGCCGCCAGCCAGAGCAGGAGGGCGGTCAGCGCCCACCGGAGGCCGTTGCCGCCTTCGTGGAGCCGGCGCGAGAGCCACCAGGCCAGCACCCCGGGCAGCGCCGCCCAGGCGACCACGCCGAGGAGTTCGCCGTCGACCGCGTCCACCGCGAGCGCCGAGCCGAACAGTCCGAGCGCGCCCACCGCGGTCGCGGCGGCCAGCACCAGAAGGAGCGTCTGCGCCACGGCGAGCGCGCGCGGCATCGGCTGTCTGCCACCGGGCGCCGGAGCGGCCCCTCCGCCAACGGGTATCCCACCGACTGCCGACATGCTGACCCCAACCCCCGGTGCCCGTACGCGACACGACTGCCGCACACGCTAGGGCGGACGGCGGCCGGAGTCGTGGGCCCCAGGACCCAACTGCGGGCCCATATCGGACTATTCAGTCCGCGGGGCAGTACGGAGAGAGGACCGGGACCGCGACGAGGGGCTGGGCAGTACGGAGCGGGGACCGCGACGAGGGGAGCGGGACGGGGAGCCGGGCCGGGACGGCGAAGCACCCGGGGCCCGGACGTCCGTGGTGGACGTACGGGCCCCGGGTGCGAAGGTCACACGGTGCGAAAGGCGGCTCAGGCGACGAGGTTCACCGAGCGGGCCATGGCGGCCCCGATCTCCTCGGAGATCTCGTTCAGCACCGGCTGCGGGACGGTGTCGTCGACGGTGAGGACGACGAGCGCCTCGCCGCCCGCGTCCGCGCGCGAGACCTGCATGCCCGCGATGTTCAGACCGGCCTCGCCGAGGATGCGGCCGACGGTGCCGACGACACCGGGACGGTCCTGGTAGCGCATGACGACCATGTGGTCGGCGAGCGCCAGGTCGACGTCGTGCTCACCGATGGCGACGATCTTCTGGAGGTGCTTGGGGCCGGCCAGGGTGCCGGAGACCGAGACCTCCTCGCCGCCCGCGAGGGTGCCGCGCACGGTGACGACGTTGCGATGCTCGGCCGACTCGGAGCTGGTGGTGAGGCGGACCTCGACACCGCGCTCCTGCGCGAAGAGCGGCGCGTTGACGTAGCTGACGGTTTCGTCGACGACGTCCTCGAACACGCCCTTGAGCGCGGAGAGTTCGAGCACCTTCACGTCGTGCTGGGTGATCTCGCCGTAGACCTCGACGTCGAGCCGGGCCGCGACCTCGCCCGCGAGGGCGGTGAAGATGCGGCCGAGCTTCTCGGCGAGCGGCAGGCCCGGGCGCACGTCCTGGGCGATGACGCCGCCCTGGACGTTGACCGCGTCCGGCACCAGCTCGCCGGCGAGCGCGAGGCGCACCGACTTGGCGACGGCGATGCCGGCCTTCTCCTGGGCCTCGTCCGTGGAGGCGCCGAGGTGCGGGGTGCAGACGACCTGGTCGAACTGGAAGAGCGGGGAGTCCGTGCAGGGCTCCTTGGCGTACACGTCGAGTCCGGCTCCGGCGACGCGCCCCTCCTTGAGGGCGGAGGCGAGCGCCTCCTCGTCCACGATGCCGCCGCGGGCGGCGTTGACGATGCGCACCGAGGGCTTCACCTTGTGCAGCGCCTCGTCGCCGATGAGACCGACGGTCTCGGGCGTCTTGGGCAGGTGCACGGTGATGAAGTCGGAGACCTCCAGCAGCTCGTCCAGGCTGAGGAGCTTGACGCCCATCTGCGCGGCACGGGCCGGCTGCACGTAGGGGTCGTACGCGACGATCTTCATGCCGAAGGCGGACATGCGCTGGGCGACCAGCACGCCGATGCGGCCGAGGCCGACGACGCCGAGGGTCTTCTCGCTGAGCTCGACACCCGTGTACTTGGAGCGCTTCCACTCGCCGTTCTTCAGGGCGGTGTTGGCCTGCGGGATGTGGCGGGCGGTGGCGACCAGGAGACCGCAGGCGAGCTCGGCGGCGGTGACGATGTTGGAGGTCGGCGCGTTGACGACCATCACACCGGCCTTGGTGGCGGCGGACACGTCCACGTTGTCCAGACCGACACCCGCGCGGGCCACGACCCGGAGCTTCTTCGCCGCGGCGATGGCCTCGGCGTCGACCTTCGTGGCGGAACGCACCAGGATCGCGTCGACATCGGCGATGGCCGGGAGCAGTTCGGCGCGGTCGGCGCCGTTGCAGTGCCGGATCTCGAAGTCCGGTCCCAGGGCGTCGACCGTGGCGGGCGACAGCTCTTCGGCGATGAGTACGACAGGTTTCGAGCTCACGTGTGTCCTCACAAATCCAGTGCGGACGGCCGTCCCGACGGCCGCAGGCGGTGGAGGCTTAGCCGCGTGGAAGACGCACGACACTGTGGGCCCTGACGCGTAGATGTGTTGAGCAGTGTAGTCATGCGCCGGGGCGTTGACTCCTCCCCGGTGGAAGGTTCACCCTCACGGGAGTGGACGGCTTGTACATGCGTACGGCCGCGGCCTCTCGGTGACACCCTTCCGGTCTGCGTTCTGTCGCTCCGCCCGTCGCGCCCCGCAGTGACACGGGGCCGGGCGAAGCACCGCCGGGCGGGCCCGCCATGGTGCGGCGGGGCCCGCCCAGCGGTCGGAGGCTTACGCCTCCTCGTCGTTCACCCAGCTCATGAGCTTGCGCAGCTCGCGGCCGGTGGTCTCCAGCAGGTGGTCGCTGTCGGCCTTCTTGTACTCGTTGTACTTGGGCAGACCGTTGTGGTACTCGGCCATCCAGTTCTTGGCGAAGGTGCCGTCCTGGATCTCGGCGAGGACCTTCTTCATCTCGGCCTTGGTGGCGTCCGTGATGATGCGCGGGCCGGTGACGTAGTCGCCCCACTCGGCGGTCTCCGAGATGGACCAGCGCATCTTCTCCAGGCCGCCCTCGTACATGAGGTCGACGATGAGCTTCAGCTCGTGGAGGCACTCGAAGTACGCGATCTCCGGCTGGTAACCGGCCTCGGTCAGGGTCTCGAAACCGGCCTTGACCAGGGCGGCGGTGCCACCGCAGAGGACGGCCTGCTCGCCGAAGAGGTCGGTCTCGGTCTCCTCGGTGAAGGTCGTCTTGATGACGCCGGCGCGGGTGCCGCCGATGCCCTTCGCGTAGGAGAGCGCCAGCTCCAGGCCCTTGCCCGACGGGTCCTGCTCGACGGCCACGATGCACGGAACGCCGCGGCCCTCCTCGTACTGGCGGCGGACCAGGTGGCCCGGGCCCTTGGGGGCGACCATGCAGACGTCGACGTTGGCCGGCGGCTTGATGAAGTCGAAGCGGATGTTCAGGCCGTGCCCGAAGAACAGCGCGTCGCCGTCCTTGAGGTTGTCCTTGATGGACTCCTCGTAGACCTGGGCCTGGATCGGGTCCGGCACGAGGATCATGATGACGTCGGCCTCGGCCGCGGCCTCGGCCGGGGTGACCACGCGCAGACCCTGCTCCTCGGCCTTGGCCTTGGACTTGGAGCCCTCGTGCAGACCGACACGGACGTCGACGCCGGAGTCACGCAGCGACAGCGCGTGGGCGTGGCCCTGGCTGCCGTATCCGATGACCGCGACCTTGCGGCCCTGGATGATGGACAGGTCAGCGTCGGCGTCGTAGAACATCTCGGCCACTGGTGATTCTCCTTGTGTGCAGGTGTTGCGTCCCACCGTACGGCGGGGGGCGCCGTGTACGTTCTCCGGTCTCGCCATCCGAGCGGCAAGACCGGGCCGGAGGGCCCGCGCTGTGCGCCGCGGCCCCCCGAGGGGTCATGCGGTGCGGTCGAGAGCGCGCAGGGATCGGTCGGTGATCGAGCGCGCGCCGCGCCCTATGGCGATGGTGCCGGACTGGACGAGCTCCTTGATGCCGTACTGCTCCAGCATCTTGAGCATCGCGCTCAGCTTCTCGGCGCCTCCGGTCGCCTCGATCGTGACCGCCTCCGGGGAGACGTCCACGGTCTTGGCGCGGAACAGCTGGACGATCTCGACGATCTGCGAGCGGGTTTCGTTGTCCGCACGGACCTTCACCAGGACGAGCTCGCGCTGGATCGCAGCGCCGGGCTCCAGTTCGACGATCTTCAGGACGTTGACCAGCTTGTTGAGCTGCTTGGTCACCTGCTCCAGAGGCAGGTCCTCGACATTCACCACGATGGTGATGCGGGAGATGTCGGGGTGTTCGGTGGTCCCGACGGCGAGCGAGTCGATGTTGAACCCGCGTCGGGAAAACAGGGCGGTGATCCGGGCGAGGACACCGGGCTTGTTCTCGACCAGGACGGAGAGCGTGTGCTTGGTGGACATGGAGTCGGTCTCTCTCTGTCTCTCAGTCGTCTTCGTTGTCGCCGAAGTCGGGACGGACGCCGCGGGCGGCCATGACCTCGTCGTTGGAGGTGCCGGCTGCGACCATCGGCCACACCATGGCGTCCTCGTGGACGATGAAGTCGACCACGACCGGGCGGTCGTTGATGGCGTTGGCCTCTTCGATGACCTTGTCCAGGTCGGCCGGGTCCTCGCAGCGGATGGCGTAGCAGCCCATCGCCTCGGACAGCTTGACGAAGTCCGGCACCCGGGTGCCGCGCTGCGCGACGCCGTCCGTGTCGGCTCCGCCGCTCAGCACGGTGTTGGAGTACCGCTGGTTGTAGAAGAGGGTCTGCCACTGGCGGACCATCCCGAGGACGCCGTTGTTGATGATGGCGACCTTGATCGGGATGTTGTTCAGGGCGCAGGTGGTGAGTTCCTGGTTGGTCATCTGGAAGCAGCCGTCGCCGTCGATGGCCCAGACGGGGGCGTCCGGGCGGCCGACCTTGGCGCCCATGGCGGCCGGGACCGCGTACCCCATCGTCCCGGCGCCGCCGCTGTTGAGCCAGGTGGCGGGCTGCTCGTACTGGATGAAGTGCGAGGCCCACATCTGGTGCTGGCCGACGCCCGCGGCGAAGATCGTCCCCTCGGGGGCCAGTTCGCCGATGCGCTGGATGACCTGCTGCGGGGAGAGGCTGCCGTCCTCGGGCATGTCGTAGCCGAGGGGGTAGGTCTCGCGCCAGCGGTTGAGGTCCTTCCACCAGGCACTGTAGTCGCCGGTGTTCCCCTCGGTGTGCTCCGCCTGGACCGCCTGGACCAGGTCGGCGATGACCTCGCGGGCGTCGCCGACGATCGGCACGTCGGCGAGGCGGTTCTTGCCGATCTCCGCCGGGTCGATGTCGGCGTGGACGATCTTGGCGTACGGGGCGAAGCTGTCCAGCTTGCCGGTGACGCGGTCGTCGAAGCGGGCGCCGAGGGCGACGATCAGGTCGGCCTTCTGCAGCGCGGTGACGGCGGTGACCGAACCGTGCATGCCCGGCATGCCCACGTGCAGCGGGTGGCTGTCGGGGAAGGAGCCCAGCGCCATCAGGGTGGTGGTGACCGGGGCTCCGGTGAGCTCGGCGAGGACCTTCAGCTCGGCCGTGGCACCGGCCTTCATCACGCCGCCGCCGACGTACAGCACCGGGCGCTTGGCCTGGGTGATGAGCTTGGCGGCCTCGCGGATCTGCTTGGCGTGGGGCTTGGTGACCGGGCGGTAGCCCGGGAGGTCCTGGGTGGGCGGCCAGCTGAAGGTGGTCTGCGCCTGGAGGGCGTCCTTGGCGATGTCGACGAGGACGGGGCCCGGACGGCCGGAGGAGGCGATGTGGAAGGCCTCGGCGATGGTGTGCGGGATGTCGTCGGCGTTGGTCACCAGGAAGTTGTGCTTGGTGATCGGCATGGTGATGCCGCAGATGTCGGCTTCCTGGAAGGCGTCCGTGCCGATGGAGGCGGTGACGACCTGGCCGGTGATCGCGACGATCGGCACGGAGTCCATGTGCGCGTCGGCGATCGGGGTCACCAGGTTGGTGGCGCCGGGGCCCGAGGTGGCCATGCAGACGCCCACCTTGCCGGTGGCCAGGGCGTAACCGGAGGCCGCGTGACCCGCACCCTGCTCGTGCCGGACCAGGACGTGGCGCACCCGGGTGGAGTCCATCAGCGGGTCGTAGGCGGGGAGAATGCAGCCGCCGGGAAGGCCGAATACCGTGTCGGCGCCGACTTCTTCGAGAGAACGGATGAGGGACTGCGCGCCCGTGACGTGCTCAACGATGGCGGACGGCTGTCCGCCGGTACGGGACCGCGACTGGGGGTGGTGGGCCCCGGTGGCCTGCTCGGTCATCGGCATTCTCTTCTCGAGGCTGAGGGTTTTGCGGGGTTTTGGGGAGTGCCAGTGCAACAAAAAACCCCTCGTGCCGTGAGGCAAGCGAGGGGAGCGCGCCGGTGCGGTAAGCGGAGTGTCGTGTGACCCCGCTTCAGCCGACGCGCTTTCCAAGTACGAGAATTCGGGTGCGCATGGCATTGACCCTCTCTCCGGCACGCCGACCGTGTCAAGCGGGTGGGACGGACGTCTCATCATGTGAGCCGCCCAGTCGGGGCGGCGAACCCCCGGCGAGCACGGGCTGAGCTGCCGGTACCCCGGGTACGGGAAAGTGGCCGCGGCGCAGCGCGTGGCGCAGCCGGTACTCGTCCAGCGGACCCGAGAAGGCCATCCCCTGGCCGTGGGTGCATCCCATGGCCCGCAGCGCGAGCACCTGCTCCGGGACGTCGACGCCGTCGGCCACCGACTGCATCCCGAGGTCGCAGGCGATCCGCAGCAGCCCGCTGGTGATCTTGTGCAGCCGGGCCGACTCGACCACGCCTTCGACGAGGCCCCGGTCGAGCTTGAGTACGTCGATGGGGAGGCGGCGCAGCGCGTTGATGGCGGCGTACCCGCTGCCGAAGCCGTCGAGCGCGATCCGGACGCCGAGGCGGCGCAGTGCCACGAGGCGGCGTTCGAGTTCGTCGAAGGCGATCCGCGGGTCGCTGTCGCCGACTTCGATCATCAGGGCGCCGGAGGGCAGGCCGTGGCGGGTCAGCAGCGCCTCGACGGAGCCGAAGGGGAGGGCGTTGTCGAGCAGGCGCCCGGCGGAGAGCCGGACGGAGACGGAGACCGGGTACCCGGCCCGGGTGCGTTCGGCGGCCTGCTGGACGGCTTCCTCCAGCAGCCAGCGGCCCAGCTCCGCGGTGCGGTCCCCGTCGTCGGCGACGCGCAGGAACTCGGCGGGGGTGAAGAGGATGCCCTGGGCGGACCGCCAGCGGGCCTGTGCGGCGACCGCGGCGACGGTGCCGGTGGCGAGGTGCACCACGGGCTGGTGGAGCAGGGCGAACTCGCCGTCGCGCAGGGCGGTGCGCAGCCGGGCGGCGAGCTCGGAGCGGCGCACGACGTCGGCCTGCATCTGGGGGGCGTACAGCTCGACGCGGTCCTTGCCGGCGGCCTTGGCGCGGTACATCGCGAGGTCGGCGTTGCGCATGAGGTCGGTGGGGGTGATCCCGGGCTCGGCGAAGGCGACCCCGATGGAGGCCGCCACCCGCACCTCTCCGGTGCCGATGAGGTACGGCTGGGAGAGGGTGAGGCGCAGCCGGTCCGCGATCTCGTGGACCTGGTACTCCCGGGCGGCCTGGTCGCGGGTGCCGTCGCCGACGATCAGCGCGGCGAACTCGTCGCCGCCGAGCCGGGCCGCGGTGTCGGCGGCGCGGACGGAGTCGGCGAGCCGCTGGGCGGCCTGGACGAGGAGTTCGTCGCCGGCCTGGTGCCCGATGGTGTCGTTGACGGCCTTGAAGCCGTCGAGGTCGATGAAGAGCACGGCGGTGCCAAGGTCTCCGGCCCGCCGTCCGCCGAGCGCTTGGCGCACCCGTGAGGTGAAGAGCGCTCGGTTGGGCAGGTCGGTGAGCGGGTCGTGTTCGGCGTTGTGCTGCAACTGCGCCTGCAGCCGCACGCGTTCGGTGACGTCACGGCTGTTGAGCAGGAGGCCGCCGTGGTGGCGGTTGACGGTGGACTCGACGTTGAGCCAGTCCCCGGAGCCCGAGCGGAAGCGGCACTCGATCCGGGTGGTGGGCTCCTCCGCGGGCTGGGCGGCGAGGAAGCGCCGCACCTGGTGGACGACCCGGCCGCGGTCGTCGGGGTGGATGATCGAGGAGAGCGTCGCGCCCATCAGGTCCTCGGCCTGGCGTCCGTACACCCCTGCCGCGGCCGGACTGACGTAGCGGAGCGTGCCGTTGGGCGCGGCGATCATGATGACGTCGCTGGAGCCCTGGACCAGGGAGCGGAAGTGGTTCTCCTGCTGGGCGAGTTCCTGGGTGAGGGTGAGGTTGTCCAGGAGCATGATCGCCTGGCGCAGCACGAGGGCCAGCACGACGGCGCAGCCGGTGAAGACCACCACCCCGTCGACCCGGCGGCCCTCGACGACGTTGTACAGGATGCCGAGGGTGCAGACGGCGGCGGCGAGGTAGGGCGTGAGCGCGGCCAGCGAGCCGGCGATCGGGCGGCTGGTGGTGCGGCCGGTCCGGCCGGGGCGTTCGGCGCACCCGGGGTGCCCGGCCGGGGCGCCGGTGTGGCGTACGCCCCAGGGCGCGTAGGCGAGCAGCAGCGAACCGGCGAACCAGCCCGCGTCCAGGAGCTGGCCCGAGTGGTAGGTCGAGCGGAGCAGCGGGGAGGTGAACAGGGCGTCGCTGACGACGGTCAGGGCGAGTCCGGCGATGGCGGTGTTGACCGCCGAGCGGTTGGCGTTGTTCCGCCGGAAGTGCAGGGCCAGGACCATGGAGACGAGCACGATGTCGAGCAGCGGATAGGCGAGCGACAGCGCGGCGCGGGCGACGCTCTCCCCCTCGCCGACGACGTCGGTGGTGTGCGCGAGGGCGAGGCTCCAGGAGAGGGTGAGCAGCGAGCCGCCGATGAGCCAGGCGTCCAGCACCAGGCAGACCCAGCCGGCCCGGGTGACGGGGCGCTTGGCGAGGACCAGGAGGCCGACGATCGCGGGCGGTGCGAAGCAGAGGAAGAAGAAGTCGGCGGCGGAGAGCGGCGGTACGTGTCCGTCGAGGACGACTTCGTACCAGCCCCAGACGGCGTTGCCGCAGGCGGCCATCGCGGAGGAGAACGAGAAGAGCAGCCAGGCGGCTCGGGAGGGCCGGCCTGCCGCGCCCGCGTAGAGGAAGCAGGAGACGGAGGCGATGAGGGCCGCCAGGCTCAGGCCGAAGTCGCCCATGAAGAGCGCCAGTCGGGTCGACCCCCAGCCGACGGCGGCACCGACGGCGTACCCCGCGCAGACGACGGCGAGCAGGACCTGGGGCAGCAGCCTCGCGCGGGCGGCCACGGCCGACCCGCGGGAGAGCGGGGCGTCCAGGGCACTCACCGGACCGACCCTCGGTCGGTGGCGGTCCGCCGCGCCGTCGCGCGCACCGCCGCCGCGCTCCGGCCCGCGGCCACGCGGCGGAGCACCGGTCGCGACGGCGGGCGGCTGCGGCGCAGCGCTCCCGCCGAGGACCGCTGTCGCCGGTTCCGCGTCCGTCCGTCCCGTTTTTGGCCGCACATCGCCCACTGCCCCCTCGCGTCCAGCTGCCCGCCCCGCCGCCGTCCTGCCACGGCGCAGCCCCCGCCTCTGGACGATACACCAGACTCGTCACGCAGGGCCATACTTCCTCTACTCTCCGTGACGACCTGGGGTGTTGTGCGTACGGGGCGTGGTATCGCCGCTCCGGACCGCTGTCAGCCGGTGGTGTGCACGACGTTGCGCAGGGGCTCCCCCGCAGCGAACCGGGTCAGTTGAGCGGCGATCAGCCGCTTGGCGCGCGGCAGGAACGCAGAAGTGCTGCCGCCCACGTGCGGACTGATCAGCACGTGCGGAGCATGCCAGAGCGGGTGGCCCGCGGGCAGCGGTTCCGGGTCGGTGACGTCGAGTGCGGCCCGCAGCCGCCCCGACTCGACTTCGACCAGCAGCGCCTTGGTGTCCACCACAGGGCCCCGCGCGACGTTCACCAGGAGTGCGCCGTCCGGCATCGCCGCCAGGAACGCGGCGTCGACCAGCCCGCGCGTGGACGGGTTCAGCGGGGTGGAGAGGATCACCACGTCCGCCTGCGGCAGCAGCGCGGGCAGGTGGTCGAGTGCGTGGACGGGCCCGCGCGCGGTGGTCCGGGGGGTGCGCGCGACGCGCGTGACCCGCGCGCACTCGAAGGGCGCGAGCCGGTCCTCGATGGCCGAGCCGATGGAGCCGTACCCCACGATGAGCACGGACTTGTCGGCGAGCGCCGGGTAGAAGCCGGACCGCCACTCCTCGGCGTCCTGGCCCCGCACGAAGCCGGGGAGGTCGCGCAGCGAGGCGAGGACCAGCGCGACGGCGAGCTCGGCGGTGGACGCCTCGTGCACGCCCTTGGCGTTGCAGAGGCGCACGCCGGCGGGGAGCCCCGCGAGGGCGGGTTCCACGTGGTCGGTGCCGGCGGAGAGGGTCTGGACGACCTGTACGGCGCGCATTCCGGGGATCGGGCGGACGGACGTCCGCTGGTCCTTCGCGTACGGCACCACGTAGAAGGCGCACTGCGCCGGGTCGGCGGGGAACTCGGTTCCGCCGTCCCAGAAGTGGTAGGTGAAGCCCTCGGGGAGCCCCGGTATCTCGTCGGCCGGAACGGGCAGCCACACGTCGGGGCGGGTCGTGGAAGTCATGCCCCGAGGCTATGCGAGGCGCTGGAGGCCGTGCGGGGCGGTGGAAGCCGCGTCGCCGAGGCCGCGCGGGGCCGGTGGCGGCCTGCCGCCGAGGCCGAGCGGGCCGTGGGCGTCGGGCCGCCGAGGCGGGAGGCGGGTCTCCGGGGCGCGCCGGTGAGGAGTCGGGTCGTCTTCGCGCGAAGCTGGGCCCTTCGCCCGGCACGAGCCCGGCACGATCCGAACGAAAGGCCCGAGCCGCGTGACGCAACGTGCTGATCCACTCCCTATCGTGGGACGAGCACGGGGCGGGCCCTGGGCGGTGGGGCGAGGCCGTGTGGACACGGCCGAGGGAGGGTTCGGGGAGTTGGAGCGCAGGACGATCGGTGGGGCGGCGCTCGCCGTGGGCGCGGTGGGGCTGGGCTGTATGCCGATGAGTTGGGGCTACAGCGCGTCACAACGGCTCGGCGAACGCTCGGTGCGTACGGTGCACGCGGCTCTCGACGCGGGGGTCCGGCTGCTCGACACGGCGGACATGTACGGCCCGTTCACCAATGAGCTGTTGGTCGGCCGGGCGTTGAAGGGCCGCCGCGAGGACGCCTTCATCTCCACCAAGTGCGGGCTGCTGGTGGGGGATCAGCACATCGTCGCCAACGGCCGTGCCGGGTACGTGCGCAGGGCCTGCGACGCCTCGCTGAGACGGCTGCAGACCGATGTGATCGACCTGTACCAGCTGCACCGCGCCGACCCGGAGGTGCCGGTGGAGGAGACCTGGGGCGCGATGGCGGAGCTGGTGACCGCCGGGAAGGTACGGGCGCTCGGGCTGTGCGCCGTGGGGGCGCGGGTGCCGCGCAGGTCCCGGGCCGGGCTGCACGACGCGACGATCCGGCAGTTGGAGCGGGTGCAGCAGGTCTTCCCGGTCAGCGCGGTCGAGGCGGAGCTGTCGGTGTGGTCGCCGGAGGCGCTGGTCTCCCTGCTGCCCTGGTGCACCGCGCGCGGGGTGGGGCTGCTGGCGGCGATGCCGCTGGGCAGCGGCTACCTGACGGGCACCCTGAAGCCGGGGCAGGGCTTCGAGCCGGACGATCCCCGGGCCCGGCACCCCCGGTTCACCGCCGAGATGATGGCGGCCAACCAGCCGGTGGTGGCCGGGCTGCGCCGGGTCGCGCAGCGGCACGGGGCGACGCCCGCGCAGGTGGCGCTGGCATGGGTGCTGCGGCAGGGCCCGCACGTGGTGCCGGTGCCGGGTGCCAAGCGGGAGGAGTGGGCGGTGGAGAACGCCGGGGCCGCCGCTCTGGCGCTCACCGACCGCGACCTGGCCGAGATCGCGGCGCTCCCGCCGGCCCTCGGTTCCTGGGACTGACGGCTCGGCGCGGCTCGTGGGAGCGGCGGCGCGGGCGGGATGCGGCCGGTTCGGCGCGATGCCCGAGTACCCGGCGCCGGTACGGGCACCATGGGCGGGGGCGGTCCGTGGACGGGCGGCCCGGGAGCGGACGAGGGGGCCCGGCGGGCCCGGAGAAGGATCGGTTCTGTGCGCGGTGCGGTGTTCGGATCAAGCGGTGCGGTGGTGGGATCGGGCGGTGCGGTGGTGGGAACGGGCGGTGCGGTGTCCGGATCGGGCGGTGCGGTGGTGGGATCGGGCGGTGCGGTGGTGGAATCCGAAGGTGCGGTGTCCGGATCGGTTCGGGTCCCGGGGGCTCGCCGCCCGGCGGTGCTGGCCCTCCTCGCCGCTGCGGCGCTGGCGTTGACCGCCGGCTGCTCGTCGTCCTCGGGTGATCCGGCGGGTTCCAGGACCTCCCGCGCGACCGGTGCCACGGCCGCCTCGCCGTCGGCCTCCCCTTCCCCCACGGTCTCGCTGCCGCCCGCCGAGGGCTCGGCGAAGGTCGTCTCCACCCTCACCACCGGCCTGCGGTCCCCCTGGGGGCTCGCGGTGCTGCCCGGCGGCGATCTGCTGGTCTCCTCCCGGGACGAGGGCACGGTGACCCGCGTCGACGCGAAGACCGGCGTCACGACCCTGCTGGGCTCCGTCCCCGGGGTGTCGCCGTCCGGTGAGGGCGGGCTGCTGGGGCTCGCCGTCTCCGCGACGTACGGCGCCGACCACCAGGTGTACGCCTACTTCACCACCGAGTCCGACAACCGCATCGCCCGCATGGTGTACGACGAACGACGGCCCGCGGGCGAGCAGTTGGGGGCGCCCGACACCATCCTGCGCGGCATCCCGAAGGGCGCGGTCCACAACGGCGGCCGGATCGCGTTCGGCCCGGACCGGATGCTGTACGCGGGCACCGGTGAGACCGGCGACGACCAACTGGCGCAGGACGACGACTCGTTGGCGGGCAAGATCCTGCGGATGACCCCGGACGGGGAGCCGGTGCACGGCAATCCGGAGGCGGACTCGGTGGTCTACTCCCCCGGTCACCGCAATGTGCAAGGGCTCGCGTGGGACGGCGAGAAGCGGCTCTGGGCCTCGGAGTTCGGCCAGGACACCTGGGACGAGCTGAATCTCGTCGAGCCGGGCGGCAACTACGGCTGGCCCGAGGTGGAGGGGATCGCGCCGAAGGGCGCGGGCGGTGACTTCATCGACCCGGTCGCCCAGTGGAAGACGGCCGAGGCGTCGCCCAGCGGCATCGCGTACGCGCAGGGCTCGGTCTGGATGGCCGGGCTGCGCGGCGAGCGCCTCTGGCGGATTCCGCTGAGCGGCTCGGCGAAGGAGCCCCTGGCGAAGCCGCAGGCGTTCCTGGAGGGGACGTACGGCCGGCTGCGGACGGTGGTCGCGGCGGGCGGCGACAAGCTGTGGGTGGTGACCGGCAACACCGACGGGCGCGGCGACCCGAAGCCGGGCGACGACCGGATCCTGCTGGTGGAGGTCGAGTAGGGGCCGGCTCCGGGGAACCGGCCCCTCCCTGGTCCGGGCCCGGTCAGGTGCTCGGCAGGGCGACGATCAGGTCGAAGAACATGGCGATCGAGAGGACGAGACCGATCGCGCCCAGCACCACGCCGCCGAGGGCGACGGAGCGGATCCAGGACGGCTGCGGGTGCGCGGAGGGCGTGCCGAAGGCGGGCCGTACCAGCACGAAGACGCCGACGAGCAGGGCGAGGATCGCGAAGATGCCGTTGACGAGGGCGGTGGTGTGCCAGGAGTCGCCGTAGATCTCGGAGATCTGCTGGGCGGCGGTGCCGCCGTTGGAGGTCTTGATCTGGCCGATCAGCGTCTCGCGCTCGGAGGCGACCTTGCCGGTCCAGCCGCCGATCAGGCCGACCACGCCGAGGGCGGTCGAGACGACGGCCCCGGCTCCGGCGCCGACGCCCCGGGAGGCGTCGTCGTCCAGGTCCTCGTCGTCCGGGTCCTCGGCGTCGAGGCTCGCGTCCAGGTCGTCGTCGGACTCCTCGGACCCGTCTGTCTTGGTGAGGGCGTCGGACGGCCCGTTCTTCTCCCCGGTGGCCGGGGAGCCGCCCTCGGCCACCGCGGCGGCGGCTTCGGACGTGGGCGGCTGCTCCTCGCGGTCGTCTTCGGCGGCAGGGGCGGTGGAGGTCTTGGCGGTGGAGGTGTTCATGCGCCGCACGCTAGGGGTCCCGTATGAGAACCCTCTTAACGTCCCGGTCCGCCGGCCGCCGTCACCGGCGGTTCAGGCCCGTCCGGCCCGCCATTCGGGGGCGAGGACCGACCAGATCTCGGTGTCGTGGCGCACACCGTGATACGGGTAACTCTCCCGGAGGACCCCGTCGCGGGTCATGCCGAGCCGGCGGGCCACATCGATGGACGGGGTGTTCCCGGCGGAGGCGTGCCACTCGATCCGGTGCATCGACCGGACGTCGACGGCCCAGTCGATGAGCACGCGCACGGCCCGGGTGACCAGACCGCGTCCGGTGGCGTCCGGTTCCAGCCAGCAGCCCACCTCGCAGCTGCCGGACTCCGCGTCGAAGATCCGGAACATCACACCGCCGACGAGGGTGCCGTCCAGCCGGATGCCGTAGAGCCGTCCGGTGTCGGCGGCCTGCTTCTCCGCGTACCGCTGGATCAGGGCGCGGGCGGAGGGCAGGTCGGTGGCGAAGGTGGCGAAGGGGATCCAGGGGTCGAGGGCCGGGCGGGCCCGGTCCATGTGGGCGAGGAACTCCTCGGCCTGCCAGACCTCCAGCGGGAAGAGTTCGGCCCCGTCCTCACCCAGGCTCACTGCGAACATGCGGCTCCTTCGTCATCGTTGCCCCGGTCGGAAATCCTCGCACGCGGGTCCGCCGCGACGGGCACCGCGTAGCCGGGCACCGAGGGCCAGCGGACCGTCAGCACGACGGACTCCTCCTCCGCGAACCAGGAGTGGTCGACGCCGTGGCCCCAGACGACGTAGTCGCCCTGGCGCGACAGCACCACGTCCCGGCCGGGCAGCTCCACCCGGAACCGCCCGCTGATGAGCACCAGCAGCGCCGTGCGTTCTTCGCCCCGCACCCACTGCGCCCGCTCGTCGCCGCGCGGGTGGACGCCCCACTTGATCTCGACGTCCTCGCTGTGGCGGGGGTCCGCGGCGTCCTTGAAGTGGCCGAGGATCCATCCCCGGTCCAGCGCCGCGTCCGCGCCGGCGTTGCCCACGTACACGTTCTCGTTCATGTGTATGAAGGCTAAGGGGTGTCCCCTCAGACACCGATCAGCTGCAGCGCCCCCCAGAGCGCGGCCGTGGAGACGGCGAGCGTGGCCGGGACGGTCAGCAGGCCGAGCCGGGTGAAGTGGCCGAGGTCGGGCGGGGAGTCGTGGGCGTGCAGGATGCGGCGCCACAGCAGGGTGGCCAGCGAGCCGACGTACGTCAGGTTCGGGCCGAGGTTGACCCCGATCAGCGCGGCCAGCAGCGGTCCGGGTCCGGCCGCCGCCACGACCGGCAGCAGCGCGAGGATCGCGGGGAGGTTGTTGATCAGGTTGGACAGCACGGCGGCGACGGCCGCGACGGCGAGCAGCGCGGTGAGCGAGGAGCCGTCCGGGAGCAGCTTGCCGATGCCGGTACCGAGCCCGTGGTCCACGACCGCCTTGACCACGACGCCGAGGGCGAGCACGAAGAGGCAGAACGGCAGGTTCGCCGAGTGGAGCAGCCGCAGCGGTGTGGTCCGGCGCTGGCCCAGCGCGCGTGCCCCGAGCACCAGGGCGCCGGCCAGGGCCGCCCAGAGGGGTTCGGCGCCCGCGAAGGAGGTGACGACGAACCCGACCAGGGTCAGCACCAGCACCACCAGGGTGAAGACGGGTACCTCGGTGCGTTCGGCCTCGGGGTCCGGTGCGTGGGCGCCGGCCGCGAGGTCTTCGGCGAAGACCCGGCGGAAGACGACGTACTCGACGGCGATGGCGGCCAGCCAGGGCAGCGTCATCAGCGCGGCGAACCGGGTGAAGGAGAGCCCGCTCGCGGTGAAGGCGAGGAGGTTGGTGAGGTTGGAGACGGGCAGCAGCAGGGACGCCGAGTTCGCCAGGTGCGCGCAGGCGTAGACGTACGGGCGGGGGCGGGCGCCCACCCGGGCGGCGGTGGCGAAGACGACCGGGGTCAGCAGCACGACCGTGGCGTCCAGCGAGAGGACGGCGGTGATGACGGAGGCCACCACGAAGACCCCGCCGAGCAGCGGCCCGGTGCGGCCCCCGCAGAGCCGCGCGACCAGATCACCGGCGGCCTGGAACAGCCCTTCGTCGGCGCAGAGCTGGGCGAGTACGAGGATCGCGGCGAGGAAGCCGACGACCGGCAGCAGGTCCTCGGTCTGCTCGCGCGCCTCGGAGAGCGGTACGGCTCCGATCGCCACCACCAGCAGGGCGGCGGGCACGGCGAGGACGGCCTCCGGCAGCCCCCGGGGGCGTACGACGGCGAACGCCAGGACCGCGAGGAGGACGGCGACGGAGACCGTCGCGGCGAGCACGGTGTTCAGCGGACCCTCCGGGGCCGACGGGCCCGCCACCGGGGGCGGGCGCGGAAAGGTGGGGACAGCAGCGAAGGGGCGGCGCACCCGAATGCCGGATGCGTCGCCCCTTCGTGGACGCGAAGTCGCGCTGCGGGAGGGGTCAGCCCTCGACGCCGAGCTTCTCCAGGATCAGCTCGCGGACCCGGGCGGCGTCGGCCTGGCCGCGGGTGGCCTTCATGACCGCGCCGACGAGCGCGCCCGCCGCCGCGACCTTGCCGGCCCGGATCTTGTCCGCGATGCCCGCGTTGGCGGCGATGGCCTCGTCCACGGCCGTGGACAGCGCGCCCTCGTCCGAGACGACCTTCAGGCCGCGCTTCTCGACGACGGCGTCCGGGTCGCCCTCGCCCGCGAGGACGCCCTCGATGACCTGGCGGGCCAGCTTGTCGTTGAGGTCGCCCGAGGCGACGAGCTCGGTCACCCGGGCGACCTGCGCCGGGGTGATGGGCAGCTCGTCGAGGCCGCGGCCGGTCTCGTTGGCGTTGCGGGCCAGCTCGCCCATCCACCACTTGCGGGCCTGGTCGGACGGGGCGCCCGCCTCGGTGGTGGCGACGATCAGGTCGACGGCACCGGCGTTGAGGATCGACTGCATGTCGAACTCGGAGACGCCCCATTCCTCGCGGAGCCGGTTGCGGCGCACGCGCGGCAGCTCGGGGAGGCCCTTGCGGAGCTCCTCGACCCACGCGCGGGACGGGGCGACCGGCACCAGGTCGGGCTCGGGGAAGTAGCGGTAGTCCTCGGCGTTGTCCTTGATGCGGCCGGCCGTGGTGGAGCCGTCCTCCTCGTGGAAGTGCCGGGTCTCCTGCACGATCGTGCCGCCGGAGGAGAGCACCGCGGCGTGCCGCTGGATCTCGAACCGGGCGGCCCGCTCGACGGAACGCAGGGAGTTCACGTTCTTCGTCTCGGAGCGGGTGCCGAAGGTCTCGGTGCCGTTGGGGCGCAGCGACAGGTTCACGTCGCAGCGCATCTGGCCCATCTCCATGCGGGCTTCCGAGACGCCGAGCGCCTTGATGAGCTCGCGGAGTTCGGCGACGTACGCCTTGGCGACCTCGGGGGCGCGCTCGCCCGCTCCCTCGATCGGCTTGGTGACGATCTCGATGAGGGGGATGCCCGCGCGGTTGTAGTCGAGCAGCGAGTGCGAGGCGCCGTGGATGCGGCCGGTGGCACCGCCGACGTGCGTCGACTTGCCGGTGTCCTCCTCCATGTGGGCGCGCTCGATCTGCACGCGGAAGATCTCGCCGTCCTCCAGCTGGACGTCCAGATAGCCGTTGAAGGCGATCGGCTCGTCGTACTGGGAGGTCTGGAAGTTCTTCGGCATGTCCGGATAGAAGTAGTTCTTCCGGGCGAAGCGGCACCACTCGGCGATCTCGCAGTTCAGCGCGAGGCCGATCTTGATGGCGGACTCGACGCCGATCTCGTTGACGACGGGGAGTGCGCCGGGCAGACCGAGGCAGACCGGGCAGGTCTGCGTGTTGGCGTCCTGCTTGAGCTCGGTGGAGCAGCCGCAGAACATCTTGGTCTTGGTGCCCAGCTCGACATGGACTTCGAGGCCCATGACGGGGTCGTACGCCGCGAGAGCGTCCTCGTACGACACCAGGTCAATGACAGTCACGGTGAAACTTTCCCTCTCAGCCCAGCAGGACGTCGTCGTCGCCGAGACGCTTCAGTTCGCGGTACAGGATCGCGAGACCGGTGACGATCGCCGCGGCGGAGACGGCCGCGTCGATGAGCCGGAGCACGTCGTTGTCGTTGCGCGCCAGCTTCGCCTGCTTGGCGACGCTGATCGCACCGAAGGCGGTGGAGCCCAGCGAGACGTACAGGCCGGTCTTGGACTTCTTGAAGTTCTTGGCCTTCTTTGCCATGGCACTCACAGCGACGGAGCCTCCTCGAGCAGCGGGTGACCCCACTGTTCCACGAAGGCGGCCTCGACGGCGGCTCCGACCTTGTAGAGGCGGTCGTCCTTCATCGCGGGGGCGATGATCTGGAGACCGACCGGCAGGCCGTCCTCGGGGGCCAGGCCGCAGGGGAGCGACATGGCGGAGTTGCCGGCGAGGTTCGTCGGGATGGTGCACAGGTCCGCGAGGTACATCGCCATCGGGTCGTCGGCGCGCTCGCCGATCGGGAAGGCGGTGGTCGGGGTGGTCGGCGACACGATGACGTCGACCTCCTCGAACGCCTTCTCGAACTCGCGAGTGATGAGGGTGCGGACCTTCTGCGCCGAGCCGTAGTAGGCGTCGTAGTAGCCGGAGCTCAGGGCGTACGTACCGAGGATGATGCGGCGCTTGACCTCGTCGCCGAAGCCGGCCTCACGGGTGAGGGCGGTGACCTCCTCGGCGGACTTCGTGCCGTCGTCGCCGACCCGCAGGCCGTAGCGCATGGCGTCGAAGCGGGCCAGGTTCGAGGAGCACTCGGACGGCGCGATCAGGTAGTACGCGGAGAGCGCCAGGTCGAAGGAGGGGCAGTCCAGCTCGACGACGGTGGCGCCGAGCGAGCGGAGCAGTTCGACCGACTCGTTGAAGCGCTGGACGACACCGGCCTGGTAGCCCTCGCCCGAGAACTGCTTCACGACGCCGACGCGCAGGCCCGCGACGGAGCCGTTGCGGGCGGCCTCGACGACCGGCGGGACCGGGGCGTCGATGGAGGTGGAGTCCATCGGGTCGTGCCCGGCGATGGCCTCGTGCAGCAGGGCCGCGTCCAGGACCGTGCGGGCGCAGGGGCCGCCCTGGTCGAGGGAGGACGAGAAGGCGACCATGCCGTAGCGGGAGACCGAGCCGTAGGTGGGCTTGACGCCGACCGTGCCGGTGACGGCGGCGGGCTGGCGGATCGAGCCGCCGGTGTCCGTGCCGATGGCGAGCGGGGCCTGGTACGAGGCGAGCGCGGCGGAGGAACCGCCGCCGGAACCGCCGGGGATGCGGGTGAGGTCCCACGGGTTGCCGGTCGGGCCGTAGGCGCTGTTCTCGGTGGAGGACCCCATGGCGAACTCGTCCATGTTGGTCTTGCCGAGGATGACGACGTCGGCCTCGCGCAGCTTGCGCGTGAGGGTCGCGTCGTACGGCGGGACCCAGCCTTCGAGGATCTTGGAGCCGACGGTGGTCGGCATGTCCTTCGTGGTGAAGATGTCCTTCAGCGCGAGCGGGACGCCGGCCAGCGGGCCGAGCTTCTCGCCGGCGGCCTTCTTCGCGTCGACGGCGCGGGCCTGCGCGAGCGCGCCCTCGCGGTCGACGTGCAGGTAGGCGTGGACCTTCTCGTCGACGGCCTCGATCCGGGCCAGGTGGGCCTCGGTGACCTCGACGGCGGTGAGTTCGCCGGAGGCGATGGCCGCCGCGATCTCGGCCGCGGTGAGCTTGATGATGGTGCTGTGGTCCGTCATGGCTGTTAGTCCTCCCCCAGGATCTGCGGCACCTTGAAACGCTGCTGCTCCTGGGCGGGAGCGCCGGAGAGCGCCTGCTCGGCGGTGAGCGACGGGCGGACCACGTCGGCCCGCATGACGTTGGTCAGCGGCAGCGGGTGGGAGGTCGGCGGTACGTCTTGGTCGGCGACCTCGGAGACGCGGGCGACCGCGCCGATGATGTCGTCGAGCTGACCGGCGAAGTGATCGAGCTCTTCGCCCTTCAGCTCCAGACGCGCCAGCCGGGCGAGGTGGGCGACCTCCTCGCGCGTGATGCCAGGCATGCAGCGATCCTCAGGGGTTGGGGTGTGTGGCTACGGTGTGTCGCATCGGCCAACAGGATTGGCCAAGTCGGTTTGGCCCAATCTTATGGGGTCGCCCGCACACGCCTCCGCCACCGGGTGCCGGGGCCCTGGGGCCGGCGGGGTGCGGCCCTCGCCCGTACCCCGCCGTACGCCGCCTCAGGCCGGGGCCGGGCCGGAGTTCACGGCGCGGCCCGAGGGGAGCTGCCCCGGTTCGGGTGCCGCCGTCACCTTCGTGGGTGCCGCCGTCGCTTTCGCCGCTGTCACCGCCGCGGCAGCGGCCTCGGCCTTCAGTTCGGCGGGGCGCCGCCAGCCGTGTTCGCCGCGCGCCCGCAGCCAGGCCGTCGCCTCGTCCGGCGGCATCGCCGCCGCCACCAGCCAGCCCTGTACGGCGTCGCAGCGCAGGTCCCGCAGCCGCTCCCAGGTCTCGTCGTCCTCCACGCCCTCCGCGACGACCAGCAGTCCGAGCGAGTGGGCGAGGTCGATGGTGCAGCGGACGATCTCCGCGTCCTCCTGGTCGACGGCGAGCCGGGCCACGAACGACCGGTCGATCTTGAGTTCGCTCACCGGCAGCCGGCGCAGGTGGACGAGGGAGGAGTATCCGGTGCCGAAGTCGTCGAGCGACATCTTCACGCCGTGCCCGGTGAGCCCGGCGAGGGTGTCGGCGGCGCGCTGCGGGTCCTCCAGCAGCACGTGTTCCGTTATCTCCAGCTGGAGGGAGCCGGCGGGGACCCCGTGGCGGGCCAGCCGGGCGGCCACGCCGCCGGCGAACCCGGGGGTGTGCACGTCCCGGGGCGAGACGTTGACCGCGACGGGCACGAACAGGCCCTCGGCCCGCCAGCGCGCGACCTGGGCCAGTGCCGTCTCCAGGACGTACTCGGTGAGATGGGGCATCAGCCCGGACGACTCGGCGATGGCGATGAACTCGTCCGGGGGGACCCGGCCGCGCTCGGGGTGCACCCACCGCACCAGGGCTTCCAACCCGGCCACCTGGCCGTCGAAGCGGACCTTGGGCTGGTAGTGCAGTTCGACGTCCCCCGCGTCCAGGGCCCTGCGGAGGTCGCCGAGGAGGCCGAGACGGTCCGGGGTGTTGCTGTCGCGCTTCGACTCGTACACCTCCACGCCCGTACGGTCGCGCTTCGCCTGGTACATGGCGACGTCGGCGCGGCGCAGCAGTCCCTCGGCGTCCTGCGCGTGTTCGGGGTGGACGGCAACCCCGGCACTGGCCTCCAGCACCAGGGTGAGGCCGTCGAGGTCGAGCGGCGAGGAGAGTTCGGCGACCAGGTGCCGGGCGACCCGCTGGGCGCTGGTGGTGGACTCGGTGTACGGGAGCAGCACGGCGAACTCGTCCCCGCCGAGCCGGGCCGCCTCGGCGCCGCGCGGCAGGGCGAGCCGGAGCCGGTCGGCGATCTGGAGCAGCAGCCGGTCGCCGGCCAGGTGGCCGAGGGTGTCGTTGACGGCGCGGAAGCGGTCCAGGTCGATGAGGACCAGGGCGGAGCGGTTGCCGAGGGGTTCGGCCTCCTCCAGCGCGGACCAGGTCCGCTGGAGGAGCCACTGCCGGTTGGGCAGTCCGGTCAGCGGGTCGCGGAGCTGTTCCTCGGCGCGGGCGCGGGCGATCCAGAGCGTGGAGTCCAGGGCGACGAGCGGCACGGCGAAGAGCGGCAGCAGGACGGGCATGGTCGTCGCGACGACGCAGATCAGCGGGGCGATGCCGAGCAGGGCGACGGCGACGAGCCCCTGGCGCAGCAGTGTGGTGCGGGCGATGGTCGGCAGTCCGCCGCCCTGGGGCGCGCGGGCGTACCAGAGGAGGGCCCGGGTGACGAGGAGGTGGGTGGCGGCGGCGAGGACCACGGCCGGCAGGGTGTCGATGCCCCAGTCGAGTGGCCGCCAGGGGGTTTCGACGCTGGGTCCGATGCCGAAGGCGGCGAGCACGAGGGCGGCGGCGCCGATGCCGAGTATGTCGACGGCTCCGTGCAGGAGCCCCTGCGACCAGCGGTGTCTGCGGGCGACGCCGACGAGGACGACGACGATGACGCTGACGAGTCCGGCGGGCACCCAGCCGTAGAGCAGCAGGACGGAGAGGGTCAGCGCGGCGCCGGAGCCGGTGCCGCCCCACCAGCGGTCCCGGCCGAGGGCGACCAGGTGGCCGACGATGACGCCGGTCAGGACGGCGAGGGACCAGCCGGGGGTGCCGTCCGGGAACAGGGCGTCGCCGTCGTGCAGGCTCCGGGCGAGGCCCGTGACGAGCTGGAGGCCCGCGAGCGCCACGAGGAGGGCGCCCACTTTGGGCGTGAGGCCCGCGAAACCCTGCATCCGCGGCACCGGTGCGGCGCTCTCGGTCGGCTTCATTCCGTCCCTCTCACAGCCTGCGGTGGCGATGTCACACGGTGGCCCCCACTCCCATGCCACCATGGCCCGCCCCCACCACGCAGCCGTGCACGGAGGGCGCAGGAGCCAACAGTAGGACGCGGAGTGCTTCCGGGTCAGCGCTCCGCACCTCTTGGGTGGTCCCGTGCTTCCCGGCGGACGCGCGGTGACGGTCGCTGCGCCTCCTCGCGCCGTGGGGACGTACCGGTACGTCCCGTACATCCCGTCGTGCCGTACGGGTACGTCCTCCGCCGCGCGAGGCGCGCGTCCGACGCCGCACGCCGATCCGCCGGGGAGGGTTCATCCCCGCTCCGGGACCGGGCCACTCCCCGGCGGCGTCTTCGGCGTGTTGCGAAAACGTCTCGGTGCCCGGTCCACCGCGCGCCCGCCGCCGCGGCTACTCCTCGGTGGGCAGTGCCGCCGCGCGCGCCGCCTCGGGGCCCTCGTCGAGCAGGACCGCGAAACCGGACTCGTCGAGCACGGCCACCTTGAGCTGCATCGCCTTGTCGTACTTGGAGCCGGGGTTGTCGCCGACGACCACGAAGGAGGTCTTCTTCGACACGGAGCCGGTGACCTTGGCGCCCCTGCTCTGGAGCGCGTCCTTGGCGCCGTCCCGGGTGTGGCCGGCGAGGGTGCCGGTGACGACGACGGTGAGCCCTTCCAGCGGGCGGGGCCCCTCGTCCTCGCCGGCGCCCTCGTCCTCCATGCGGACTCCGGCCTCCCGCCACTTGCGCAGGATCTCGCGGTGCCAGTCGACGGCGAACCACTGCTTGACGGAGGCGGCGATGATGTCGCCGACGCCGTCGGCGTCGGCGAGTTCCTTCTCGGTCGCGGCGTCGATGGCGTCGACGGAGCGGAACTGGCGGGCCAGCTCCTGCGCGGCGACCGGGCCGACGTGCCGGATGGAGAGTCCGGTGAGCACCCGGGCCAGCGGGGCCTGCTTGGCGGCTTCGATGCCCTCCAGCATGGCGAGCGCGTTCTTCTTCGGCTCGCCCTTCTGGTTGGCGAAGACGGTGGCGATCTTCTCCTCGCCGGTCTTCGGGTCGCGCTTGGGCAGTCCGCTGTCCTGGTCGAGGACGTAGGCGCGGATCGGCAGCAGCCGCTCGATGGTCAGCCCGAAGAGGTCGCCCTCGTCGAGCAGCGGCGGCTCGGCGGGCTCCAGCGGCTGGGTCAGGGCGGCTGCGGCGACATAACCGAAGTGGTCGATGTCGAGGCATTTGCGCCCGGCGAGGTAGGAGACGCGCTCACGCAACTGGGCGGGGCAGGAGCGGGCGTTGGGGCAGCGGAGGTCGATGTCGCCCTCCTTGGCGGGCTTCAGCGGGCTGCCGCACTCGGGGCACTCGGCGGGCATGACGAACTCCCGCTCGGTGCCGTCGCGCAGGTCCACGACGGGGCCGAGGATCTCCGGGATGACGTCACCGGCCTTGCGCAGGACGACGGTGTCGCCGATCAGGACGCCCTTGGCCTTGACGACGTCCTGGTTGTGCAGGGTGGCGAACTCCACCTCGGAGCCGGCCACCTTCACGGGCTCCACCTGGGCGTACGGGGTGACGCGGCCGGTGCGGCCGACGCCGACGCGGATGTTGACGAGCTTGGTGTTGACCTCCTCGGGGGCGTACTTCCAGGCGATGGCCCAGCGGGGGGCGCGGGCGGTGGAGCCGAGCCGGCCCTGGAGCGGGATCTCGTCGAGCTTGACGACGACCCCGTCGATCTCGTGCTCCACGGAGTGCCGGTTCTCGCCGAAGTACCGGATGAATTCGGTCACGCCGTCGAGGGTGTCCACGACCTTGTTGTGCCGGGCGGTGGGCAGGCCCCACTCGCGGAGCAGTTCGTAGGCGTGGGAGAGGCGGTCGATGTCGAAGCCCTCGCGGGCGCCGATGCCGTGGACCACCATGTGCAGCGGGCGGCCGGCGGTGACCTTGGGGTCCTTCTGACGGAGCGAACCGGCCGCCGCGTTGCGCGGGTTGGCGAAGGGCTTGTCCTCGGCCGCGACCAAGCGGGCGTTGAGCTCCTCGAAGTCCTCCATGGGGAAGAAGACCTCGCCGCGGATCTCGACCAGCGCGGGGACGCGGTCGCCCTTCAGCCGGTGCGGGATCTCGGCGATGGTGCGGACGTTGGGGGTGACGTCCTCGCCGGTGACGCCGTCGCCCCGGGTCGCGGCGCGGGTCAGCCTGCCGTGTTCGTACGTGAGGTTGACGGCGAGGCCGTCCACCTTCAGCTCGCAGAGGAAGGAGTGGCCGGTGGAGCCGACGTCCTTGGCGACGCGTTCGAACCAGGCGGCCAGCTCCAGGTCGTCGAAGGCGTTGTCCAGGGAGAGCATCCGCTCGCGGTGCTCGACCGAGATGAACTCGGTGATGTACGGGCCCGCGACCTTCTGCGTCGGCGAGTCCGGGGTGCGCAGCGAGGGGTGGGCCTCCTCCAGCGCCTCCAGTTCGCGCATCAGCAGGTCGAACTCGGCGTCGCTGACGACCGGCTGGTCCCGCACGTAGTACCGGAAGCGGTGGTCCTCGATCTGCTCGGCGACCAGGGCGTGCCGCTCCCGTGCCTCGGTGGGCACCTCGGTGTCCTGCTCGATCCGCTCGTCGCCGGTGCCGGCCATCGTCCCGTCCTCCGTTGGGGTTGTCTCTCGCGTGGTCTCTCGCCTGGTGCGGGGGCGCGGCGCGGTGCCCCGGGTCAGGGGTCCGTGCCGCGCGTCCCGTCACTCGGGGTTGTCCGCGAGGGAGCGTGCCGCCCGGGCGCAGTGGGCGAGCGCGGCGCGGGCGTACGCGGGCGAGGCGCCCGCGAGGCCGCACGCCGGGGTGAGCACGACGGACTCGGCGAGAGTCCCCGGATTCAGCCCCAGCCTGCTCCACAGCTTCCTGACCCCCATGACGCTACCGCCAGGGTCCGACAATCCGGCCGAGGCGGCGTCGGTGCCCGGCACGATGCCGAGGAGGAGCTGGGTGCCGCCCTCGACCGCCTCGCCGATCGCCTCTTCCTCACCCTCGGTGAGCAGCGAGAAGTCGAAGGAGACCGCGGCGGCCCCGGCCCGCCGCAGCAGGGCGAAGGGGACCTCGGGGGCGCAGGAGTGCACGAGGCCGGCGCCGTCACCGGCGACGGCGAGCAGGTCGCGCAGGGCGCTCTCGACGATCTGGCGGTCCACGGCGCGGTGGGTTCGGTAGCCGCTCGCGGTCCTGACCCGGCCGCCGAGCACGGCGGTGAGGGAGGGTTCGTCGAGCTGGAGCACGACGTCGGCGCCGGGGACCCTCCGGCGCACCTCGGCGAGGTGGGCCTTCAGGCCCTCGGCGAGCGATCCGGCGAGGTCGCGACAGGCGCCGGGGTCGCCGAGGACGGCCTCGCCGTTGCGCCGTTCCAGGGCCGCGGCGAGCGTCCACGGCCCCACCGCCTGGACCTTGAGCACCCCTTCGTACCCCTGGGTGAACTCCTCCAGGGCGTCGAGGTCCTCGCCGAGCCAGGAGCGGGCGCGGCGGGTGTCGCGGCCGGGACGGTCGCTGATCCGCCAGCCGCTGGGCTCGACGTGCCCGTACATCTCCACGAGGAGTCCGACGGTCCGCCCGATCATGTCCGCGCCGGGACCCCGGCCGGGGAGTTCCGCCAGGTGGGGGATGCCCTGGCCGTCCGCGAAGGACCCGGTGACGGTCTTCGCCGTCTCCCGCGCGTCGCCTCCGGGCATGGACCCGACCCCGGTCGCCGCGCACTCGCTGAACCTGCTCTTCTCGCTCACCCGGGAAGCGTACGGTCCCCGGGCGGCGGGGCCGGCCCCGAGGGCGCGGCGGGCCCGGGGCGCGGAGCCCGCGGTACGGGGGCCGGGGCACGCCGCTCCGGGGGCACGCGGGGTCCCGAGGGGCACGGGGGCCGGGTCAGCGGCCGGGGCGGACCGTCAGGTCGTTGACCTCGGCGTCGCGCGGGAGGTCGAGCGCCATGAGGATCGTGGTGGCCACCGACTCGGGGTCGATCCACTGCCCGGCGTCGTACTCCTTGCCCTCCTGCTGGTGGACCTTGGCCTGCATCGGGCTGGCGGTGCGGCCGGGGTACACGGAGGTGACGCGGACGCCGTTGCCGTGCTCCTCGTGGCGGAGCGAGTCGGCGAGCGCCTTGAGGCCGTGCTTGCTGGCGGCGTAGGCGCCCCACTGGGCGGACGCGGAGAGTCCGGCGCCGGAGTTGACGAAGACGACGTGGCCCTTGGCGACGCGCAGCTGCGGCAGCGTCAGCCGGGTCAGCTCGGCGGGGGCGACGAGGTTGGCGTTGAGCTGGAAGTGCCAGGCCTTCGGGGTGAGGTCGCCGATGCTCCCCAGCTCGACCACTCCGGCGATGTGCAGCAGCGAGTCGAGGCTCTCGGGCATCGGCTGCTGGCCGAACGCCCAGGAGAGCCGGTCGGGGTTGCCGAGGTCGCCGACGAGCGTGCGGGCCCCGGGGTGAAGGGCGGCCAGTTCCTTGGCGCGGCCCGCGTCGCGGGCCAGCAGGACGAGGTCGTCGCCGCGGTCGCGCAGGCGGCGGGCGACGGCTGCTCCGATGCCGGAACCGGCGCCGGTGATGAGGTGGGTAGGCATGGGCTCCATGATCCCACCCGGTCCCGTACGGCCGCCCGGCGGGCGCACGGGACCGGGCGGCCCGGATCAGAGCTGACCTGCGGACTCCTCCAGGTAGGCCAGCGCTCCGACACCGTCCTCGGCGAAGAAGACGAGGTCGGTGAGGGGGATCGGCAGGAAGCCCTCTTCCTCCATGCGCAGGAACTGCTGCCGCAGGCCGTCGTAGAAGCCGTCGGCGTTGAGCAGGACCACCGGCTTGGTGTGCTTGCCGTGCTTCTTGAGCTCCAGGATCTCGGTGGCCTCGTCGAGCGTGCCCGTACCGCCGACCATGATCACGACGGCGTCGGCCTTCTCCAGCAGCAACGCCTTGCGCTCGGCGAGGTCGCGGGCGATGACCATCTCGTCGGCGTTCCGGCGGGCCTTGTCCGCGAGGAAGTCCACGGAGACGCCGACCAGCCGGCCGCCGGTCTCCTGCACCCCGTCGGCGACGACCTTCATCAGCCCGCTCTCCGAGCCACCCCAGACGAGGGTGTGTCCGCCTCGCCCGAGCAGTTCGGCGAATTCGCGGGCGGGGCGGGTGTAGCGGTCGTCGAGGTCGGCGGCGGAGAGGAAGACACAGATGTTCATACGGACACCGTACGACCGTGCGCCGGTCGCGCCGTCCCCGCCCCGGAGGGCGGACGGGAAGAGGGGGCGGTGCTGTGCGGGGCGTGCGGCGTGGCACGGTGCGGTGCGGCACGGCGCGCTGCGACGCGGGAAGAAATCGGGTGTGCCGTCCGCTGCACCTGACATGACTTCCGCCAAGGGACACCGCATCACCGTCGAGCCCGGCACCGATCACGTACGCGTCGTCCGCGAGGGGCAGGTGCTGGCCGAAAGCCGACGGCCGCTCGTGCTGCGCGAGACCGGCTGCCCGGTCCGCTACTACCTGCCGCCCGAGGACGTCCGTACCGAGTTGCTGACGGCCTCCGGGACCCGGACGCACTGTCCGTTCAAGGGAGATGCCTCCTACTGGTCGGTGCCGGGAGCGGCCGACCTCGTCTGGGCCTACCTCGATCCGAAGCCCGAAGTGGCGTCGATCAAGGACCACTTCTGCTTCTACGAGACTGAAACCGTCGCCGACTGACCGCCAACGCCCCCCCGCGAGCAGCTTTTTTGAGCCTCCCTCGACCGGCGAGGAAAAAGTGCGCGCGGCAGCGATGAGTTCCCCGGGCAGCCGGGGTCTGCCCTCCCATGGACAGGATTCTCTCGCTGGACGGCACCCCGATCGCCTACCGCAGGCAGGGCGAAGGTGCGCCGGTGGTGCTGGTCGGGGGCGCGCTGAGCACTTCCGCGACCGAGGGCCCGCTGGCCGAGCTGCTCGCGCCCCGCTTCACCGTCGTGACGTACGACCGCCGGGGCCGCGGCGGCAGCGGGGCCGGCCCGGGTGGTCCGTACGCGGCGGCCCGCGAGATCGAGGATCTGGCGGCGGTCGTCGGGGTCGTGGACGGGCCGGTGGCGGTGTTCGGGATGTCGTCGGGCGGGGCGCTGGCGCTGGAGGCGCAAGCGGCGGGCGTGCCGATGGAGGTGCTGGCGGTCTTCGAGCCGCCGTACACCCCGGGCAAGGAGGGCCTGCGCTACAAGGCGCGGTGCACGGCGGAGCTGCGGGAGCGGCTGGCGTCCGGCGACCGGGGCGGGGCGGTGGAGCTGTTCCTGGCACGGACGGGCGTGGCACCGGAGACGGTGGCGCGGATGCGGCGGGCACCGCTGTGGTCCGGGCTGGAGGGCCTGGCCCACACGCTGGAGTACGACGACGCCCTGCTCGGTGACGGGGCTCCCCCGCTGGAGCGGTTCGGGGCGGTGACCGCCCGCACCCTGATCGTCAGTGGCGGGTTCAGCGCGGACCCGGTGAGGGAGACGGCGCTGGCACTGGCCGAGGCGATCCCCGGCGCCCGGCACCGGACGCTGAGCGGCCAGACCAGGGAGCTCGCCCCGCAGGTGCTCGCCCCGGTCCTGGCGGCCTTCTTCGCCCGCCTGGTCCCCCAGGCGTGAGACGGGCTCCCGTGGCCGGGCGGACGCGCCGGCCACGGGACTCACGGGTTCAGGGAGCGGTGGGGGCGGTGGGGGCCGTCTCGCGCCGGACGGTGGTCGCGATGGTGGCCGAGCCCACGACCCGGGTGCCGTCATAGAGCACGATCGCCTGGCCCGGGGCGATCCCACGCACCGGCTCGGTGAAGGAGACGTGCAGGGTGCCGTCGACCAGCTCGGCGGTGACCTCGGTCTCGCCGCCGTGGGCGCGCAGCTGCGCGGTGTAGGTGCCGGGACCCGCCGGGGCGGTGCCGCACCAGCGCGGCTTGATGGCGGTGAGGGCCGTGACGTCGAGGGCCTCCACCGGGCCGACGGTGACGGTGTTGTTCACCGGGGAGATGTCCAGGACGTAGCGCGGCTTCCCGTCGGGGGCCGGGTGGCCGATGCGCAGGCCCTTGCGCTGGCCGATGGTGAAGCCGAAGGCCCCGTCGTGGGTGCCGAGCTTCGCGCCCGACTCGTCCACGATGTCGCCCTCGGCCTTGCCGCCGAGCCGGCTCGCCAGGAAGCCCTGGGTGTCGCCGTCGGCGATGAAGCAGATGTCGTGGCTGTCGGGCTTCTTGGCGACGGCCAGTCCGCGCGCCTCGGCCTCGGCGCGGATCTCTTCCTTGGTGGTGAGGGTGTCGCCGAGCGGGAACATCGCGTGCGCGAGCTGCTTCTCGTCCAGCACCCCGAGGACGTAGCTCTGGTCCTTGGCCATGTCCGAGGCGCGGTGCAGCTCGCGGCTGCCGTCGTCGTGTCGCACGACGGTGGCGTAGTGGCCGGTGCACACGGCGTCGAAGCCGAGGGCGAGCGCCTTGTCGAGCAGCGCGGCGAACTTGATCTTCTCGTTGCAGCGCAGGCAGGGGTTGGGCGTGCGCCCGGCCTCGTACTCCGCGACGAAGTCCTCCACGACGTCCTCGCGGAAGCGTTCCGCGAGGTCCCAGACGTAGAACGGGATGCCGATGACGTCCGCGGCCCGGCGGGCGTCCCGGGAGTCCTCGATGGTGCAACAGCCGCGCGCTCCGGTACGGAACGACTGCGGGTTCGCGGAGAGGGCGAGGTGCACACCGGTCACGTCGTGCCCCGCCTCGGCGGCGCGCGCGGCGGCGACGGCGGAGTCGACTCCGCCGGACATGGCGGCGAGCACGCGGAGGGGGCGCTGGGAAGTCTGAGTCATAGCCCGTCCAGAGTACGGGGCTCCTGGAACCGATCGCCCGCGGATATGCGTTGCAGCTGTCATGGGAACCACGGGAGGCAGCGGCTCGGGCCGGGACGGGGCGGCGGACGGTGTGAGCCGTCGCACCCTGCTGATCGGCGGTTCGGCCATGGCCGCGGCGGTCACGGCCGCGGCCCTGGCGCGGGACGAGCTGAAGCACGCGTGGTGGCGGCTGCCCGGCGTGGAGAAGCCGCGCACCCCCGGTGAGCTGGACTACGCAGGGGCCCGCTGGACGGCTGCCTCCGAGGCGAACTGGCGCCGCGCGGACCGCCCCGACGACTACCGGATAGACAGGGTGGTCGTGCACGTCACCCAGGGCAGTCTGGCGAGTGCGGTGCGGGTCTTCCAGGACCCCGCGCACCGGGCCGCCGCTCACTACGTCGTGGGCAAGGACGGGTCGGTGACTCAGATGATCCGGGAGCTGGACGTGGCGTTCCACGCGGGCAACCGCGCGTACAACGAGCGGAGCGTGGGCATCGAGCACGAGGGGTTCGTGGACCGCCCGCAGGACTTCACCGCGGCGATGTACGCCGCCTCCGCGCGGCTGACGGCGTCGGTCTGCGGGCGGTACGGCATCCCCGTGGACCGGGAGCACGTCGTCGGGCACGTGGAGGTGCCGGGGACGGACCACACCGACCCGGGTCCGTACTGGGACTGGGACCGTTACATGGAGCTGGTCCGGCGGGCGTCCTCGGGGCGCGCCGCCTGAGCGGGACGCCGCTCCCCCGGCCGGTCAGCTGAGTCCGGCGGTGCGGGCGCGTTCGACGGCGGGGCCGATCGCGCGGGCCACGGCGGCGACGTCCTCGGCGGTGGAGGTGTGGCCGAGCGAGAAGCGCAGGGTGCCGCGCGCCAGGTCGGGGTCGGTGCCGGTGGCCAGCAGGACGTGGCTGGGCTGGGCGATCCCGGCGGTGCAGGCGGAGCCGGTGGAGCACTCGATGCCCTGGGCGTCCAGCAGCAGCAGGAGGGAGTCGCCCTCGCAGCCGGGGAAGCTGAAGTGGGCGTTGGCCGGGAGCCGGCCGCCCGGGGCGGGGTCGCCGCCGAGTACGGCGTCCGGTACGGCCTCCAGCACGGCCACGACCAAGTCGTCGCGGAGCCCTCCGACGCGGCGGGCGAACTCCTCGCGGTGGCGGGCGGCGTGCTCCCCGGCGACGGCGAAGGCGGCGACGGCGGGCACGTCGAGGGTGCCGGACCGCACGTGCCGTTCCTGGCCCCCGCCGTGCAGGACGGGTACGGGGGTGTGGGCGCGGCCCAGCAGCAGGGCGCCGATGCCGAACGGGCCGCCGATCTTGTGCGCGCTGACCGTCATCGCGGCGAGCCCGGAATCGGCGAAGCCGACCTCCAGCTGCCCGAAGGCCTGCACCGCGTCGGCGTGCATCGGAATCCCGAACTCGGCTGCCACGGAGGCGAGTTCCCGGACCGGCATGATGGTGCCGATCTCGTTGTTGGCCCACATCACAGTGATCATCGCGACGTCGTCGGGGTCGCGGAGGATCGCCTCCCGCAACGCCTCGGGGTGCACCCGGCCGTAGTGGTCGACGGGGAGGTATTCGACGGTCGCGCCCTCGTGCTCGGCGAGCCAGTCGACCGCGTCCAGGACGGCGTGGTGCTCGACCGGGCCGGCCAGCACCCGGGTGCGCCGGGGGTCGGCGTCGCGGCGGGCCCAGTACAGGCCCTTGACGGCGAGGTTGTCGGCCTCGGTGCCGCCCGAGGTGAAGACCACCTCGCTGGGGCGGGCGCCGAGGGCGTCGGCGAGGGTCTCCCGGGACTCCTCGACGGTTCGGCGGGCCCGGCGCCCGGCTGCGTGCAGGGAGGACGCGTTGCCGGTCGCGGCGAGCTGCGCGGTCATCGCCGCGATCGCCTCCGGAAGCATCGGCGTGGTCGCGGCGTGGTCGAGGTAAGCCATGGTGCGTCCGATTCTACGAGCCCCAGGCGACCGTCCCGTGAGCGGTGACCAACACCGCGAGGACGGCGAGGTCGGCGACGCCCAGGGCGAGCCCCAGGAAGGCCCTCGCGCGGCGTTCGGTGGACCGGGCGAGGGCGATCAGCGCCATGACGACGGCGGCCGGGCCGAGCAGCAGGTTGAACACCAGCAGGCCCAGCAGCCCGAGGACGAACGAGGCGACGGCGAGACTGTCGGCGTCCCGGACCCGCTCCCCGGCGGACGCCTTCCTGGTGGCCTCCTTTCCGGTGGTCGCGGGCCGGGCGTCGGCGGCGCCGGCCTTTGCGGACCGGGCGTCGGGGTCGGTCCGGCGCCCCGGGTGCAGGACGGGGGTGACGAGCGAGGAGAGGGTCATGGTGCGAGCTCCTTCGGTCGGATGCGGGCCATGCGCCTGGCGGTCGGGGGCCCGGCGGTCGGGCGCGTCAGTGCGAGCGGCGTTCGCGGACCGCGAAGCCGATCAGCCAGCAGCCGACCACGGCGGCGGACGCCAGGGTCAGCGCGAGCGGGAGGTGCGCGACCGTCCCGAGCACGAGCCCGAAGAGAAGCAGAGCGGCGACGAGGACGAACATGGGGCGGCCTTTCTGGACGACGGCCGGAGCAGTGGGAGTACAACTGTTCACTGACCACTTAGTCTAAACCCGTTTCCGTTTCCCCACGTCGGAGAACAGTTGTTTACTCAATGGCATGAGTCACATCGCCGGAGCCCGTCAGGCCCAGAAGTTGAGGACACGTCAGGCGCTGCTGGACGCGGCCCTCCACCTCCTGGAGCACCAGAGCCTGAGCGGCCTCGGCCTGCGCGAGGTGACCCGGGCGGCCGGGGTCGCCCCCACCGCCTTCTACCGCCACTTCGAGGACACGGCCGCCCTCGGGGTGGCGCTGGTCGACCAGACGCTCGGCAGCCTGCACGGCATGATCGGCGCGGTCCTCGCCGACGCCGGGGACAGCGAGGAGCGGCTGGAGCGGAGCGTCGCGGCGATCGCGGCCCATGTGGCCGCGCGGCCCGCGCACTTCCGCTTCATCGCCCGGGAGCAGCACGGCGGGGTGGCCCGGGTCCGTGCGGCCATCGCGGATCAACTCGCCCTGTTCGCACGGGAGGTGGCCGACGCGCTGGCCGGACAGCCGGAGTCGGCGGGGTGGAGCCGGGAGGATCTGCAGATGCTGGGCGGGCTCCACGTCGACCACATGGTGATCACCGCATCCGCCCTGCTGGACGCGGCGCCCGGCACCGAGGACGAGGTCGTCCGGGTGGCCCGGCGGCGCCTGCGGCTGATCACCCTGGGGCGCCGCCACTGGCTGGACGACCCGGCCCCCGGCCGCTCCGGGCCCGAGGCGTGAACCCGGACCGCACGCCGCGAGCGGCGCGCACCGACCGGCGCCCGGCGGCGGACGGCCACGGCCACGGCCACGACCACGCCCACGCCCACGACCACGGCAGCTACGGCGTCAGCACGATCCGGCCGAAGACCTCGCCCGCGTCCATCGTCCGGTGCGCCGCCACGGCCGCGTCCAGGGGCAGCACGTCGTGCACCACCGTCTCGATCTCGCCCCGTCCCGCCGCGGCGAACTGCTCGCTCCGCACGGCCCGCCGGTCGGCTCCGGTGACCGTGGCCGCACTGAAAGCGGCGAAGGACATCGACTTCTGGAACGCCGCCATGATCTTCGTGCCGAAGTCCGCCGGTGGCTGGCCGGCGACGGCTCCCACGGCCACCATGCGGCCGTTCGGGTTGAGCCGGTCGAAGAACGACGGCAGGTCCGGGCCGGCGACCACGTCGATGATGACGTCGTAGCCTGCGGGAGCTTCTTCCTCTCCGTCGCCGGAGCGGTCCAGCACGTGGGTCGCGCCGAGGCGGCGCAGCCGCTCCCCCCGCTCGTACGAGGAGGTGGTGACCCCCACCGCGGCGGCGCCGCCGCGGGCGGCCAGTTGCACGGCCATGATCCCGATGCTGCCGGCCGCACCGCGCACCAGGACGGTCTCCCCGGGAGCGAAGTGGGCGTGGCGGAGCCCGAAGTGGGCGACCACACCGGCGCTGCCGAGGGTCACCGCGTCGACCGCGGACAGGTTCGGGGGCAGCGCTACGACCTCGTCGACCGGCGCGCTTGCCCGCTCGGCGTAGCCGCCGCCGGTGCCGGTGGCGGCCCACACCCGTTCGCCGATCCACGCGGCGTCGACGCCGTCACCGACCGCGGTCACGGTGCCCGCCACCTCGCCGCCCGGGACGTGGCCCGCCGTGAAGCCGTAGGCGGCCAGCGCCCCGCTGCGGATCACGGTGTCGACGCCGCCCACGCCCACGGCCTCGGTGGCGATCACCACCTGACCGGCGGCGGGCACCGGGTCCGGCAGATCGACGACGGCCAGCCCCTCCGGGCCTCCGAACCTCTGGATCACGATGGCCTTCAACGCCGTCTCCCGCCCTCGAACCACGCCCTCTGTTCCCGGACCGACGATAAGGGCCGGCTGCGATTCCTGGTGGATCAGCACACGGCGCCGACGCGGAGCACCGCAAGGCCGCGGGGCGCCCGAAGGTCCGGAGCGGCGGACGAGGGCGTGTCTCCCGGCTGTCCGCGGCGCGCCGACGGTGACGGTGAGCGAGGCGCGGATGGCCGCTTCGACGGCGTCCGTCCGACGCGCACCGGTGGTGGCGCGGGTGGGAGCGACGGTCCAGGGCAGGGGACGCGGTGTTGCCGGCGATGCGGGCCGCGTCCGAGGCCGTGACGTACCGGGGCACCGGGGCACCCGTCCCGATCTCTGCCACGACGTCCAGGCAGGTGGTGTCGTGACGATATTCGGGTCGATTTCAATGTGAATCTGACCGTATGAGTTCGACATCAAAGGCCGCTCAGTCGCCCATCGTCCGACAGCAGAACGAGATCAGGGACCGGCTCCCGTTCTCCGACACGCAGGACTTCGAGGACGCCGGGCGGGGCCTCATCGCCCGCAGAACGCCCAGTTCCGTCACCGACGCCGCCGGCACCGTCGTGTGGGACAACGACACGTACGCGTTCCTCGAGGGCGAGGCACCCGACACGGTGAACCCGAGCCTGTGGCGCCAGTCCCGACTGGTCGCGGAACAGGGCCTGTTCGAGGTCGTCGAAGGCATCTACCAGGTACGCGGCCTGGACCTGTCGAACATCACGTTCGTCGAAGGCGCCACCGGCGTCCTCGTCATCGACCCGCTGATCTCCACCGAAACCGCCGCCGCGGCCCTGGCCCTGTACCGCGAGCACCGGGGCGAGCGCCCGGTGACCGGCGTCCTGTACACACACTCGCACGTCGACCACTTCGGCGGAGTGAAGGGTGTCACCACGCAGGAGGACGTCGACGGCGGCCGGTGCCCCGTGATCGCGCCGGAGGGTTTCACGAAACACGCGGTGGCGGAGAACGTGTACGCGGGCACCGCCATGGGCCGCCGCGCCGCCTACATGTACGGTGCCGCGCTCGCCCGCGGACCGCAGGGCGCCGTCGGAGCCGGACTCGGGCAGACCACCTCCACCGGCACCGTCACCCTGATCGCGCCGACCCTGACCGTCACCAGAACGGGACAGGAGGAGACGGTCGACGGCATCCGGATGGTCTTCCAGATGGCCCCCAACACCGAGGCACCCGCCGAACTACTCGTCCACTTCCCGGAGTTCAGGGCCCTGTGCACCGCCGAGGACGCCACCCACACCCTGCACAACACGCTGACCCTGCGCGGAGCCGTGGTCCGGGACCCGCACGCCTGGTCCCACGCCCTGACCGCCACCATCGACCTCTTCGGTGGGACGACGGACGTCGCGTTCGCCTCGCACCACTGGCCCACCTGGGGCCGAGAGCGCGTGGTCGGCTTCCTGGCCGCTCAGCGCGATCTGTACGGCTACCTCCACGACCAGTCGCTGCGCCTGATCAACAAGGGCTGGACCGGTATCGAGATCGCCGAACACCTCCCCCTCCCCCCGGCCCTGGAGAACGCCTGGAACACCCACGGCTACTACGGCTCGGCCAGCCACAACCTCAAGGCCATCTACCAGCGCTACATGGGCTGGTTCGACGGCAATCCCGCCCACCTGTGGCAGCACACCCCGGTCGAAGCCGGAAAGCGCTACGTCCGGTTCATGGGCGGCGCCGACGCCGTCGTGGAGAAGGCGCGCGCGTCGTTCGAGGCGGGCGACTACCGCTGGACGGCCGAGGTGCTCAGCCACGTCGTCTTCGCCGAGCCCCGGCACGCCGCGGCCCGCGAACTCCTCGCCGACACGTTCGAGCAGCTCGGCTACGGCTCGGAGAACGGCACCTGGCGCAACTTCTACCTCTCCGGCACCACCGAACTGCGCCACGGCCGGTTCGGCACCCCCACCGTCACCGCCTCCCCCGACGTCATCGCCCACCTCACCCCCACCATGCTCTTCGACGCCATCGCCATCCAGATCAACGGCCCCAAGGCGTGGGACGAGAAGCTCACCATCGACGTCCACCTCACCGACACCGCCGAGCACTACCGCCTGACGCTGTCCAACGGCGTCCTCAGCTACAGCAGCGCCCCCCAGAAGACAGCGGCCGACGCCACCCTCACCAGCACGGTCCACGCCCTGTCGCACCTGACCGTCACCGGCCTCACCCCCGAAGGCCTCGACCGAGCCGGTGTCCGGATCGAAGGCGACGCCTCGGCACTCCACCGCCTCACCGCCGTACTCGACCCCGGCGACCCGGACTTCCCCATCGTCACCCCCTGACACGCCCCGGACCGGCCGCTCGGCAGATCCCCGCCCCGCGCGGGCCACCACCCCTCAGTCCGGCTGCCGATGAGTTCACCGTCGGCGAGCGGTCTACCCGGCGCCACGACCGTTCACGACAGGAGTGCCATGTCCACCGTCCAGCCCGTGATCCTGACCGCCCATCAGGACCTCCTGCTCACCTTCTACACGAATCTGTTCGGCGCCGAGGAGGTCTTCCGGGTACCGGAGGAAGGGCCCGTCTTCTACCGCGGCCTGCGCATCGGCGACACCGACCTCGGGCTCGTGGCCAGGACGGACGTGGAGAGCGGGGCGGCGCCGCGGATGCTGCTCAGCATCGGTGTCGACGACGTCGACGAGACACTCGGCCGGGTGGAGGCTCTGGGCGGCTCGGTCCGCGGCGGCCCGAACGACATGCCGTGGGGGCAGCGCGTCGCCCACATCCAGGACCCCGACGGCAACCCGGTGAACCTGACCCAGCCGATCCCGGCACGCTGACACGTCACCCCGTGAGTACGGCTTCCCGGGGTCGGTGCGGGGTTCCCGGGCGTTCGGCCGGAGCGACCCCGGATGTGCTCGGAGAAGTCGGCCACCAGCTCTCCGCGGCCGTCGGACGGCGGGGCGGAGGAGCCCCGGTCGGCGGCTGCCCGGCCGCCGCGGCAGGGCGGGCACCACCGCCATGGCCTCGGAGGCGGCCCACCCGCCGCCGGAATCAGGGTGCTTCGCTCGCCGAGAGCGGGGTGGCGATGTCCTCCAGCGCCTTCCGCTCGGCGGGCACCGCGAAGAACACCGCGACCAGTCCGGCGATCACCATCAGCCCCGCCCCGATGCAGAACGCGAGGACTGCGTCCCCCACGACCCCGCTCGCTGTGAGCCCGGAGAAGATCAGGGGCCCGGAGATGCCGCCCGCGGCCGTACCGATGGCGTAGAAGAAGGCGATCGCCATCGCCCGGGTCTCCATCGGGAAGATCTCACTGACCGTCAGGTAGGCCGAACTCGCCCCGGCCGAGGCGAAGAACAGCACCACGCACCAGCAGAGGGTCATGGTGGTGGCGGTGAGCACCCCCGCGCCGAACAGCCCGGCGGTGCCGAAGAGCAGCGCACCGGAGAGGATGTAGGTCCCCGCGATCATCGGGCGGCGGCCCCAGGTGTCGAAGAGCCGGCCGAGCAGCAGCGGGCCGAGGAAGTTGCCGAAGGCGATGACGGCGAAGAAGTACCCGGTCGTGCCGCTGGACACGTCGAAGAACTTCACCAGGATCGAGCCGAACCCGAAGGTGATGGCGTTGTACAGGAACGCCTGGCCGATGAAGAGCGAGAAGCCGAGCGTCGCGCGCTTGGGGTAGTCGCGGAAGAGGGTGCGGGCGATCTCCAGGAAGCCGATGCTGCGCCGCTGTTGGATGGTGATCGCGGTCTCCGCCTCGGGGAGCGGGCGGCCCTTCTCCTCCTCGATGGCCTTCTCCGCGTCGTCCACGATGCGTTCGGCGCCTTCGGAGTGCCCGTGGATGAACATCCACCGGGGGCTCTCGGGCACGTGCCGGCGGACCAGCAGGATGACCAGGCCGAGGACCACGCCGAGGGCGAAGGTGAGCCGCCAGCCGATGTTCTTCGGGAAGATGTCGGTGTTCAGGGCGAGTACGGAGAGCAGCGCGCCGCCCATCGCGCCCAGCCAGTAGCTGCCGTTGATGATCAGGTCGACGCGGCCCCGGTACTTGCTCGGGATCAGCTCGTCGATGGCGGAGTTGATGGCCGCGTACTCGCCGCCGATGCCGAAGCCGGTGAGGAAGCGGAAGAGGAAGAACCACCAGACGGAGAAGGAGACGGCGGTCAGGGCGGTGGCGGCGAGGTAGACCGCGAGGGTGATCAGGAACAGCTTCTTGCGGCCGAAGCGGTCGGTGAGCCAGCCGAAGAAGAGGGCGCCGGAGCACGCCCCGGCGACGTAGAGGGCCGCCGCGAGCCCGGTGACCTGGGCGTCGGTGATCGGCAGTCCGCTGCCGTCCTCGGAGAGGCGGCTGGCGATGTTCCCGACGACGGTCACTTCCAGACCGTCCAGGATCCAGACCGTCCCGAGGCCGATCACGATCATCCAGTGCCATCGTGACCAGGGCAGTCGGTCGAGGCGGGCCGGGACCTTGGTGGTGATGGTCCCGAGCCGCGTTCCGTCGCTGTGGCTCATGGGTGTTGCCTCCCTGGAGTACGGTGCCGTTGCACCGCCGCTCGGCGCTGAGTCCGGGTACCCGGCGGCCGTCGGGAGCAAACGGCACGTCAGGGCCGGTGCCGGTCACCGCCGCTGTCCTTCCCGCCGGTCCGGCGGGGAGCGGCCCGGACAGCACGGACCCGTCCGGCGGTCCACCGGACGGGTCGGGAAGCGAGTCGTAAACGGGTCGGGAAGCGAGTCGGGAGGGCGCTGCGGATCGGGGCCCCGCGTCACGGGCTCCGCGGGTCGCCGGGCTCAGCCCCGCGGGGCCCGGGCGAGCTGGCGGGACTGGGCGACGAGCCGGTCCGCGCTGTCCCAGACCTCGGCGTCCTCCTCCAGGAAACCGCCCGCGAGGTTGCGGGTGGAGATGGCGACGCGCAGCGGGCCGGGGGCCGGGCGGCAGCGGAGGTGGACGGTGAGTTCGACGGTGGGGGTCCACCCCCTGAGGCCCAGCTCGAACGAGGTCGGCGGCAGCGCGTCGACGGCGAGCAGCACCGAGAGCGGGTCCGGGTCGCGGCCGTCCGCCAGGCCGAACCAGCCGCGCATCTCGCCCCTGCCGGACGGCTTGCCCAGCGCCCAGCCGACGGTCGCGGGGTCGAGCCGGATGTCGAGCCGCTCGGTGATGGCGGAGCTGCCGGGGATCACGTCGCCGCCCGCCTCGGTGCCGAGGCACTGGTCGAGCGGCGGGATCGCCGGGGGGAGGGCGGTGGTGCGGACCTCGTCGGTGAGGGCGTCGAGGTCGCCGTAGGTGGCGAGCACCCGGATGCGGGCGATCTCGCTGCCGTCCTCGTCGTACTGGTAGAGGGTCGCCTGGCCGGTGGAGAGGGTGCGCCCGGCGCGGACGACCTCGGTACGGATGACGGCGGGGCCGGGTACGGAGGCGGTGAGGTAGTGCGCGCTCACCGAGAACGGGTCGGGGTGCGGGAGCGCGTCGCCGAGGGCCCGGCCGAGGAGCGCCAGCAGATAGCCGCCGTTGACCGCGTGGATGATGGTCCACCCCGCGGAGAGCTCCGCGTCGTAGACGCCTTCCTCGCGCCGGACGACCGCGGTGTCCCGGTCGAACTCGCTCTCCCCGACGGCCGCCCGTGCGAGGGTCGCCGGTCCCGGGGTCGCCCGCTCCGAGGTCGTCTGCCCGGTCGGTACCGGGTGCGCTGCTGCCTGTGCCATACCAGCACGCTACACCGGTTGATTACTGAGCGGTAGCTTTTTCGGGTACGAGCAGCCCCCGGCGCAGGAGCCGACTCGGCGCACGAGCCGAGTCGGCGCACGAGCCGACTCCTGCGCAGGAGCCGCGCCCGGCCCTCAGGTGGCCGCCGCCCCCTCCTCGCCGCTCGCCGAGCGGCGGTTGTAGGCGCGCGGTGCCCGCCAGTGGAACCGCATCGCCAGCAGCCGCAGGACGAACCCGGTGACGACCGCGAAGCCGGTGGACCAGCCGTTCAGGACGTCGAACTGGATGCAGAGCCCGACCATCGAGGCCCCGACGAGCGCGGGCACCGCGTACAGGTCCCGGTCCCAGCGCAGCAGCGAGGGCACCTCGTTGGCCAGCACGTCCCGCAGCACACCGCCGCCGACCGCGGTGGCGAGCCCGAGCGCGACGGAGGCGGTCAGCCCGAGCCCGTAGTCGTACGCCTTGGTCGTGCCGCTCACGGCGAAGAGGCCGAGTCCCGCCGCGTCGAAGACGTTGACGCCGACCTGGATGCGTTCGACGTGCGGGTGGAGGAAGAAGACCAGGCCCGCCGCGAACAGCGGGGTGAGGAAGTAGCCGAGGTCGGTGAAGGCGGCCGGCGGCACCGCCCCGATGATCACGTCACGGAAAATCCCTCCGCCCAGCGCGGTCACCTCGGCGAGAACCGCGATGCCGAAGACGTCGAAGTTCTTGCGTACGGCGAGCAGAGCGCCGGAGATCGCGAAGAAGAAGATCCCGACGACATCGAGCGCGTGCTGGACGGAGGGGGTGAACAGTTCGGTGAGCACCGGCCAATTGTGCCGGTGCTATCCCTTCGGGCCGTCCTCCGCGTCCCCGGCGGACACTTCCGGCGCGTCCGGCTCCGGCTCCGGCTCCGGCTCCGGCTCCGTCGCCTTCGGCGCGGTGGCCACGATCGCCTCGCGCGCCTGCGGCAGTACGGTCTCGCCGGGAGCCTGGTCCGGCGCGTTCTCCGGGTGGTGGCAGGCGACCTGGTGCCCGGTCTTCAGCGTGATCAGCGGCGGCTCCACCGTGGCGCACACCTCCGTCGCCTTCCAGCAGCGGGTGTGGAAGCGGCAGCCGCTCGGCGGCGAGATCGGCGAGGGCACGTCGCCCTTGAGCAGGATGCGCTCGCTCCTGGCCGCCCGGCGCTTCGGGTCCGGTACGGGCACCGCGGAGAGCAGCGCCTTGGTGTACGGGTGCATCGGCGCCCTGTAGAGCGAGTCGCGGTCGGCCAGTTCCACGATCTTGCCGAGGTACATGACCGCGATCCGGTCGGAGACGTGCCGGACCACCGAGAGGTCGTGGGCGATGATGACGTAGGTGAGACCCAGCTCGTTCTGCAGGTCGTCGAGGAGGTTGACGACCTGCGCCTGGATCGACACGTCGAGCGCCGAGACCGGCTCGTCCGCCACCACGAGCTTCGGGTTGAGCGCGAGCGCGCGGGCGATGCCGATGCGCTGGCGCTGGCCGCCGGAGAACTCGTGCGGATAGCGGTTGAAGTGCTCGGGGCTCAGGCCCACCAGTTGCAGGAGCTCCTGGACTTTCTTCTTCACCCCGCCCTCGGGCGTCACGCCCTGGAGCCTGAACGGCGCCGAGACGATGGAGCCGATGGTGTGGCGCGGGTTGAGGGAGCCGTACGGGTCCTGGAAGATCATCTGGATGTCGCGGCGCAACGGACGCATCGCGCCGGTCCCCAGGTCCGTGATGTCACGGCCGTCGAACTCGATCCTGCCGCCGGTCGGCTCGATCAGCTTGGTGATCACCCGGCCCATGGTCGACTTGCCGCAGCCGGACTCGCCGACGACGCCCAGGGTCTCCCCCTTGCGGACCTCGAAGTCGAGGCCGTCGACGGCCTTCACCGCGGCCACCTGCCGCTGCAGGATGCCCTTCTTGATCGGGAAGTGCTTGACCAGGCCCTCGACCTTGAGCAGCACCTCCCGGTCCTCGGCTGCCTTCGCCTGCCGCGGGAGTCCGGCCCCGGCCGTGTCCGTCTTCGTCGTCTCACTCACAGCTTCGGCGCAATCTCTTCGGTCCAGATCCGCGTGCGGTCCTCCGTCGGGAGGTGGCAGGCGGAGAAGTGCCCGCTGCCGACCACCTGGAGGTCGGGGCGCTCGGTGCGGGTGATGCCGCCCTTGGGGATGTCCGCGTAGGGGCAGCGCGGGTGGAACGCGCAGCCCGTCGGGACGTTGATGAGGCTCGGCGGCTGGCCCTTGACGGGGACGAGACGCTCGGTCTGCTCCCGGTCGATGCGCGGCATCGATCCGAGCAGACCCCAGGTGTACGGGTGCTGGGGCTGGGAGAAGATCGCGTCCACAGGTCCGCGCTCCACGCACCGGCCGCCGTACATCACGAGGACCTGGTCGGCGATCTCGGCGACGACACCGAGATCGTGCGTGATGAGGACGACCGCGGAGTCGAACTCCTTCTGCAGGTCGCGGATGAGGTCGAGGATCTGCGCCTGCACGGTGACGTCGAGCGCGGTGGTGGGCTCGTCGGCGATGAGCAGCTGCGGGTTGTTGGCGAGCGCCATCGCGATCATCGCGCGCTGGCGCATGCCGCCGGAGAACTCGTGCGGGTAGCTGTCGACGCGCTTGGCCGGCTCGGGGATGCCCACCCGGTCCAGCAGTTCGACGGCCCGCTTGCGCGCGGTCTTCCTGGTCACGTCGTTGTGGACGCGGTACGCCTCCACGATCTGGTTGCCGACCGTGTAGTACGGGTGCATCGCGGAGAGCGGGTCCTGGAAGATCATCGCCATGTCGCGTCCGCGCAGCCGGCGGACCTCGTCCGGAGCGGCGCCGATGAGCTCCTTGCCGTCCAGCCAGATCTCGCCGGACATGCGTACGTTCTTGCCCCGGGCGCCGAGCCGGTGCAGGCCCATGACCGCCAGGGAGGTCACGGACTTCCCGGAGCCGGACTCGCCCACGATGGAGAGGGTCTGGCCCCTCTCCAGGCGGAAGCTGAGCCCGTCGACGGACTTGACCAGGCCGTCGTCGGTCGGGAAGTGCACCTTGAGGTCGCGTACTTCGAGGAAGGCGGTCGGTGCCGCCGATCCGGCCGCGGGCACCGGGTCGCCCACTGCGGCGCCGGTCTTGGACAGTTCGGTCACGAGAGCCTCACCCGCGGGTCGGCGGCGGCGTAGAGAAGGTCCACCAGGAGATTGCAGAGCACGACGAAGAACGCGGCGAGCAGGGTCACGCCGAGGACCGGCGGCAGGTCGTTGTCGGTGATGGCCTGCACCGCGTACTCGCCGATGCCGTGCAGGGAGAACACCCGCTCGGTGATCAGCGCGCCGCCGAGGAGCAGGCCGAGGTCCATGCCGAAGACGGTGATGATCGGAGTGAGCGCGGCGCGCAGGCCGTGCCGGGTGACCACCGCGCGCTCGGACAGGCCCTTGGAGCGGGCCGTACGGATGAAGTCCTCGTTCATCGTCTCCAGCATCCCCGAACGGGTGAGCCGGGCGTAGACGGCGGAGTACAGGAGCGCCAGCGAACACCAGGCGGGGATGAGCGTGTTGGCCCACTGCGCCGGGTTCTCGGTGATCGGGACGTACGTACGGCCGAAGATCGGCCACTGGTAGGTGAAGAGCAGCAGCGCCAGCTGTCCGGTGAAGAACATGGGCAGCGAGACGCCCGCGAGGGCGACCCCCATGAAGGTGCGGTCGAAGAACGAGCCCGGCTTCAGCGCGGAGACCACTCCGACCGCGACGCCGGAGACCAGCCAGATCACCGCCGCGCCCGCGGCGAGCGAGATCGTCACCGGAAGGCGCGAGGTGAGCTCGGGCCAGACCTCGATGTGGTTCTTGAAGGAGTAGCCGAAGCACGGCGCGTTGCAGTCCGCCGTGGTGGGGCCGAGGTCGTAGGTGGCGCCGCTGACGATCCCCTTGATGAAGTGCCAGTACTGCAGGTAGACGGGCTGGTCCAGGCCGAGGTTGTGCTTGACCGCCGCGATGTCCGCGGCCGTGGGGCTCTTCCCGATGTACTGCTGCGCCAACTGGTCGGGGGTCTGGCCGGCGAGCCTGGGCAACAGGAAGAAGATGCCAAAGGTGACCGCCGTGACGACCAGCAGCAGGACCACTGCCGCGACCGTCCGGCGGAGGATGTACGAGATCACGGGGATCGGCGCCGGTTGCCGCAGGCCTCTCGGCCTGCGGCAACCAATGCCTTCACCTGCCTTCCGGGGCTGCTACTTCTTGGTCGTGCCGATGTTGAGGTAGTCGTACTCACCGCTGAAGGCCGCGGTGGACACCACGTTGGTGGCGTACGGCGAGCGGTACAGCAGGACCTTGAAGTAGGTCAGCGGAACGAGGACCGCCTCGTCCATGGTGGTCTTGTCGACCTCCGCGTACAGCCTGTTGCGCTCGGCGATGTCGGGCGAGGCGATGGCCTGGGCCAGCTTCGCGTCGACCTCCTTGTTCTCGAACTGCGAGAGGTTGGTGTTGCCGGACGCGCCGATCGCCGCGCTGTTCAGGATCTGCTGCAGGAAGCCGTAGCCGGACGGCCAGTCGGCGCCCCACTGCATCATCATGATGCCGATGTTGTTCTTCGCGTCGAACGCGGGGACACCGGCGTAGTCGGTGAAGTACTTGCCCGACGGGTACTGCTTCAGGGAGGCCTCGATGCCGACGTTCTTCAGCGACGCGATGATCGCCGTGGCCGCGTCGACCTCTTCCTGACGGTCGCCGCGCGCGCTGATGTTGGTCGTGATCTTGTCCTGGCCGCAGGCCTTCAGGTGCTCCTTGGCCTTGGCCACGTCGCCCTTGCTGCCCTCGGTCGCGTACGCGTCCGCCTTCTCGTAGCCGGTGATGTCCGGCGGGAGGACGGTGGTGGCGATGTCTCCGCGGATGCTGCCGCCCTCGGCGGTCTGCACGGAGACCTTGTCGATGGCGTACTGGACCGCCTTGCGGCACTCCACGTTGTCGAACGGCTTCACCTTGGTGTTGAGCGCCGCGTAGACCAGGCGGCCACCGTAGGTGTTGTCGGTGTTCGCCTTCTTCTTCGGGTCGCTGACCAGCTGCGCCTGGGTCTGGGTCTCGACGCCCTTGCCCGCGAGGTCGATCAGCGTGTCGCCGGACTGGAGGTCCTGGTCGATCGTCGACTGGTTGACCTTCAGGTTGACGACGATCTTGTCCGGGTACTGCTTGCGCAGCGGGTCGGTCTTGGCGTCCCAGTTCTCGTTGCGCACGAGGACGGCCTGCTTGCCCTCGGTGTAGCTCTGGAACTTGTACGAGCCCGAGGACACGATCTTCTTGACGTAGTCGACGCCGGTGTCCTTGGCCTGCGGGACCGGGGCCGTCTGCGGCGTGGCGACCAGGTAGTCGAACTCCTGGAAGGCCCGGTTCAGGTGGAAGACGACGGTGGTGTCGTCCGGCGTCTCGATGGACTTGAGGCCTTCGGGGCTCTTGTCCTTGTACGGGCCCTGGTACTTGTCGCCGTCCTGCATGAACTGCTGGAAGTAGTTGGGGCCGAGCGAGAGGACGTCACGCGCGAAGTTCGAGCGCTCGACGGCGTACTTGACGTCCTTGGACGTGATCGGCGAGCCGTCCTCGTACTTGAGGCCCTCGCGCAGCTTGTACGTCCAGGTCTTGCCGCCGTCGCTCTGGGTGCCCGGCGCGGAGGCGAGGTCGGGGACGAGCGTGTTGCCCTTCTCGCCGGCGTCCGGCTTGAAGGTCATCAGCGGGCGGGCGTACAGCCGGCTGAAGTTGTACATGTACGCGTAGTAGGTGTTGCCCGGGTCGAACGAGTCCGGGACGTCCGCCATCGCGTAGGTGACCGTGCCACCCTTCTCGGTGGAGGCGTTGACGACATCCTTCGTCGCGGCGTCCGCGCCGGCGGACTTGATCTCGCCGTCGCTCTTTCCGTCGTCTGCCTTGCTGCAACCTGCGAGCAGCAGGGTCACGCTGCCCAGGGCCGCGACCGCGGCAAGTGATGACCTTCGCATGATGGTCGGAATCCCCTCCATTGTCGGAAACTTGTGGAGCTCTCTGCGCGGACCGAGTCAGCGGCTGCGCGGATCGAGAGCGTCGCGGAGACCGTCACCGAGCAGGTTGAACGCGAGCACGGTGACGAAGATGGCAAGGCCCGGCACGACCATGTACTGCGGATCGATCTGGAAGTAGTCGACCGCCTGGTTGAGCATGCCGCCCCACGACGCCTGGGGCGGCTGGATGCCGACCCCCAGGAAGCTGAGCGAGGCCTCGAAAATGATGTTGGTCGGGATGAGCAGCGTCGAGTAGACGATGATCGGGCCGACCAGGTTGGGCAGCAGCTCCCGGAAGAGGATGTACGGGCCGCCGGCTCCCATGCCGCGGGACGCGTCCACGAACTCGCGCTCGCGCAGGGCCAGCGTCTGCCCCCGGACGATCCGTCCCAGATACGGCCAGTTGAAGAAGCCGATGACGAAGATCAGCACGCAGATGTGGAGCGGCAGCCCGTCGAGCCCGAAGGCACCGCCCTGCAGCGTCGCGGAGATGGCGATGGCGAACAGCAGGAGCGGGAAGGCGAGGAAGGTGTCCATCAGACGGCTGATGACGGAGTCGACGCGCCCGCCGTAGTACCCGGCCACCACGCCGAGGATGGTGCCGATGACGTTCGAGAGGACGGTGGCGCCGAACGCGACCACCAGGGACACCCAGGAGCCTTCCAGGATGCGGGCGAGGATGTCCCGCCCGAACTTCGGCTCCACACCGAGCGGGTGATCGAGGCTCATGCCGCCGAATCCGCCCTTGGGCAGCGAGGTGTTGCTGTCGATCAGGTCCTGGTGGAAGGCGTTCGGATCGAGGTCCAGCAAGGACTGGAGCGGCCGGGACAGAGCGGCGATCAGGATCAGCAGGACGACGACGACACCACCGACGACGGCGACTCTGTCCCGTTTGAAGCGGATCCAGGCGATACGCCCGAGCGAACGTCCGACGATCTCCTGGGACTTGATGCCCTCGTCGAGCACAGCCTCCGGCTGCGCCCCGGCAGCCGCCCCGGTGGTCTCGATCGGTGCGGTCACAGCGCCCTGACCCTTCCAGCCGGTGGTCGCCGGCCATTGCAACGCCGCTGTAGACGGCTCGCCTTGCCTATGAGAATGCCCAGTGGCCACAGATGATGCGACCCCGCTGAGCAGCTGAACTTCGTCGTGCACTCGCTCACGGAATCGCCGACCCCATGCATGACACGGGAGTCTTCAGCGTGTACGCGATCAGTTGCCAGAGCTGACGGGGAAAGTATGCGCAACCGTGATGCTGTCCTGGGGCTACCGTTATCCGAACACCGGGTTACACCCCGCGAACGGGAGGCGCTCGACGCACATATGGGCACAGGGGCCGACGAGTTCCACGTTCACCACCCGGAAACCGCCAAGCGGACATGACGGACGGTCAGTGCGACCGGGCGGAAAGCGGTCGCTACGGTGCCGTACCGGCAGGTTGGAAGCGAGCACGGGCGGGGCACACCCGGAACCGGGGCGCGCCCACCGCTCACGTGCGTCCGGCACCGTCGCCTCCGGACCGGCACCGTGTCCCGCTCGGTACGTCCGCCCGGTCACCTCCGGACCGACGGCACGTCCCCGCTCAGTACGCCCCGCGCTGCGGGTATCCGTAGCCGCCGGTGAGCGGGGCCTGGGCGGGAGCCGCGTGGGCCTCGCGGTCGTAGAACGGGCGGGCGTTGGCCCGCAGCCACATGGCGACCGGGTCGTAGTCGTCGGACATCGCGACCGTGGAGACGGGGAGCCCGTCCGGGACGGCGCCGATCGTCTGCCCCATCATCGCGCGGGCCGACTCGACGGCGGCCCGTCCGGTGTCGTAGAGGTCGAGTCCGATGGCGAGGTACGGGGCGCCGAGCGCCGGCTGCACCCAGGCGCGGCGCAGCGAGCGGATGGCCGGGGTGCGGTGCGCGTTCTGCGACAGCAGCGCGTAGAACTGCGGGATCTCGACGGCCGGTTCGGAGAGGGTGAGCGGTCCCGCGGGCAGCCGGTCGAGGCCGGTGGCGATCCGGCGCAGGTCCAGCCAGGGGATGCCGACGCCGCCGCCGGGGGCGTGCGGGTTGAGCCAGATGCCCCAGTGGTCCGGGAAGAGCGAGCGGGCGATCTCCCGGCCGGTGATCACCTCGTGGGCACGGTTCCAGCCGCTGGCCGCGAGCTCCTGGGGGGAGGTCACGCAGGGGGCGTAACCGAGGCCGTCCACCCCGATGTTGCCGTACTGGGCGTCCGGGGAACCGGCCGTGCCGTGCCAGAGCAGCATCCAGACCTGGCCGTCCGACAGAGCCTTCAGCAGCTCCTCGTAGGTGTCGAAGCGCCCGGGGGTCACCTGGCGCAGCATGTGTTCGACCTGCCCGGCCGCCGCCGTGCCTGACGCACTCACCCTGGGTCCCGCCCCTCGTCGATTCACCGTGTCGCACGGACGCCCCCGGGCGCGCGGGAGCGACCTCGCCATCAAACCAGCTTATGCGCCCTCACTGACACCGACTTGACGCCACCACCCGACATGCCGGACAACGGCGGGCCCGCGATCCGCCCCCGGGGAAGGCCGGCCGGCCGGTACGGCACGGCCGCTCTCCGCCCCACGGAGGGAACGGCTCACCAGGAGACGGGCTCACTGGTGGAAGGGCCGCACCTTCTCCAGCATCCAGTCGCCGACCGGGTCCTGGGCCACGTCGAGGAGGACGAGGTTGACGGGCCACGGCACCTGGACGCGGCCGAGCGCCCGGCCCAGCGCGTCGAGGGGGACGCTTCGCGTCGTTTCGTCCCACAGCGTCGCCTGGAATCCGGAGACACCGATGAAGAGGACGGGGTCGCCGCCCTCGATGCTGGCCAGGGCCCGCCGGGCGGTGGCGACCAGACCGGTCTGCCGGAACTCGGCGGAGACGGCGGCGAGGAAGTCCACCGGCTCCTCCTTCCAGTCCGGCTCCCACAGTCGCACCCGGCCGCCGCCGGCCGGTCCGTCCAGCGGGCTGCCGCCGGTGCGGCAGAGCTCGGCGACGGCGGCGGGGGGCAGCGGGAGCCCGACCGCGCCGCCCGGGTTCACGGCGATGCCGAGCTGCGGGGGCAGTCCGCGCGCGAACTCGCGGGCGGGCGCGACGGCGAAGGAGAGATGGGTGCCGACGCAGCCGAGGAACTGCGCCTCGGAGCTGAAGACGGGGACGAAGGCCGCGCCGTCGAGCTCGATCGTCGGCAGGTCGAGGTCGGCGCTGGCGGGGTTGCCGCCGTTGGGGAGCGGAATCCAGACCTGGCTGCGGCCGAGCACCTCGACGAGGCGGCCGGCCGCCTCGGGGACGCCCAGCGAGGCGCTGAGTACTTCTTCGAGCTCGTTCGCCGGCCACCCCTGGAGCTGCTGGGGCGGCGTCTGTGCCGGGATGTCCACTGCCTCTGTGTCCTCTACTCGACCGTGTCCTGCGGCAGAAACAGTAGCCGCCGACGGGCGTCGTCGTCCCGGTACGGGCGCGGGACCGCCGACGGCCAGGTCCGGGAAGGCGATGGACCGCAGCGCCCCGGCCGCCGGACGGTCCAGCAGCACCGCGGAGGCGCAGCCCGGGGGCAGCAGGCCGAGTTCCGTGTCGCGCAGCAGCCGGCCGACCGCGCGGCGGTGCCGGGCGAAGGCGTACCCGGAGACGCCGCGTCCGCGTTCGCGCTGGCCCGCCCGCGCGGTCTCGGGTGTCACGTCGAGCAGCACCAGGTGGAGGGTGCGGCCCCGGCTCACCGCGTGGCGGGCCAGCCAGCGGCGCACCCATGCCTGGGTGCCGCAGTCGTGGACGACGACCGCCTCGCCGGAGCGGAGCGCCCGCAGCAGCCCGTAGTAGTGGGCGGCGCGGACCAGGGGGCGGTAGAGGGCGTACGGGAGTAAGCGGGGCAGGGCCGCCGCGAAGCGGTCCCGGGTGTCCTGGGAGTCGATGGCGCGGGCGGTGACCGTGCGCCGGATCAGGGTCGACTTGCCGCTGCCGGGCAGCCCGGAGACGACGACCACGTCCCCGGGGGCGAATTCCAGCCGCCGCGGTCCGTCCCCCGCCCCGCCGCGCAGGTCGCGCACGGCCGGCGGCCCCTTCTCGGCGGCGGGCTGTTCCCGCCGCGCCGGGACCGTCCTCCGCACCACCCCCGCGTACGGTCGCCACGACATCGGCACTCCCCCTGTCGAGTCACCCACCCCTGCCCACAAAGTGTAAAGAAAAGGTAATGCGCGGCAAGCGTCCCGGACGGGAGGCGGGGCGGCGGCGGGGGCGGGGGTACCGGGCGCCGAGGCGGTCCGCCCTGCGTGCGATGATGTGCGCGCAACTGCATACCGGCCGTTTGAATCCACGCGGGAGAGTCCCGGCCACCGTGTGTGCCGGGCGCCGAAGGAGCAAGTTCCTCCCTTGAATCTCTCAGGCCCCGTACCGCGTGGATGAGGCAGATCTGAAAAGCGAGCCGTTCACCGGCTCCACCCAAGGTGCAAGCCGACCCGTCAGGGGCCTCTCGGCGAACCTCTCAGGTTCCGATGACAGATGGGGAGGGACCGTCCTCGTCGTCATGCCCTGCGCCCTGGGAGCCACACCTCATGAGCACCGCCCCCCGTACGACCGCCCTCGATGCGCTGCATCGCTCGCTGGGCGCGACCATGACCGACTTCGCCGGCTGGGACATGCCGCTGCGGTACGCCAGCGAGCGTGACGAGCACAACGCGGTGCGCACCCGCGCCGGGCTCTTCGACCTCTCCCACATGGGCGAGATCGCCGTCACCGGCCCCGGGGCCGTCCGCTTCCTGAACCACGCGCTGGTCGGCAACATCGGCACGGTCGGCGTCGGACGGGCCCGCTACACGATGATCGTCCGCGAGGACGGCGGCATCCTGGACGACCTGATCGTCTACCGCCTGGCCGACGACGAGTACCTCGTGGTCGCCAACGCGGGCAACGCCCGGACCGTGCTGGACACCCTGACCGAGCGGGTCGCCGGCTTCGACGCCGAGGTCCGCGACGACCGCGACGCGTACGCGCTGATCGCCGTCCAGGGCCCCGAGTCCCCCGCCATCCTGAAGTCCGTCACCGACGCCGACCTGGACGGACTGAAGTACTACGCGGGCCTGCCCGGCACGGTCGCCGGGGTGCCCGCGCTCATCGCCCGTACCGGCTACACCGGCGAGGACGGCTTCGAGCTCTTCGTCGCCCCCGAGCACGCCGAGGCCCTCTGGGCGGCCCTCACCGAGGCCGGCGCCCCGCACGGCCTGATCCCCTGCGGGCTCTCCTGCCGCGACACGCTGCGCCTGGAGGCGGGCATGCCGCTGTACGGGCACGAGCTGACCACCGAGCTGACCCCGTTCGACGCGGGCCTCGGCCGGGTCGTGAAGTTCGAGAAGGAGGGCGACTTCGTGGGCCGCGAGGCCCTCACCGCCGCCGCCGAGCGCGCCGAGACCGCCCCGCCCCGCAAGCTCGTCGGCCTGGTCGCCGAGGGCCGCCGGGTGCCGCGCGCCGGTTTTCAGGTGGTCGCGGACGGCAAGGTGATCGGCGAGGTCACCTCCGGCGCCCCCTCCCCGACGCTGGGCAAGCCGATCGCCATGGCGTACGTGGACGCGGCGTTCGCCGCACCCGGCACCGAGGGCGTGGGCGTCGACATCCGGGGCACCCACGAGCCGTACCAGGTCGTGGCCCTGCCCTTCTACAAGCGCCAGAAGTAGGCGTCGGCGCCCGTCGCGCCCCGCCCACCGGGGCGAACGTGACGCAGTCGCGTCTCATCCCGTAAGACCATCGTTCATCAGCACCCACCCGCGTACAGGAGAATTCAGGTCATGAGCAACCCCCAGCAGCTGCGGTACAGCAAGGAGCACGAGTGGCTGTCGGCCGTCGAGGACGGCGTGGCGACCGTCGGCATCACCGAGTACGCGGCCAACGCGCTCGGTGACGTCGTGTACGCCCAGCTTCCGGAGGTCGGCTCCACGGTGACCGCGGGCGAGACCTGCGGCGAGCTGGAGTCGACCAAGTCCGTCAGCGACCTGTACTCGCCCGTCACCGGCGAGGTCACCGCGGCGAACCAGGACGTGGTGGACGACCCGTCCCTGGTGAACTCCGCCCCCTTCGAGGGTGGCTGGCTGTTCAAGGTTCGCGTCGCGGAGGAGCCGGGGGATCTGCTCACCGCCGACGAATACACCGAGTTCTCCGGCAACTGAGACCCAAGGGACCGCCTGATGTCGCTTCTCAACTCCTCCCTCCACGAGCTGGACCCGGACGTCGCCGCCGCTGTCGACGCCGAGCTCCACCGCCAGCAGTCCACCCTCGAGATGATCGCCTCGGAGAACTTCGCTCCGGTCGCCGTCATGGAGGCGCAGGGCTCCGTCCTCACCAACAAGTACGCCGAGGGCTACCCGGGCCGCCGCTACTACGGTGGCTGCGAGCACGTCGACGTGGTCGAGCAGATCGCGATCGACCGCATCAAGGCGCTCTTCGGCGCCGAGGCTGCGAACGTCCAGCCGCACTCCGGTGCGCAGGCGAACGCCGCCGCGATGTTCGCGCTGCTCAAGCCGGGCGACACGATCATGGGTCTGAACCTGGCCCACGGCGGTCACCTGACCCACGGCATGAAGATCAACTTCTCCGGCAAGCTCTACAACGTGGTCCCGTACCACGTCGGTGAGAACGGCGTCGTGGACATGGACGAGGTGGAGCGCCTCGCCAAGGAGTCCCAGCCGAAGCTGATCGTGGCCGGCTGGTCCGCCTACCCCCGCCAGCTGGACTTCGCCGCCTTCCGCCGCATCGCGGACGAGGTCGGCGCGTACCTGATGGTCGACATGGCGCACTTCGCGGGCCTGGTCGCCGCGGGCCTGCACCCCAACCCGGTGCCGCACGCCCACGTCGTCACGACCACCACGCACAAGACCCTCGGCGGTCCGCGCGGTGGTGTGATCCTCTCCACCCAGGAGCTCGCCAAGAAGATCAACTCGGCGGTCTTCCCGGGCCAGCAGGGCGGCCCGCTGGAGCACGTGATCGCGGCCAAGGCCGTGTCGTTCAAGGTCGCGGCCTCCCCGGAGTTCAAGGAGCGCCAGCAGCGCACGCTGGACGGCGCCCGCGTCATCGCCGAGCGTCTGGTCCAGCCGGACGTCACCGAGGTGGGCGTCTCCGTCCTCTCCGGCGGCACCGACGTGCACCTGGTCCTGGTGGACCTGCGCAACTCCGAGCTGGACGGCCAGCAGGCCGAGGACCGGCTCCACGAGATCGGCATCACGGTCAACCGGAACGCCATCCCGAACGACCCGCGCCCGCCGATGGTCACCTCCGGTCTGCGCATCGGTACGCCGGCCCTGGCGACCCGCGGCTTCCAGGCGGAGGACTTCACCGAGGTGGCGGAGATCATCGCCTCGGCCCTGAAGCCCGCCTTCGACGCCGAGGACCTGAAGGCCCGCGTCGCCGCGCTGGCCGAGAAGTTCCCGCTGTACCCCGGCCTGGGCAAGTAGCAACCGCCCGTTCACGGGCATTTTTCGCAGGTCGGGCGGGGCATCGCGCACACTGGAAGGTGAGCGCGGTGCCCCGCCCTGTTGCTCCGCCCCCCTCACACCCATTCTTCGTTTCGCCGGTGGACAACGGCGTCCGCCCAGCTAGGAGTCATCCGTGGCCATTTCGGTCTTCGACCTGTTCTCGATCGGCATCGGGCCGTCCAGCTCCCACACGGTGGGCCCGATGCGGGCGGCGCGGATGTTCGCGCGCCGGCTGAAGAACGAGGGCCTGCTCGCGCCGACCGCCGCGATACGCGCCGAGCTGTACGGCTCCCTGGGCGCGACCGGCCACGGCCACGGCACGCCGAAGGCGGTCCTCCTCGGCCTGGAGGGCGAGTCGCCCCGGACCGTGGACGTCGAGTCCGCCGACGCCCGGGTCGAGCGGATCCGCACCACGGGCCGCATCAACCTGCTGGGCGCCCACGAGATCCCGTTCGACGCGGACGAGCACCTGGTCCTGCACCGCCGCAAGGCCCTCCCGTACCACGCCAACGGCATGTCCCTGCACGCGTACGACGAGACCGGCGCGCTGCTGCTGGAGAAGACGTACTACTCGGTGGGCGGCGGGTTCGTCGTCGACGAGGACGCGGTCGGCGCCGACCGGATCATCCCCGACGACACCGTCCTCGCCCACCCCTTCCGCACCGGCGACGAACTGCTCCGCCTGGCCCGTGAGACGGGCCTCTCCATCTCCTCGCTGATGCTGGAGAACGAGAAGGAGTGGCGCACCGAGGAGGAGATCCGTGCCGGTCTGCTGGAGATCTGGCGGGTCATGCAGGCGTGCGTCGGCCGGGGCATGTCCCGCGAGGGCATCCTCCCCGGCGGTCTCAAGGTCCGCCGTCGCGCCGCCAACTCCGCCCGCCAGCTGCGGGCCGAGGGCGACCCGCAGACCCACGCGATGGAGTGGATCACCCTCTACGCCATGGCGGTCAACGAGGAGAACGCCGCGGGCGGCCGGGTCGTGACCGCCCCCACCAACGGCGCGGCCGGCATCATCCCGGCGGTGCTGCACTACTACATGAACTTCGCGGCGGGCGGCGCCACCCCGGAGGAGAAGGACGACAGCGTCGTCCGCTTCCTCCTCGCGGCGGGCGCCATCGGCATGCTCTTCAAGGAGAACGCCTCGATCTCCGGTGCCGAGGTCGGTTGCCAGGGCGAGGTCGGCTCCGCCTGCTCCATGGCCGCCGGCGCGCTCGCCGAGGTCCTGGGCGGCTCCCCCGAGCAGGTCGAGAACGCCGCCGAGATCGGCATGGAACACAACCTCGGCCTCACCTGCGACCCGGTCGGCGGCCTCGTCCAGATCCCCTGCATCGAGCGGAACGGCATGGCGGCCGTCAAGGCCGTCACCGCCGCGAAGATGGCCCTGCGCGGCGACGGCACCCACAAGGTCTCCCTCGACAAGGTCATCAAGACCATGAAGGAGACCGGCGCGGACATGTCCGTCAAGTACAAGGAGACGGCCCGGGGCGGGCTCGCGGTGAACATCATCGAGTGCTGAACACCGCCGGACAGAACCCGGGAAGCGGAGCGTCAAAACCGCGGGGCGGCGCGGCGCGGAGCGTCAGAACCGCGGGGCGGGGCGTCCCGGTGCGTCAGGACCGCAGGGCGGCGCGGCGGATCTTCCCGCTGTTCGTCCGGGGCAGGTCGGCGACGAAGTGGACGTGCCGCGGGTACGCGTGGGCGGAGAGCCGGGTCTTCACCAGGGCCTGGAGTTCCGCCTCCAGGCGGGGGCCGGTGGCGGCGGTGCGGGTGGGTACGACGTACGCCTCCACGACCTCTCCGCGGAGCGCGTCCGGGGCGGTGGTGACCGCGGCCTCCGCGACGTCCCGGTGGTCCAGCAGGACGTTCTCTATCTCGACCGGACCTATGCGGTAGCCGGCCATGACGATGACGTCGTCCTGACGGCCCTCGATGTGGAGGGCGCCCGTGGGCCCGACCCGGGCCAGGTCGCCGGTGATGAACCACCGGCCGTCCCGCGCGAACGTGCCGCCGGCCCCCGGGGCGGGCTGGGCGGCTCCCGCGTACCCGTCGAACCACATGAGCGGACTGCGCGCCACGTCGACGGCGAGGAGCCCGGTCTCGTCCCGGGTCTCGCGTCCCGTCCCGGGGTCGACGACCGTCAGTTCCCAGCCGGGGAAGGGGCGCAGCTCGCGGCGGGCGGACGGTGGGCCGGGGACGGGGCCCCAGGCCTGTCCGGCGGCCATGCCCAGTTCCGACTGGCCGTAGTGGTCGAAGAGGTCGGCGCCCAGGCAGCGCCGGGCCCAGGGGGCGAGGTCCGGGGGCAGCGGTTCACCGGCGGAGGAGCAGGCGCGGAGCGCGGTGCGCAGGGGGCGGTCGCCGAGTGTGTTGCGCAGCGCCCGGTAGGCGGTGGGGGCGGCGGCGAAGTTCGTCACGCCGAGGCGGGTGAGGGCGCGGGCGGTGAGCCCGGCGTCGAACCGGGCGCGGAGCAGGGTGGTGGTGAGGCCGAGGGCGAGCGGGCCGATGACCGCCTGATAGAGGCCGTATCCCCAGCCGGGGTCGGCGAGGTTCCAGAAGACGTCGTCGGGGCGCTGGCCGAGACCGAACCATTGGTATGCGGCGAAGGCCGCCGTCGCCCGGACGGGGACGGTGACGGCTTTGGGCAGGCCCGTCGTTCCCGAGGTGTACAGGTCGATGAAGGGCGCGTCACCGCCGGGACGGCGGCCGGGCGTGGGCGTGGGCAGCGGGGTGTCGGTCTCCAGGTCCTGGAGGCGGTGGGTCCCGGGTCCGGGGGCGTGGGTGAGGTCGCCGTTGACGACGATCGGGGGGAACGGTGCCCCGGCCTCGGCCAGGGGCTGGAGTTTGGGCAACTGCGCGGCGTCGGCGACGACGAGCGCGGCGTGCGCGGTGCGGGCGGCGACGGCCTCGCTCTGGAAGGCGGTGAACAGCGGTATGTGTACGGCTCCGAGGCGCCAGGTCGCGAGCAGGGTGACCACGTGTTCGGCGGACTTCGTCATCAGGGTGGCGACGCGGTCGCCCTCGCCCACTCCGAGCCGGTGCATCGCGTGGGCGAGCCGGCGGGAACGCTCGGCCAGTTCTCCGTAGGTGACCAGGTCGGCGCGGAGGTCGGGGCCGACGACGCGCAGTGCGGGGTGGTGCGCGGGGTGCCGGTCGCAGAGGAGGTGCGCGAGGTCCGTGTCCGGGCTTGCGAACGCGGCGACGAGGTCGGCTATGGACGGTTGTGAGGTGGGCACGGGGGCTCTCCTGGACGAGGTCGTGGTGTCGGGTTCGGTCGAGGTGCGTTCTCCGGTGCGGGTGGAGCGGAACGGGTGCGGGGTGGAGCGGAACGGGTGCGGGGTGGAGCGGAACGGGCGCGGGGTGGAACGGAACGGGCGCGGGTGAGGGCCGGCCGGAGCCCACCGGGGCTCGGGCCGGGCCCGGCGCCGCGTCCGCGTCCCGCTCGTACGGGCTCCCGGGGTGCCGGGCGGGCGGTGGGCGGCGCCGGGGCGCGCGGTCAGCGCACGGTGTGGGTGGCGAGGTCGACGACCTGGGCGGCGATGGTCTCCAGGGTGCGCCAGTCCTGCTGGGCCGTGCCGCGCAGCCGCTGGTCGCCGGGGTCGGTGTCCAGGATCACGTAGGCGCAGCCCATGGCTTCGAGGGTGCGGAGGTCGTCCCGGAGCTGTTCGGTCGTGCCGTGTCCCGTCTGCCGGGTCGCGTCGGGCAGCGGCTCGGAGGTGAGGGAGACCTGGATGCGGGGGCAGAGCTGGACGGGCGGGCGTCCCTCCTCTTCGGTGAGTTTGCGCAGGGTGGGCACGGCCACCTGCTGGAGCCAGTCGGCCCGGGGCCACAGCGGGTGCCACGCGTCGCCGTGGCGGGCGGCGCGGCGGACCGCGGGCAGGCTGTTGCCGCCGATCCAGACGGGGGGCGAGGGTTGGCGGTGGGGCATGGGGGCGCTGTGGACCGAGGTGAAGGAGACGGTCTCGCCCCGGAAGGTGGCCCGCCCGTCGCTCCAGAGCCGCCGCAGGGCGGCGAGGTACTCGTCGGTGAGCCGGCCCCGGGAGGTGTAGGGGACGTTGAGCGCCTGGTATCCCTGGCGTGCCCAGCCGACGCCGACGCCGAGGACGAAGCGGCCCCCGGAGAGCTGGTCGAGGGTGGCGCCCATGCGGGCCAGCAGCAGCGGATGGCGGTGCGGCATGATCACCACGCCGGTTCCGATCTCGATGCGGGAGGTCTGTCCGGCGAGCCAGGCGAGCGAGGTGAAGGCTTCGTAGAACGGCTCCGGAGAGCGTCCGGCGGCGTCCGGGGTGAGGGCCACGTGGTCGGAGACCAGCAGGAGGTCGTACCCCAGATCCTCGATGGTGCGGGCCCAGCCGAGCAGAGTCTGCGCGTCCATGCCGGGGCCGAAGTTGGGCAGGTTGATGCCGATCTTCACCGGGTGGTTCTCCTTGTGCGGGACCGCGACGGGCGGGTGTTCCGCCCGGCGGTCTGTCGTACGGGGTAGCGGGGTGCGGGTGCGGCCACGGGCGCGGGGCACCCGCACCCCGCGCCGGGGGTTACGGGCGGTCCGCGCCGTCGGGTGCGGTGGGGACGAGGAGGACCTTGCCGCGGATTCCGCCGTCCTCGAAGGCGCGTACCGCCTCCGCGGCCCGGGCGAAGGGGTGGACGGTACCGACGCGCACGGTGAGGTCCTTGCTGTCCACGAGGCCGACCAAGGCCTCCAGGGCCCGGCCGTCCTGTTCGACGAAGGAGATCTCCGGGGTGATACCGCGTTCCGGGGGCGGGACGACCGTGGGGACGACGGTCACCAGCCGGCCGCCGTCCTTCACCGCCTCGATCGCGTCGGGGATGCCGGCGGTCTCGAACACGACGTCGTAGCCGCCGGACCGGCGGGCCTGCGCGACGGACGTGTGGACCTCCTGCGCACCGAGTTCGCGTGCGAGCTCCGTGTCCTTCTCGCGGACTAGCGCGGCGGCGTGCCATCCGCGCAGGCGGGCGAGTTGGAGCGCGTAGCCTCCCAGGGCGCCCACGCCTCCGGTGACCAGGATCGTGCCGCCCGGCGGGAGGGGGAGCCGGGCGAAGGGCTGGTACACGCTGAGCGCGGCGAGCGGGAGGGCGGCGGCCTCCCGCAGGCCCAGCGAGCGCGGGGCCGGGGCGAGCAGGTCCTCGCCGATGGTGACCCGCTCGGCCCAGGTGCCCAGTCCGGTTCCGGCCTGGGCGCTCATCCCGACGACGGGGTCGCCCACGGCGAAACGCTCGGCGCCGGGTCCGGTGGCCTCGACACGGCCGGACAGGTCCCAGCCCAGGATCATCGGCAGCGGGACGGTGAGCTCGTCGCCCTTGGACCCCGAACGGACCTGGTTGTCCACGGGGTTGACGGACACCGCCTCGATCCTGACCGTGACCTCGCCGGGCCCGGGGGCGGGCGCGTCGGGCACCTCGCTCTCGTGCAGGACGTCGGGGCTTCCGAAGGTGTTCATGATGACTGCGCGCACGGTGCTGACTTCCTCGTGGTTCAGGCCTCGGCGGGAGCGGGGCTCTGGGCGGGTGCGGGGCTCTCGTCCAGCGGGCCGGCGCCCTTGGGCCGTCCGCCGCGGCGGTCGTGGCGCAGGGCGAGGACGGCGACGGGCAGGGCGAGCAGCGAGACGGCCGCGGCGGTCCAGGTGACCCCGTCGGCTCCGAGGGACGACCCGATCACCAGGCCGCCGATCCAGGCGCCGAAGGCGTTGGCGAGCTGGAAGGCGGAGATGTTGACCGAGACGGCCAGCGTCGGGGCACCGGACGCCGCGGCCAGCAGGCGCGCCTGGAGGGCGGGCGTGATGGCGAAGGCCGCCGCACCGAAGACGAAGACGGCCACCGAGACGGCGGGCTTGCTGTCCAGGGTGAGGCCCAGCACCACGAGTGCCAGGGGCAGCGCGACGAGCATCCCGCACAGCGACGCCATCAGGGAGCGGTCGGCCAGCCGGCCTCCCACCAGGTTGCCGACGAGCGATCCGACCCCGTAGACGAGGAGGAGGACGGTGACCGAGGTGCCGGAGAAGCCGGTGGTGTCGGTCAGCATCGTCGCGAGGTACGTGAAGGCGGTGAACGCGCCGGTCTGGCCGAGCACGGTCATGCCGATGGCCAGCAGCACCTGCGGGCGCGCGAAGACGGACACTTCGGCACGGAGGCTGGTGGTGTCGGGCGCCACGCCGCCCTCCGCTTCGCGGGCGGTGGGGATGAACAGCGCGATGAGCGCGGTGCCGGCGAGGGCCACGCCGGAGACGGCCCAGAACGCGGACCGCCACCCGAACTGTTCCCCGAGGAGGGTGCCGAGGGGGACGCCCAGCACGGTGGCCAGGTTGAGGCCGGCGGCGACCTGTGCGACGGCCCGGCCCTGCTTCTCCGGGGCGACGGAGTTGACGGCGACGACCAGGGCCACCGCGAAGAGGGTGGCGTGGGCGAGCGAGGAGACGACGCGGGCCACCAGCAGCACGGTGTAGCCGGGGGCGAGGGCGGCGATGACGTTGCCGAGGGTGAAGATCGCCATCAGCGCGAGCATGAGCGTCTTGCGCTCGACGCGGGTGGTCAGCGCGGTGATGAGCGGGCCGCCGATGACCACGCCCACGGCGTAGGCGGTCACCAGCAGGCCCGCGCTGGGAACGCTGACGTCGACGTCGGTGGCGATGTTGGGCAGCAGGCCCGCGATCACGTATTCGGCGGTTCCCACCCCGAACACGCAGACGAGTAAGGAGAACAGGGGCAGGGGCATGGCGCCACCTCTCAAGATATGTACGCGGTACGTGCATGCAAACACATTGATTGCATGCTCAGTGACGGAGTGTCAAGATGACTGGACGAGAACGGATTTACGGAGGCACCGGATGACGCACGCGACCGGACGCACCGAGGAAGCACGGGAGACGCCGCCCCCGTGGGCACCCGCGACCGCGGACTGGATGGCCGTCCACCGCGCCCACGCGCGGGTGACCGACGCCGTCGAGCGCGCGCTCGACCGCCGCCACCGGCTGCGCGTCTCCGAGTTCCACGTCCTGGCCGCCCTGGCGGGGGCCCCCGAACGCAGCCTGCGCATGCAGGACCTCGCCGAGGCCGTCGGGCTGACGCACAGCTCCGTGAGCCGGCTGACGGGGCGACTGGAGGACCGTTCCCTCTGCGAGCGCTGTCTGTGCCCCGACGACCGGCGTGGCGTCTTCGGCCGCCTCACCGACCAGGGGGCCGAGTTGGCCGCACTGGCCGCCGTCACCTACGCCGAAGCCCTGTCGGCCGTGCTTTCCCGCTCGGGCATGGCCGTGGACCGCACCCCGGGGGGCCTGCACTTCCTCGTCGGCCCGTCGGCGTGACGGCCGGCCCCGGCAACCGCCCTGCGGCGCCGGGCCGTGCGCCGAAGGCGGCGCCGTCCGCCCGGAGGCCGGGGCCGGCACCACCTCACCGACCGCCGAACCGCGCGTGGCCCGGCCCCCGGGCGACGAAGCTTCCCATGCCCCGCGCCCGGTCCTCCGTCCCGAACAAGGCGGCGAACCGCTCCCGTTCGACCGCCAGACCCTCGTCGAGGCCGAGCGCGCTGCCTTTGTCGAGGGCGTACTTCGCCGCCGCCAGCGCCATCGCCGGACCGCGCGCGTAGGAACGGGCCCGTGCCGTGGCCACCGACAGCACCTCGTCGCCGGGAACCACCTCGTCCACCAGGCCCACGCACAGCGCCTCCGGAGCCGTCAGGGCGCGCCCCGAGAAGATCATGTCCTTCGCCACCGCGAGGCCGACGAGCCGGGGCAGCCGCTGCGTGCCGCCCGCTCCCGGTATGACGCCGAGCAGGATCTCGGGGAGCCCCAGCCGGGAGTCCTCCGCGCAGACGCGGAAGTCCGCGGTCAGCGCGAGTTCGCACCCCCCGCCCAGGGCCGCGCCGTTGATGGCGGCGACGACCGGCTTGCCGATCTCCGCGACCGCGGTGAACGCGGACTGGAGCGCCGAGGCGTGTTCGTGCATGTCCGCGTGGGTCATCCCGGCCATCTCCTTGATGTCCGCGCCCGCGCTGAAGATGGCGGGACCGCCGTACAGGACCACGGCCCGCACGTCGGGATCGGTGGCCGCCAGCGCCGCCGCCCGGTGCAGGGCGCGTTGCGCGTCCCGGTTCAGCGCGTTGACGGGCGCCCGGTCCAGGCGGATCGTGGCGACGTGTTCGTCCACGGTGAGGAGGGCGGCGGCAGCCGCTCCGGTACGCGTGCTCACGCCCACAACAGGCCTCCGTTGACTCCGAGGATCTCGCCGTTGACGTAACTCGCGTCCTCGGACGCCAGGAAGACCGCCGCGCGGGCCGCCTCGCCCACCTCGCCGGCGCGGCCCAGCGCGAACCGCTTCCGGTACGCCTCCCAGGCACGCTCGTTGCTGACGAGTTCCCGGCCCATTCCCTCGTCGAGGAAGCCGGGTGCGAGGGAGTTGACCCGCACCCCGGTGCGTCCCAGTTCGATCGCCGCGACGCGGGTGAACATCTCGACGGCCGCCTTCGACGCCGCGTACCCGGCGGCTCCCACGGCCACCCGGCTGCCCATGCACGAGGACACGGTGATCACCGAGCCGCCGCTCTTCCTGAGGTACGGGACGGCCGCCTGCACCGAGAGGAAGACCCCGGTGAGGTTGGTGTCCATCACGGCCCGCCAGTCCTCGTAGGCCAGCGACTCGATCTTGCCGTCGCGGTTCACGCCCGCGTTCGCGACGACCGTGTCGACACCGCCGAACTCGGCGTCCGCCGTCCGCATGACGTCGCGCATCGCCCCGGGGTCGCTCACGTCGGCCAGCAGGAACCGGGTGTGTTCCGGTTGCTGGTCCAGCAGTTTTCCGACGTCCCCCCGGGAGCGGGCCGCGCACACGACGTTCGCCCCCTCCGTCAGGAACTCGCGTGCGATGGCCAGTCCGAGACCTCGTGTCCCGCCCGTGATCACCGCCGTCTTGCCCTTGAGTCTCATCTCGTCTCCTTGAGGTCCGGGTGCGGTTCGTGCCGGTGCGCGGTGTTCAGTACCAGGTCATGACGGCGGCGCCCGCCGTCATGCCCCCGCCGACCCCGGCGAGCAGCACCCGCTCGCCGCGCCGCAGGGGCGAGCGCAGGTGCGCGTCGTGGAGGGTGATCGGGATGGAGGCCGCCCCGGTGTTGCCGTAGCGGGGAGCCGTCATCGGGACGCGCGCGGGGTCGATCCCCAGGTCGCGCACGCACTGCTCCAGCAGCCGCGTGTTGGCCTGGTGGAAGATCACCCGGTCGATGTCGCCGAGCTCCAGGGAGCTCTCCTGGAGGACTTCGGCGACGAGCTTGGGCAGGGTCGCCAGTACGTAGTCGCGCACCGCCCGCCCGTCCATCGCGAAGAGGTGCTCACCGGCCTCCCACGCCTGCGGGTCGAGCGCCTTCGCGGTCCCGCCGGCGGCGACTCCCACCAGGCCGCTGCGGTCCCCGTCGGTGACCAGCTTCACCGCGTGGATGCCGTAGCCCTCGGGGACGGGTCCGAGGACCGCGGCCCCCGCACCGTCCCCGAAGAGGGCGACCGTCTTCCGGTCGGAGCGGTTCATGATGCGGGAGTACATGTCCGCGGCGACCACCAGCGCGCCGGACTCGCCGCCGGGCCGGTCCACCAGCGCCCGGCCGATGTCCAGGGCGAACAGGAACCCGGAGCACACGGCGTTGACGTCGAAGGCGGGGATGCCGTGCAGTCCCAGCTTGTCCTGGGTGAGGGCCGCGGTCGCGGGCTGCGGCCTGTCCCCGGTGGAGGTCGCCAGCGCGATCCAGTCGATGTGCGGCCACTCCTCCCGGTCGGCGCCGAGAGCGTCGAGGGCGGCGGCGGTCGCCAGGTCGGAGGTGGCCACCCCGTCCGCCGCGTACCGGCGCTCCCGTATACCGGTGCGCTGGTCGGTCCAGTCCGGACTGGCTCCGCTCCAGCGGGCCACGGTCGCGTTGTCCACTACGTCCGGAGGCACGTGGGCCCCGATGCGGATGATCCCTACGGGCATGTCCCGGTCTCCTCTGCGATGGGCACGGTGGTGGGGTGGGGGTGGTTCTCCCGTCGCGTCCAGCCGGGCGTCTCACCGACTTCCAGCACGGCGCAGCTCCAGTTGAAGCCGCCGCCGACACCGACGAGGACGATGTGCTCGCCCGCCCGCAGGGAACCGCTCTCCGCGAGGTGGTTGAGGCCGGCGAGCTGGTCGCCGGCGCCCAGGTGGCCGACGCGGCGGGCGAACTCCCAGGTGGTGCGGGTGAATCCGGTCAGCCCGAGGGGCCGGAGGACCTGACGCTGCAGCAGGTGGGAGCCGAAGTGGGGCAGCACGATGTGGTCCGCCGAGGCCAGGTCGACCCCGGCCTCCTGCGTCGCCTGGCTCACCGCGGCGTGGAGCCCGGCCGAACCCCGCTTCCACAGCTCCTCCTTGGGCATCCGTGTCAGGAACTCCTGGGCCCGTCGGTAGAGGTCGATGGGGTGGTCCGCGTCGTTGCGGAAGTCTCCGAAGGAGTCGTGGCCGCGGTGCAGGCCTTCCAGTTCGGGGTCCTGGGTCGTCACCAGGGACCGCAGCCGGGCGAACCCGCCCCGGGTCGACACGGCGACCGCGCTGCCGCCGTCGCCGAAGACGAGGCCGGAGTCGGCGCGCCAGCGGTCGAAGTGGGGAGGCCCCCAGATGTCCGCGCAGGCCACCACGGCCAGGTTCGCCTCGGGGCGGGCCGACAGCCTGTCGCAGGCCAGCTCCAGGGCGGCCAGTCCCCCGTTCGAACCGGCGCGGACCTCGGCGGCGAACGCCGCCGCGCTGCCCACCTCGCGCTGGACGTAGGAGGTGGGGTTCGCGACGTTGATGCCGTTGTGCTTGAGGACGGAGTAGAGAAGAACGTCCACCTGGCCGGGGTCCGCGCCCGCGCGCCACAGGGCCTGACGGGCCGCCGCCGCGGCCATGCCCGGGGTGGAGGCTTCCGGCGGGGCCACCGTCAGTGTCAGTTGTTCGCTGCGTCCGGCTTCGTCGGCGCTGTAGTCGCCGTCGGCCACCGCCTGTTCGGCCGTGACGTGATCGTCCGGCAGCCAGGCTCCGGTACCGGCCACGTGTATGTCGTTCCACCGCATGGGAGGTCTCCTCTCTTCGGGCGGGGGGACGGGGGTGTCTCAGGGACGGTTGGTCCAGGCGACCGGGCCGCCGGGGGCGCGTCGTGCCCGGGTCGTCGCCTCGTAGGGCATGCCGCCGTCGGGCATGTTCAGCACCTCCATCGGGATGCCGATGGGGGTACGGAAGTAGACCCAGCGGTCGCCGGCGATGGGGCCCTCGGTGATGGTCTCGGGGGTGCCGAGGATCTCGACGCCCTCCTGCGCGCCGAGGTAGGCGACGGCGGCGTCGACGTCGTCGACGTAGAAGGCGAGGTGGTGACCGCCCACGTCGCTGTTGCGCGGGGGCACGGAGGACGAGCCGGGGACCGCGTAGGAGAACAGCTCGATGTTGTCCGTGGGGCCCAGGCGCAGCATGGCCTGTTCGATGGTTCCCGCTCCGTCGACGTTGAGCTGGGTGCTCATGACGTCGGCGGGCAGCGGGATCGGGCCGATGCGGTAGAGGAGTTCGGCGCCGAGGACGCCGGTGAAGAAGTCCACGGACGCGTCGAGGTCGGCCACCGTGTAGGCGACGTGGTCGATGTTGCGTGCGGTGGGGATGCCGGGTGCCGGTGTGGTGACGGTCCCGTTGTGCCAGGACGCCACCGGGCCGAAGCGCCGGCCGTCGGTCTCCTTCTGGTAGGGCATGTCCTGCGGGACGGAGTGGACCTCCATCTGCATGCCCCAGGGGGTGAGGAAGTAGATCCAGCGGTCGCCCGCGTTGGGGGCGTCCTCGGGCATGGTCTGCGGCGTGCCGAGGACCCGCACGCCGGGACGGCCGCCGAGGTAGGCGACGGCGGCGTCGACGTCGTCGACGTAGAAGGCGAGGTGGTGGCCGCCCACGTCGTTGTTGCGCGGCGGGACGTTGTTCTGGCGGGGGGCGGTGTACTCGAAGAGCTCGACGTTGCTGGTGGGGCCGAGGCGCAGCATGGCGATCTCGGTCGTGGCCCTGGGGTCGACGTCGAGGTGGACGCTCATCCAGTCGTCGTCGCGGACGAGGCGGTCGAGGCGGTAGACGAGTTCGCCGCCGAGCGTGGTGGTGAAGAAATCGATCGCCTGGTCGAGGTCGGGGACGGTGAAGGCGAAGTGGTCCACGCTCCGGGCGGTGGGGATTCCGGTGCCGGTCTGCGGAAGCTGGAGGGCCATGGTGCGGTGCCTTTCCGGTACGGAGTGGGTGCGGCTCAGAGGGTGTTGGCGTAGCCCTGGTTGGCGATCGCGGCCATGAGGCTGAGGCCGCCGTCGACGGTGAGGGAGACCCCGGTGGTGTAGGCGGCGGCGGGCGAGGCGAGGTGGGTGATGAGCGCGGCCACCTCGGCCGGGCGCCCGGGGCGGCCGACGGGGATCGCGGGTCGCTTCACGTCGGCGGCGTCGGTGCGTTCGGGCACGCCGTTCATGGGGGTCGCCGTTTCGCCGGGTGCCACCGAGTTGACGGTGATGCGGTGTTCGGCGAGTTCCAGGGCCATCACTTTGGTGACGGCGCCCAGCGCGGCTTTCGCGGCGCAGTAGGCGCTGCCGCCCCGGATGGGGATGTGCTCGTGCACGGAGGTGACGTTGATGATGCGTCCGCCCCGGCCGGCCGCGACCATGGAGGCGGCTGCCGCCCGGGCGCAGAGGAACGGGCCGGTGAGGTCGACGTCGAGGAGGTGCTGCCATCCGTCGGCGTCCTCGTCGAGGGCGTCGGCCCGGCGGTTGATCCCGGCGTTGTTGACGAAGACGTCGAGCCCGCCGAGTTCCCCGGCCACGCGGCGGACCGCCTCCGCGGCGGCGCGCGGGTCGCCGAGGTCCAGCCGGACCAGGGTCGTCTCCGTCCCTTCGGGCATGTCCCGCACCGTGCGCCGGGCGCCTTCCTCGTCCGTGCGGTAGCCGACCGCGACGCGGTGTCCCGCCCGGGCGAGTGCGACGGCGGTGGCTCGGCCGATGCCGGAGCTGGCGCCCGTGACGAGGGCGGTGGGCCGCCGGGCGGCGGTCGGGGAGGTGTCATCGGACATGGGCTTCCTCGGCTTCCCGTGCGTCGGCGGCGTCCGCGGCGTCCGCGGCGTCGAACGAGAGCAGGATCTTGGGGCGTGCGCCGCGGCCCGTCTCCAGGGTCCGGAACGCCTGCCGGGCTTCCGCGGCGGGCAGCTCCGCGTGGATCAGGGGGGCGGCCCGCAGAACGCCGCGGGCGAAGAGGCCGAGGGTCTCGTCGTAGTGGTCGAGCCCGTGGCGGATGCCGAGCACGGAGATCCCGTCGAGGGTGATGCGGGCGGCGTCGACCTGCGGAACGGGTTCGTGCGTGACGCCGACGGCGGCGACCCGACCGCCGGGTTCGACGAGTTCCAGGGCCCTCGCGAAGCCGGCGGAGGCGCCGGAGGCTTCGACGACCAGGGAGTACGCGCTCGGGTCGGCCTGGCCGGGGAGGAGGCCGCGCCGCGCTCCCAGGCCGGTGGCGAGTTCGAGGGCCGGCGCGTCCACACCGACGGCGTCGACGTGCTGGGCCAGATGGGCGGCCAGCTGGACCGCCAGCAGGCCGATGGTGCCGGTCCCCACGACGGCCACGCGGTCGGTGGGGAGGCAACCGGCCCGCCGGAACGCCTCGACGACGGTGACCGCGGGTTCGACCAGTGCGGCGGAGCGGGCGTCGACCGTGTCGGGCACGGGGACGAGCGAGCTCGCGGGGACCCGGACGTACTGGGCCGCCGCTCCCTGGAGCCCGTAGAGACCGACCTCGCGCATGTGCGGGCAGAGGCCGCGCCGGCCGCCGCGGCAGTGGGCGCATCCGCCGCAGGGCACCATGGTCTGGCCGACGACGCGCTGCCCGGCGGCCAGTCCGGTGCCGGGCGCGGTCACGACGGTGCCGCTCCATTCGTGCCCGACGACGTGCGGGTAGCGGGTCCGCCCGTCGAGGACGTAGCTCGCGGTGCCGTGCAGGAGTTCCAGGTCGGTTCCGCAGAGTCCGGCGTACGAGACGCGGACCAGTGCGTGGCCGGCGAGCGGCCCGGGGATCGGGATCTCCACCGTCTCGACGCTCTTGGGGGAGGTGACGGCGACGGCCGTCATGGTTCCCCGCACCCAGGCGGGGTCGTGGGCCGGGCTAGTCATGGTGCAGCTCCGGTACGCGCGGGGGGAGCTGGGCGGCGTACCGGTCGGGCAGCGTCGCCAGCAGCAGCAGGGTGGCGGGGAGGTCGCCGGTGGTGAGGTGGGGGCGGGCTCCGGCCGGGCTGAGCATGAGCTGGCCCGCGTGGAGCGACCACGGCGCGGAGTCGCACTCGTCGACGGTGACCGTCCCGGACAGGACGAACCACGCCTCGTCGACCCCGGTGCGCCCGCGGTGGTCGATGCGGGCGTGCGGTTCCAGGACGATCTGGTCGACCGCTTCGCACTCGCTGTGGAGCATGCCCCGGCGGGCGAGGCAGCGTCGGAGGACCGACCCGGCGCCGGCGTGGAGCGCCTCGGCGTGGGCGACGGCGGAGGAGATGATCACCGGGTGCTCTCCTCCCGGCCGGGCACGTCCATCGCGGCGTGGAAGAGCTGGAGTCCGCCCTCGTGGGCCAGGACGTGCGCCTGGGTGCCCAGCGGGAGGGTGACGGCGGTGCCGGGGACGAGCTCGGCCCGGGAGCCCGCGGTCTCGGCGACGCCCGTTCCGTCGATCACGAAGAGCACGTGTTCGCTGTTCCGGGCCTTCAGCGTCTCGCTGCCGGCCTCCGCGAGGGTCAGGATGCGGATGGTGGAGAGGGGCCCGTCGAAGGCTTCGGACGGGTCGACGCTGCGGACTTCGTCGAGCTGGTACACCCTGCTGCGGGGCATGGTTCCTCCAGGATGGGCGGGGGCGTCCTGGGTGAGGACGGCGTGGGTGGCCGGTGCGGACATCTCCACGACGAGCCAGGCGAGTTCGCCGTCACCGGTGTTGCGCAGGCCGTGCGTGCTGCCGACGCCGGTGAGGGCCGTGGTGCCGGGCCGCACCGGGTGGGTGGTGTCGTCCAGGAGCAGTTCGCCGCGCCCGGAGAGGACGAAGTAGATCTCCTCGGTGCGGGTGTGCAGGTGGGCTCCGCTGACACCGCCGGGCGGCAGGCAGGCCCATTCGACCGCTTCCCACGTGCCGGTGGTGCCGGTGCGGCGTGCGAGGCACTTCCAGTAGGTGAGGCCTTCGGCGCCGTGCACGCCGTGGACGTGCGAGGCCCGCGAGGTGTCGGCGACGATCACAGGGCACCCCGCAGGGACCGGTCGTGCTCCTGCAACTCGGCGTGGGCCGCGCGCAGTTCATGCGGGCTGAGGTCGTTGACGAAGCACGCCTGGCCGATGCCGACCGGCAGCGGCAGACGCTGCTGGCCGTCGCGGTGCCGGACGGTGTCGGTGAGGGCGCGTTCCCACACGTCGGGCGTGCAGGCGGGGTGCGTGACGGGCAGGCCCAGGTCTTCCATGACCGCCAGCACGCGCCGGGTGTCCTCGTCGCTCACCAGGCCGCGTCGGCGGGCGACGACGGTGGTGAAGGCCATGTCGACGCAGACCGCTTCTCCGTGCAGGAGTTCGGGCAGCGCCTCCATCTCGATCACGGGAGAGAAGGAGTGGCCGTAGTCCACCAGCCGCTGGAGCTGGTGCTCCCAGAGGTTGGGCTGGAGTTCTTCGAGCATGCCGTGGACGGCCCGGCACAGGACTTCTTCGGCGACGAGGTGGCGGCCGTCGGGGTCCTCGGTCAGCTGGAGCCTGCCGTTGAGCAGGGTCTTGCTGTGGGCGGCGAGCAGTTCGAAGAGGGTCCGGTCCTTGACGAGGGCGATCTTGAGGATCTCGGCCAGGCCGTTGGAGATGTGCCGCTGGTCGAGCGTGGCCAGGAACGCCGGGTCGAGCAGCGCCACCGAGGACGGGTGGTAGGTGCCCAGCCGGTTCTTGTGCCGGCCGAAGTTGACTCCGGTCTTGGCGCCGACGCCCGCGTCCACCAGGCCGATGAGGGTGGTGGGGACACGGACGTACGGGGTGGACCGCCGGTAGAGGCTGGCGGCGAGGCCCACGATGTCCATGAGGACCCCGCCGCCGATGGCGACGACGGGTTCGTGGCGGCGCGCGATGCCGAAGGCGTCCATGGACTCCACCACGTGGAAGGCCGACTCCATCGTCTTGAGCTGCTCGTGGGCGGGCAGGACGCGGGTCACCGTCTCGATGCCGCGTGCGTCGAAGTACGCCGCGATGCGGTCTCCGTAGAGGCGCTGCACCTGCTCCTCGACCACCAGCAGGCGCCGGGTGCCCGTGCTGCCGGGCGGGTTGCCCGCTTCGGCCAGGGCGGAATGGGCGGGATCGAGTATTCCGTTCTCGAAACGCACCTCGTAGGTGACGGGCTTGGCCGTACTGACGGTCCAGGAACGCGCCGGCGTTCCTTTTGTGAACAGCCCGTTTCCGGAGTGTGTGAAATATGTTTCTGGCGGCATGACGGCCGTCATTCGATACTCCTCGTCTTGTTCCCGAACGGAAAGAAGGGCGGGAAGAGATGGAGCTGGAGCACGCGCCCCGGGAAACTCCGCCTTGACGCTCAGGCCAATTGATCATCGCCGGTCGGCCTGCTGCTGCCATGAACTATAGATGCGAGCACAAGTTTGAATGCCAGTACAGCTAGAGTGTGATTTGAATCACGATCGCGAACCGACAAGTCCTCCCGAAGCCGTCAAATCGGCCCCCGCGTCCTCGACGTGGCGATACCTCTCAGTCGGGAAGCCGCAGAACATTCCGGCCCACCCGGGGGCTGTGACCGCGAATTTTCGCCACTGGACCGGCAAAGTGGCGTGTTTCGCCCGCACGAATACCCCATGGACCAAAGTTGTTCGCGAGTGTATTTTTGGACCCGCTCCGCATGGGGTCCGGCCCCGCCGAAGCGCCCACGACACACGAGGTAGGGGAAAATGCCCAGAGAGTCAGGAAGTGCCGGCTCGGCCATCGCTGTCATCGGCATGGGATGCCGGTTCCCGCAGGCGGGCGGCGTGGATGAATTCTGGAACAATTTGCTGGCGAATACCGATGCGATCACACCGGTGGGATCTGATCGTTTCGATGCCGGGCTGTTCCACCACCCGACGCCGGGCACCCCCGGAAAGACGGTGAGCAGGCACGGCGGTTTCCTCGACGCCCCCTTCGCCTTCGACGCCTCTTTCTTCGGGATCGCTCCGGTGGAGGCGAAGGCGATGGACCCGCAACAGCGGCTGCTCCTGCACGTCGTGTGGGAAGCCCTGGAAGACGCGGGGATCGTCCCCTCGTCCCTCGCCGCGAGCCGCACCGGAGTCTTCGTCGGGCAGGCCACCGCCGAGTACGGAGAGGTGCACGCCCCGCCCGGCGTGCACGGCGCGGTCGGCAGCCGCATCCGGGGAGCCACGGCGGGCCGGATCAGCTACGCCATGGATCTGCGCGGCCCCAGCCTCGTCCTGGACACCGCCTGCTCCTCGTCCCTGGTGGCCGTGCACGGCGCGCGGCAGAGCCTGCTCAGCGGGGAGAGCGATCTGGCGATCGCCGGCGCGGTCAACTTCATCGTGTCTCCGGACGACGCCATCGCCTACTCCCAGGGCGGCATGCTGTCGCCCGGGGGCCGCTGCCGCTTCGGAGACGCGCGGGCGGACGGCTTCGTGCGCAGCGAGGGAGTGGGGGCCGTGATCCTGAAGCGCCTCGACGACGCGCTGGCGGACGGCGATCCGGTGCTCGGCGTGATCCTGGGGAGCGCCGTCACCCACGAGGGCCAGGGCGACGGGCTGTTACTGCGCCCCTCGGTCGGCGGACAGCGCGCCATGCTCAGGGAGGCGTGCCGGGCGGCGGGCGTCGGGGTGGGACAACTGGACTACGTCGAAGCGCACGGCACCGGCACCACGATCGGCGACGCGGTCGAGCTGGAGGCCCTGATCGCGGAGCGCCGCGAGGACGGGCCGCGCACCGCGCCGCTGCGGGTCGGCTCGGTGAAGAGCAACATCGGGCACGCCGAGGCGGCGGCCGGCATGGCGGGGCTGATCAAGTCGCTCCTCATCCTGAGACACCGCACGGTGCCGGCGACCCTGCACGTGAGCCGGCCCAACGACCAGGTGGCGGCAGCCGCCGACGCGGTGCGGCTGGTGACCCGGAACGAACCCCTCGCGCCGCAGGGCGGGGCGGCCCTGATCGGCGTCAGCTCCTTCGGGATCAGCGGTACCAACGCCCATGTGGTGCTCGGTGCGCACGCGCCCGTGCCCCGCGACGGCGCCGATGCTCCCCGCGACGGCGCCGCACCCGCGCCGCACCTGCTGGTGCTCTCCGCCCGCTCGCCGCGGGCCCTGAACCAACTGGCCCTGTCCTATGCCGCGTTCCTGAGGCCGGGAGGCGCGGGCCACGACCTTGCGCTGGGCCCGGTCTGCGCCGCCGCCGCGACCCGCAGGGAGGGCCATGCCCACCGCCTGTGGGCGGTGGGAGCCACCCACGCCGAACTGGCCGACCAGCTGGACCGGCTGGCCCGCGGGGAGAACACCGCGAACGCCGGCACGGGGGACGCGGGCCCCGGACCGGCCAAGCGCACCGTGTTCGTCTTCCCCGGCCAGGGGTCCCAATGGGTCGGCATGGGACAGGAGTTGCTCGCCTCCTCGCCGGCCTTCCGCCGGACCCTGACCGCGTGCGACCGCGTCCTGGGTGACGAACTGGGCTGGTCCGTCCTGGAACTCCTCGGCACGCGGCCCGAGTCCTTCCCCACGGCGGTGGAGGTGGTGCAACCCGCCCTGTGGGCCATGGAGATCGCTCTGGCGGCGGCATGGGCCGAGCGGGGCGTGACCCCCGACGTCTGCGTGGGGCACAGCATGGGCGAGACCGCCGCCGCCCACATCGCCGGGGCCCTGTCGCTGGCGGACGCCGCCGCGGTCATCGCCCGGCGCAGCCGGCTGATGAAGCGTCTGGCCGGACGCGGCTCGATGATGGCCGTCGAGCTCGGCGGCCGGGAGGCCGCGGAGGTGGTCTCCCCGTACGGCGGCCTCGTGTGCGTGGCGGCAAAGAACGCGCCGACCGCCACGGTGCTCTCCGGCGACGGCGGCGTGCTCGACGAGATCGCCGAGAAGCTGGACGCCCGGGGCGTGATGGCCCGCAAGGTGAACGTCAACGTCGCTTCCCACAGCCCGCTCACCGACGAACTCCGGGCCGACCTGCTCCAGGAGCTGGCCGGGCTCTCCCCGGGGCCGGTCTCCCGCACGATGGTCTCCACGGTCACCGGCGAGCCGGTGGAGGGGCCGGAACTGCACGCCGACTACTGGGTGCGGAACCTGCGCGGCATGGTCCGTTTCACCGACGCGATCAGGGCCGCGGGTACCGCGCGCGACAGCGTCTTCGTCGAGGTGAGCCCGCACCCGCTGCTCACCCACGGCACGGAGGAGACCCTGGGCCGTCCCGGTTGCGCGGTCGAGTCGCTCAGACGCGATCAGGACCCGGCGTCGGCGCTGGCCCGCTCGGTCGGGCGTTTCTACGCGGCGGGCGGCCGGGTGGACTGGGAGCGCTACCACGGAGGGCGGCCCGAGGCCGTCGCGCTGCCCCGGTACCCCTGGCAGGCCACCGCGTTCCGGCTGGACCCTGCCCCGGACGCGGCGTCCGGCACCCAGCACGGTCACACCCGGCACCTGGATCTGGCGGAATGGGCGAAGCCGGCCGGCTGGGGCGATGCCGTCGGCGTCGACGGATTCGCCCCCGTCCCCCCGGTCGTCCACGCCGGAGCGCTGCTGCACGTCGCCCGCGAGCTGCGCCCCGGCACCCCGTTGTCCTTGCGGCAGGTGCGCCTGCACGGCGCCTCGGTGGAAGCGGCGGACGCGGACGCCTTGCGGCTCAAGGTCTCGCTCCGCCCGGACGCCTCCGGATGGCAGGGCTCGGTCCTGGCCGAGCATCCCCGCTTCGCCGAACCCGTGCCGTGCATGACGGCGACGATCCGCGTCGGCGGCGAGATCCGGCGGGAGTCGGGCGGCGCCCTTCTGGACCGCGCCCTCGCCTCCTGCGGGGAGTACCTGCCGGAGCACGAATTCGCCCGGTACATCGGGCGGATGGGCTTCGCGGTGAGTCCTCCGTTCCAGGCGGTCGAACGCGCGTGGCGGCGCAACGGCGCGGCTCTCGGCCGGATGCGCCGCCCGGAGGCGTCGGCACCGGCGGCCTGGGAGTCCGCGCTCCTGCCCCTGCTGGCCGCGCTCGCGCCGACGCGGTTCGGCGTGCGCCAGACGTACGCCCCCGTCGGCTTCGGCTCGATCGAGTTCGCCGCGGATCTGCCCGAGCGGTTCTGGAGCGTCGCGAGGGTCACGGCTTCCTCGGGGTCCGTGGTCCGCGGTGATGTGGTCGTACTGGGGGACGACGGGCGGATCGTGGCCCGCTTCGGCTCCATCGTCCTGCGCCGGTCCGCCGGGGACGGGCAGGCGGCGGCGAAACGTCTCTCCGCCCTGGTCGCTCACGCGCGCGGGCGCCTGCTCTCCCCCGCGACGGCCGTCCGGAGGAGCGGCGCGGACCCCGCTCCCCCGGCTCCGGAGCGGGCCCCCGTCCGGCCCGCGGCGGACGCGGACGGGAGTGCCCCCACGCACCCCACGCACCCCGCGCCCCCCACGCACCCGCAGGGGCTGCCCGCGCTGGCGGCCTCCGTCCTGGGGATGGACGGTCAGGATCTCGATCTCGACCGTTCGCTGCACGCCCAGGGGCTGGATTCCCTGATGGCGGTCCGCCTGCGGCATCAGATGTCCGCGCTGCACGATGTACGGGTCTCGACGGGCAGGCTGCTGGGCGAGGAGAGTGTTCGCAGTCTGGCGAGCGACCTGGCGCGGGCGGTGTCGTGACCACCCTGACCGCCGCGCTCTCGGCGACGACCGCGCCGACCGCCGTGCCCCCCGCGCCCCTCCTGGCCAGGGAAAACGGGGGCCACGCGCCGGGGTGGGAGCCCGGGGTGCCCCGTTCCCCCAAGCCGCGTGTCATTTCTGTGGCAAAAACTTGGACCGTGGTATAAATTTCGCCTTGTCGGCTCCGCGGCCGACATCGCACTTTTGCACCCTTCCTCGCACAGGCTCTTCGTGGACACCCAGGACCACTCCCCTGGAGGAGCCTGAGAGCACACGGAGTCACAGTGGACATCGTCGAGCAGCCCGTCGGCCGTCGCGCACGCAACAAGCAGCGCGTCCGTGATCGCCTGTACAGCAGCGCACTGGAAGTGATCATGGAGAAGGGATACGACCACGCCTCCGTGGACGAGATCGCGGAACGCGCGGACGTCGCCCGAGGGACGTTCTTCAACTACTTCCCCCGGAAGGAGGACCTCATCGGAGCCTGGGCCGAGCAACGCCGGGAAAGCATCAAGGCGGCCGTGGGAGAGACAGCCCCGGCACACTGCCCGAGTGCGCAGTCGCAGCTCGCGCAGTACATGAAAGCCCTCGGCCGGATCAACGACGCGGAGGAGGACCTCACCGTGGCCATGCTCACCGCGTGGGTGCGGGCGGGCCGCCCGCTGTTCGAGGACCCGCACCTCGCGAAGCTCTTCGAGGTGGTCGTGGAGAACGGCCAGAAGACCGGCGAGTTCTCCCGGAACGTCTCGGCCGAGCGGGTCAGCCACGCCCTGCGCGACCTCTACCTCGGTGCCCTCTACGAGTGGGCGCGGTCCAGCCCGGCCAGCCGCCATCCCCCGCTGGAGCACCGCCTGCAGGAGATCGTCACGCTGCTGGTCGACGGCATCGCCGCGGCGCCGACGCGGCTGGAGGAGTAGGACGCGGCACCGGTGGCCCGGTCCGACGGGCCACCGTCCCGGCAGCGGACACCGCCGGGACGGCGCCGCGGATCGGGTGACGGGCGCACCGGGAGCCGGGCGCCACCGGCCGGAGCCGGGGCACCCGCCCGGATCAGGCGTTCATGAACTGGTCCACCCGCAGCGCCCGGTCGACGATGCGTACGTCACCGAGGGTGCCGTGGAAGACCTGGCTGACGTTCCCGGCCCACTGGTAGCCGCCGACGAGGAACGGCTTGTGGAGCGAGGCCAGGCCGACCGCCTTCGACGTGGGGTTGCGGCCCTCCTCGCAGCCGTTCACGTACAGCTTGCTGACCTTGCCGTCGTTGACGACGGCCACGTGCCACCACTCCTGCTGCTGGAGCAGGTGGCTCCACGCGGTGGTCGCTCCGTCCATGTTGAGCGGGTACGCGTTCCACTGGATCTCCAGGGAGCCGCTGAGCCCCAGCGTCATGACCGGTTCGTCGGCGGTCGACGACGGGCCGTTCTTCCCGGCCTCCGCGGCGGTGCCGGCGCGGCTGAGCATCGAGGACCAGCCGTTGCGCCCGCCGTTCCAGTCGGCGGGCACCTTGAAGAACAGCTCGATGGTGTAGCCGTGCGGGAAGGTCTCCGCGTTGATCGGCGCCTTGTCGACGGTACGGAGGTAGGCGCCGGCGACCGGGTTGCCCTGGCCGGCGAAGACGAGGCCGCCGTGTCCGGGCTGGTCGGGGTGGTGGTCGCCGGTCCAGGTCAGCGCGTTCGCCGCGGCGCCCGGGACCTGCTGGAGGACCAGGTCGTTGCCGTGGCCCGCCTGGTCCTGGACGACCGTGCCGGAGGGCAGGCTGCCGCCCTCGGCGCCGGAGCCGTCGAACCGCCAGTACGCGAGGGTGCCGGGAACCAGCATCCGCCGGGCGGCGCGGGGCGCCCGTTCCGGGACCGGGGCGAAACCGGCGAAGCGCTGCTCGAAGTCGATGTCCAGGGAGAAGTAGTCGACCGCGGAGGTCAGTTCGATCTCCTGGGCGGCGGCGGCGTTCAGCTCGTCCTCGGCCGCGCGCTCCCGCATCCACGGGGAGAACGTGGCGATGTCGATCCTGCCCCGGTTGAGGTCGAAGCGGTACGAGCGCAGCATGCCGGAGCCACCGTAGTAGCGGTCCTGGTAGTTGGTGATGTGCAGGTGGACGTCGTTGCCGGCGCTGTTCTTCTTCACGGTGGAGCCGGGCGGCCAGTAGTGGCCGTTCAGGGTGAGGAAGATCTGGTCGTTGTCCTTGATCAGCCCGTCCCACATCTGCTGCCCGTACGCGGAGAGTTCGGCGGAGCCGTCGTCGTACGAGCCGACGATCTCGTGGGTCGTCACGATCACCGGCAGCGTCGGGTTCGCCTTGATGACGGCGTTGGCCCAGGCGAAACCCGCCGCCGACATGCGCCAGTCGAGCGAGAGCACCATCCAACTGCGGCCACCCGCACGGAAGATGTGGCTGGTGTTGTAGCCGTCGGGGCTGGAGGAGTGGTAGGCGGGCGACTTCTTGGCCCGTGCCGGGCCGAAGGTGTCCAGGTACGGCGTCCGGCCGCGCTGGTCGTCGCCGCCGACGTCGTGGTTGCCCGCCAGCACGCCGTACGCGGCACCCGCGTCGTCGAGCATGTCGAACACCTTGGTCACCGCGGCGTACTCCTCGGCGTGACCGTTGTTGGTCACGTCGCCGAGGTGGGCGAGGAACACGATGTTCTCGTCGTTGCCGCCGGCCCGCCCGGCCTGGTCGAGCACGTAGCGGAAGGATGCCTCCATCGGGGCCGGGTGGATGCGGTCGATGTCGAACATGTACTGCGTGTCGGGCATGACGACGAAGGTGAACCGCGGGTTCTCCGGGTCCGGGCTCCACGTGCCGTGCTTGCCGCCGCCGGGCTTCTTCCCGTGCCCCGCTTCGGAGGCTCCCGAGGCGAAGGCCGGTGTCGCGCCCAGCAGTCCGGTCGCGGTCACGGCCGCCCCCGCGCCGAGCACGCCCGCGCCGCGCAGGAAGGTGCGACGGCTCCTGGCCGCGAGCCCGTCGCCGTCGAGTTCGGCGGTGCGCGGACAGCCGCACTCGGCCGAGTGCGCGGCGGCTGCCGCCGGGAGGCTGCGCTCCGGCGCGTCGGGGCTGCCGTCAGGGGTGGTGTGCATACGTGCTCCCAGCAACGAATCGAGGTGGATGCACGCACGCTAGAAAGCCCACCGGGGCGGGCGGATGTCGCACCGGCGACCGGCTGCCCAACACTCCGACAACTTCGGCAACTCCGTGACCTGCGGCGGAGCGGTACTACAGCTCCACCTCGGCCCAGATGATCTTCGCGTCGTGGGTGTAGCGGGTGCCCCAGCGGGAGGCGAGCTGGGACATGATGAACAGTCCCCGGCCGCCCTCGTCGCCGACCCGGGCGTGGCGCAGGTGGGGGGCGACGAGGCTGGCGTCGCGGACCTCGCAGGTGAGGGTGTGGGTCCGGACCAGGCGCAGGGAGAGCGGCGGAGTGCCGTAGCGCACGGCGTTGGTGACGAGTTCGCTGACGATGAGCTCGACCGCGTACAGCGCGTCCTTGGGGACCTTCCACTCGGCCAGGTGCGAGCGGGTCACGGTGCGGGCCTTCGCCGGGGCGCCCGCGTCGTCGTCGAGCTCGATGGTGACCACCTGGGCGGGGCTGACCGCGGTGGGGCGGGCGAGGAGCAGCACGGCGCCTTCCGGGTGGGCGACGGGCGGGTAGTTGTACATGATGCCGTCGGCGATCTCCCGCAGGTCCCGGTCGGGCGGTGCGAGCACGTCGTCCACGGGGCGCAGGCCGGGGCGGTCGGCGAGGTTGCTGCCGCCGCTGTGCATGACGATGAGGCTGCCCGGTTCGAGGGAGATCTCGGCGGTGGCGAAGGGGGCGTTCTCGGTCGCGGAGAGCGGCGGCCCCTCGGGCAGGTCGAAGGGTTGCGGGGTGCCGTCCGGACGGATGATGTGAGGAACGGGCGCCCCGGCCCGCGCCACCGTCCAGAGCCGGGTGAACGGGTCGTACTCCCCGTAGAGGCAGGTCGCCCTGAGGGGCCGCAGGCGCAGGGCGTCGCCGACGGGGAGCGCCGCCCGTTCCTCGGCGAGTTGGACGGCGATGTCGTTGACCCGGGAGAACAGTTCCTCGGGCGAGAGGTCGAGGGCGGCGAGCGTGCGGACGGCGGTGCGCAGTTGGCCCATGGTCGTCGCGGTCTGCACGCCCTGGCCGTCGACCCGGCCGACGACGAGGGCGGTCCGCGCGCCGGAGAGGGAGATGGTGTCGAACCAGCTGCCGCTGTTGCGGCCGGGCAGGTAGACGTGGGCGGTCTCGACGGCGATCGGGGAGGAGGGGCCGGCCGGCAGCAGCCGGCGCTGGACGGTGGAGGCGACGGAGTGGTCGCGCTCGTAGCGCCGGGCGTTGTCGACGCTCAGCGCGGTGTGCGCGGCGAGGGTCACCCCGAAGGAGAGGTCGCTCTCGTCGTACGGCTCGCTCCCGCCGCACCGGTAGAAGCTGACGACGCCGAACGCGGTACCGCGCAGCGCCAGGGGCGCCACGATCAGTGAGTGCGACCCGAACTCCTCGATGGACCTGGCCCGGTCGGGGTCGGTCGCGTACCAGGGCAGGCCGGGGGCGAGCTGCACCAGGCGGGGGCGGAGGTCTTCGAGCGAGAGGGAGTACGGGGTCGGGTGCGGCATCTCCCGTACGTCGCCGACCGGGTGGGCGGCCCCGTCGGCGCCGAGGGGGCCCCGGAACGCGATGCGGCGCAGCGGGGTGCCCCGGGGCGGCGGGCCGGCGGGGGCGTCGGCTCCGCGCAGCACGTCGTCCACGATCTCGACGACCGCGATGTCGGCGAATCCGGGCACGAGCGCCATGACCAGTTCCTCGCAGGTGACGGCGAGGTCGAGGGACTGGCCGACCCGTTCGCGTACGGCGTCGAGGGCCGCGGCGCGGGCGGAGTTGCGCTCCTGGGCGGTGATGTCGGCGGCGAGCACGAGCAGCGCCGCGGGTCCGGGGGCGGCGGCGTCGGGCAGTGCGGCGGTGTCGGAGTCGGCGGCCAGCGGGTGGAACGCGACGGCGAAGGTGCGGTCGGTGCCGGCCGGGTCGGTGCGGTGCGCCTTGACCACGCCGACGGGGCCGGGGCCGCCCTCGCCGGGGTGTGGGCCTTCGGCGTCCCGCGCGGGCGCGGCCGGCCGGGTGGAGGAGGGCGACGTCGTGCCGGGGGGCTCCGGGGTGCCCGTTCCGAGGGCGCGTACCGCCGCGTCGGGATCCTCCAGCCGGAACACGTCGGTGAGGAGCTGCCCGACCACGTGGTCCGGGGCCTCGCCGAAGGTCAGCGCGCCGGCCCGGACGATGCGCAGGTCCCGGTCGACCACGTACGTGCGGATGGCGGGGGCGGTCACGAGGGCGTGCAGCAGAGCGGGGGGTGCCGGGTCGCCCGGGGGGACCGCCGACGGGAGGTCGTCGTCCGGCACTGCTCCACCACCGCCCTTCGAACACGACTTCGCCTCTCCTCACCTTGGGACCCGCGACGCGCTCGCGCCATCGGGGGGCGTGCGGACGGAGGACGGGCGGGGGCGGGTGCCCGGCGGGCGGCCGACGGACCGCTGGAGAGCGCCGGAGGGCAGTAACGCCAAGGCTTCCGGCGATGGGCCTGGGGAAGCGCGGGGGGAACGCCGCAGGTTTCGGGACAGCGGCGGGAGGGTGCGGCGCGACCGCTCCGTGAGACCGGTGAGCACCCGCGACATGGACATCGGTACGCCACGGAGTGGACTGGCCCGGTCATCAACCGCTCATAAAGTCACCAGCGTTCGGCGGCACCATACAATTTCGGTCACGGGCGACTTCCCTCAGCCGCTCGCCCGGGGTTGACTGGGTGTCACGCATGGTGACGCGAGGGTCCGAAGTCCGGTTCCACCCGACCGCCGAATACACCCGTTCGGCGGTCCCGCTACGACAGGGAGAAGGAAGAGGGAGGAACCACCACAACCGCCTCACCTCGCAGGGTAATGCCTTGGCCAAAGAAGGCGGATTCCGGAACGCCCCCACTCCGACGGCTCCCGACGATTTCGCGCTCCGTGCACACCACGACCACCCGCCGAACCCACCCTCCATCCACACCGTCTTGACGAGGGGTATCAATGAGCCAGATCGCCTTACCGGCGTTTCACATGCCGTTCGCCAGCGCCGGATGCAATCCGGGTCTGGAGAAGACCAAGGAGGCCGCCTGGAGATGGGCGGACTTCCATGGCGTGGAGCTTTCTCCGGTGGCCCGGAAGAAGATGATCAGAACCCGGCCGGAGCTGTGGATCTCCCTCATCTTCCCGACCGCTTCCCAGCAGCATCTCGACCTGTTCTGCCAGTGGCTCTTCTGGGCCTTTCTGGTCGACGACGAATTCGACGACGGACCCGCCGGACGGGATCCCCGGATGTGCGGCTCCGCCATCACCCGGCTCGTCGAGGTACTCGACGGGGCCGTGGCGCACTCCGCCATGGAACTGACCCTGGAGGAGCTGCGGAACCGTACGTACCGCGACCGTTCGACGGCCTGGGTACGGCAGTTCCGCAGGGACACCGTGGCCTGGCTCTGGACGTACTACGCCGAGGCGGTCGAACGGGCCGCCGGACAGGTGCCGTCCCGGGCCCAGTTCGTGAAGCACCGCCGGGATTCGGTGGCGATGCAGCCCTTCCTCGATCTGCACGAGATCACGGCGGGGATCGATCTCACGGACGCCGCCCGGAGCCTTCCCGCGTACGTCGCGCTCCGGGACGCGGTCACCGACCACTCCGGCCTCTGCAACGACATCTGCTCCTTCGAGAAGGAGGCGGCGATGGGCTACGAGCACAATGCCGTCCGCCTCATCCAGCGCGACCGCGGCTGCACGCTCCAAGAGGCCGTCGACGAGGCCGGTATCCAGCTGGCCCGGATAGCGGAACGTGTCCGGCGGGCCGAGAGGGACCTGGTCGTGGAGATGGACGCGGCCAAAATGGAGGGTGCGGAACGGATCGCTCTCGAACGGTGCGTGCGGGACTACCGCGGCCTCGTGCGGGGCGACTTCGACTACCACGCACGGGCCGAGCGCTACACCCGCCCGGACCTGGTGGAGCCGGAGGACCGGAGCGAGCTCTCCCGGTTCTTCGCGGCGTGAACCATCCCGCGCGGCTCCCTCGCTGGGCGCCGCGGGCGTCCGGTGGGTCCTGAGGAGAGAACCTCCGGAGGACCCGTCAGGCGTGTGAGGCGCCCTCGGCACGCGGCTTCCGGAATTTCGGCGGCGGAACCCCGGAAGCCGCGTCCCGCGCGAGGCCGTCCTCGGGCTTACCGCACCAAGACATACACGTGACCGAGCCTTCACCTTTATGAGTGAACTCCCGTGCGAGACTGTCCCTCCGGCACCACCGGGTCGGCCGGCTCCCGAGGGTTGTCGCGTCCCGCAGTGGACGCCACACCGACCACGCCCCAGGAAGAGCCCCGACCGACGGACTGCCGTTCTCTCATCACCAGTCCTCGGGGAATCAAACGTGAGATCGAAGCGAAGAGTATGGGCCACGGCGGCCGTCGCGACGGCGGCCGTGGCGGGTGTCCTGGTGTTCCAGGGGGTCACCGGCACCGACGACCCGCACGGGGGCGTGGACGCCAAGTCCGCCCCGGCGCCGGTCGACGTGCACAAGAACGAGCTCAAGCTGTCGGCGGACGGGACCGCGGCCGAGTTCGAGCAGAAGGACACCAAGCCCTTCAGCCTGCTGGGCGTCACCTGGACCGACCCGGCGGCGAAGATATCCGGCACGGTCGAGGCGCGGACCCGCTCGGTGGCCACCGGCGAGTGGACCGGCTGGCTGCCGCTGGCGACCGACGTGGACGGCCGCACCGAGACCGGCCAGGCCGGTGTGCGGGGCACCACGGAGCCGCGCTGGGTCGGGGCGTCGAACGGCGTGGAGGTCCGGGTGACCTCCGGGGGCACCTCGTCCGCGGGTCTGCCCGCGGGTCTCCGGCTGGACACCGTCGACCCCGGCAGCTCCGGGCTCGACGCGGAAACCGCCGCGTACGCGCAGGACATGCCGGAGGGCACGGAGGGTTCCGCCGAGGACGGCGAGACCACCGGGCCCACCCCGACGGACACCGCGTCGGCGACGGAGACTCCCGGGTCCCCGGCGGCCGGGGAGACCCCGGAGACCGGCGAGCTGCCCGGTGGGGGCACCGACGAGCCGACGGCGGACCCGACGACGGCGGCACCCACCACCGCGGCGCCGAGCGTGACGGCCACCCCGACCACGCCGGCACCGACCCCGACGACGGCCGGTCCGTCGCCGACCGTGGCGCCCGCACCGGTGTCCACGATGCCGAGGCCGCCGATCGTCAGCCGGGCCGCGTGGGGCGCGAACGAGGCGCTCAACAACGAGGCGCCGGAGTACACGACGTCGGTCAAGGCCGTGTTCGTCCACCACACCGCGCAGACGAACGACTACTCCTGCGCGGACTCCCCCGCCATCATGCGGAGCCTGCACGCCTTCCACGTCCAGTCGAACGGCTGGAAGGACCTGGGCTACAACTTCATCGTCGACAAGTGCGGGACGATCTTCGAGGGCCGCAAGGGCGGTGTGGACCGGCCGGTGTTCGGCGCCCACACCTACGGCTTCAACCGTGAGACGGCCGGTATCGCGGTCATCGGCATGTACACCGACACCAAGGCGTCGACCCCCGCCACCACGGCGGTGGCCCGGCTCGCCGCGTGGAAGCTCGGCCAGTACAAGGGCGATCCGGCCGGCAAGACGACGCTGGTGGCCGGCGCGACCCAGTCGAGCGGCACCGGCATCTCCTACACCGTCGGGAAGTCGTACACCTTCAACCAGATCTCGGGTCACCGCGACGGCTTCAACACCGAGTGCCCCGGCACCGCGCTCTACGGGCAGTTGGGCGCGATCCGCTCCGCCGCGGCGGGGCCGGTCACCGGTCTGGCCGTCTCCTCGGTCACCGGGAGCAGCACCTCGGGTTCGACGACGTACACGCAGTCGACCGTCAAGGTCGCCTGGACGTCGTCCACTCCGTCCGTCTTCGTCGCCAAGTACGAGCTGCTGGTGGACGGCAAGGTGGTCGCGACGACGAACGGCTCCACCACCTCCGCCTCGGCGGCGCTCGCCGTGGGCACGCACAAGGTGCAGGTCCGCGCGACGCACCTGTCGGGCAAGGTGTCGGCGCTCTCGGCCGCCGCGACGGTGGTCGCCGAGAAGACGGCGCCCGCCTTCACCACGAAGCCCTCGCTGGCGCTGAGCGCCGGCACGGTCAACACCACGTCGGTTCCGCTCACCCTCAAGTGGAAGGCCGCGGACGGGATCGCGCTCAAGGAGGTCCGGCTGACGGCTCCGGTGGCGAAGACCTTCGCGCCGACGACGGTCAGCGCCGCCCAGACCGCCAAGCCGGGTGTGTCGACGACCTGGAAGATGACGGCGTACGACCGCGCGGGCAACACCGCCGCCGCGTCCGTGATCGGCACCCCGGTGATCCTCCAGGAGACCTCCACCACGCGGACGGGCACGTGGACGGCGAAGTCCTCCTCCAGCTACCTCGGCGGGAAGTCGTACTCCAGCAGCGCCAAGAACGCGAGCATCACGTGGACGTTCACCGGCCGGTCGGCCGCGCTCGTCGTCTCCCGTGCCTCGACCTCGGGGCAGGTGTACGTCTACGTGGACGGCAAGAAGACGGCCACGGTGGACCTGAAGTCCTCGACCACCAAGTACCGCGACGCGATCTGGACGACCACCTGGTCGGGCGCCGCCAAGCACACGGTGAAGCTGGTCGTGGTCGGCACGAGCGGCCGGCCCGCCATCACCACGGACGGGCTGGTGTACCTCAAGTAGCGTCCGTACGGCACTCGGTGTGACAGCGCGCCCCGACCGGGACATCCGGCCGGGGCGCGCTGCCGTGCTCACGGCGTCGTCGCGCCCGTGTCGCGGGCGCACCGGAACCCGCCGTGGCCGGTGGAGGAGTCGGGGGTGTTGTGGGAGCGGGCGGCGACCCGGTAGCGGTTGCAGTAGGAGGCGTGGCAGAGGTAGGAGCCGCCGCGGATGACGCGTTCGCCGGGGCCGTAGGCGTCGGAGCACCACTCCCAGACGTTGCCGGAGGTGTTGTGGAGGCCGTGGCCGTTGGGCGGGTAGGCGGTGACGGGTACGGTGCCGGGGCCGCCGGGCCGGTCCGAGCGGTGCGGGAAGTCGCCGAGCCAGGTGTTGCAGCGTTCCTCGCCGTCGGGGGTGAACGCGTCGCCCCACGGGTAGCGGGCGCTGTTCAGCCCGCCCCGGGCGGCGTACTCCCACTCCGCCTCGGTGGGCAGGCGCACTCCGGCCCAGGCGCAGTAGGCGAGGGCGTCGTCGTGGGAGACGTGGACGACGGGGTGGTCGGCGCGGTCCTCGACGCCGGAGCCGGGGCCTTCGGGCGCCGACCAGGAGGCGCCCTCCACGCCGAGCCACCAGGGCGCTCCGGGGACGGTGCCGACGACGTGGCGCCGGGCGTCGGGGTGGACGAGCTGGTGGAAGACGAAGGAGGTGCCGAAGCGTTCGGCGTCGGTGCGGTGTCCGGTGGCCCGGACGAACGCGGCGAACTGCGCGTTGCTGACGGCCGTGGTGTCGATGGCGAAGGCGGCGACGGTGACCCGGCGGGCGGGGCCCTCGTGGTCGGCCGGGTACCCCTCGTCGAAGGCGTCGCCCATCCAGAAGGTGCCGCCGGGCAGTTCGGCCCAGGTGTGCCCGGGGGCGCGTACGTCCCCCGGGGGCGGTGGGACGGCGGGTATGCCCAGCAGTGCGGGCCCGTGGTCGGGGCCGGTGCCGTGGTCGGGGCCGTGCGGGGTGCGGCCGGGGGCGCAACAGGGCCGGGGGGACGTGCTCATGCGGAAGCTCCGGTGGTGACGTTCTGCCGTGGGTGACGTGCTGCGGTGAGTGACGTGCTGCGGTACGGGGCCGGCGGGCGGCGGCGGTCGCGTCCAGGATCGCGGGGGCGTCCGCGTGCGCCGTCGGCGGGTCCCGGTACGTCTCGCGGGTCCCGGTACGTCTCGCGGGTGCGCGCGGCCGGGTCGCGGGCTCTTGGGACCGCGCCCGGCGGGGAAGTACCCCATGCTGGAGGGCACCCGCGAAAGGGCCGACGCACATGCGCGCAAGAGATCCGGACGACCGCCCGGCCGTCACCATCGTCACCACCCTCCACGGAGCCGTGCGCGGAGTCCGGGAGAACGGGGTCACGGTCTTCCGGGGCGTCCCGTACGCGGCTGCCCCCGTGGGCGCCCGCAGGTTCCGGGCGCCGGAGCCGCCCGAGCGGTGGGCGGGGGTGCGGGAGGCCGTCGCGTTCGGGCCGACCGCGCCGAAGCGGCCGTACGACCCGCCCCTGGACGCCCTGCTGCCGGACCCCGAGGTGCCCGGGGACGAGTGGCTCAACCTCAACGTCTGGACGCCCGGCCCGGAGCGGACCGGGCTGCCGGTGCTCGTCTGGATGCACGGCGGCTCGCTGCTGCACGGGTCCTCCGCCGTCCCGGTCTACGACGGGACGGCGTTCGCCCGGGACGGCGTGGTGCTGGTCTCGGTCAACTACCGCCTGGGGATCGAGGGGTTCGCGGTCCTCCCGGACGCCCCCGCCAACCTCGGGCTGCTCGATCAGCTGGCCGCGCTGGAGTGGGTGCGGGACAACGTCGCGGCGTTCGGGGGCGATCCGGGGCGGGTGACGGTGGCGGGCGAGTCGGCCGGGGCGGTGAGCATCGCCGCGCTGCTCGCCGCGCCGAGGGCGGCGGGGCTGTTCCGGCGGGCGGTGCTGCAGAGCGGGGCGCCGGACGCGCGGACGCCCGGGGCGGGACGCCGTACGACGGAACTCGTCGCCCGGCGCCTGGGCGTTCCGGCGACGGCCGCGGCGCTGGCGGCCGTGGAGCCGTCCGCGCTGCTCGCGGCGCAGAGCGAGGTGACCCGTGGCGGGAACCCGCTGACCGGCCGCAACGCGTTCCAGATCGTCGTCGACGGCGACCTGCTCCCCCGCGACCCGGCCGAGGCGTTGCGCGAGGGCGCGGCGGCCGGGGTGGATCTGCTGATGGGGACGAACACCGAGGAGTACCGCCTCTGGTTCGTGCCCAGTGGGCTGACCGAGCGCCTCGGGCGCGTCCGGCTGCGGCTGGCGCTGCTGAAGTTCGGAGTACCGGGCGCGACGGCGCGCGTGTACCGGGCCAACCGCCCGGACGCCACACCGGGCGAGCTGCTCGGCGCGCTCGCGACGGACCTGCTGCTGAGGGTCCCTCTGAACGTCCTGGCGGACGCGCGGACGGGCGCCCCGGGCCGGACGTACCTCTACGAGTTCGGCTGGCCCTCCCCCGTGCGGCGGCTCGGCGCCTGCCACGCCCTGGAGATCGGCTTCGTCTTCGACACCCTGGCCCAGCCGGACGCCGTGGCGCTGGCCGGTCCGCACGCCCCGCAGGAGCTGGCGGACGCGATGCACGCGGCCTGGGTGCGGTTCGCGGCCACCGGCGATCCGGGGTGGGACGCCTGGGACGCGCGGCGGCCGGTGATGGCGTTCGGTCCGGGCGCTCCCGCCGTGGTGGAGGCGCCCCGCGACGACGAGCTGCGCGGCTGGGCCCCCTACCGGGCGGCGGACTGAGTCACGTGGGTGAGCCCCGGCCCCGCCGCGGGGCCGGGGACCCCCGGCGGTTCGGGCCCCTTGAGCGCCGGTCCGCGGGCTCCTCGCGGCGCCGTGCTCAGGCCTTGTTCTGCGAGGCCCAGAACTCGTCGAAGGTGAGCAGGCCGTCACCGTTGGCGTCGTGGGAGTTGATGATCGCCTGGGCGACGGTCTCGGTGACGAACGGGTCGCCCAGCTGCGCCATGGCGCTCTTGTACTCGGCGGCCGTGATGAGGCCGTCACCGTTCTGGTCGAAGTGCTCGAACGCCTTGCGTGCCGACTCGATGTCCGCCATTTTCCGCCCCTATCGCTTGTCCGATTGACGGTGGTCAGATTAACGGGCCGACGCGCCCACCCCTGCGGCGGCCGGTGGGAGCGCCGGACCGCCGGCCGGACCGAGGGACCGGCAGCACTCTTCACCCTTCACAAGGAATCTACGAATCATCCAAGGAACCCCATATTCATTCACTGAATGCCAGGGGTTTCCTTGATGAAACCTACGATTCACATACCAAAAGGGAGCATTGATCCACAATTGCCCGAAATGCACCTTTGGTTTCCCGGGGACTGATGTGCCATAGTCGTCCCACGACCTCCTCCGACCCGAGCACAGGTCATGCACGCGGCCGTGGACCACCCCCCATTTCACGGCCCCCCACAGAAGCCCCCAGCTCGCCGGACCACGGCGGACGGGGGCTTCTGCGTACACCGGGGAGCGGCGAGGGCGCCCTACCGGTCCGTGCGGTCGGAGATCCGCATCTCGAACCAGGTGATCTTGCCGCGCGGCAGCAGGTCGACCCCCCAGCGGTCGGAGAGCTTGTCGACGAGGAACAGGCCCCGCCCGCTCACGTCCATCTCCCGCACCGGCATCAGACACGGCAGGCCGCGCGAGGGGTCGCGCACCCCGATCCGGATCATGCCCCGGCGGCGCTCCATGCGCAGACCGAAGTACTGCGCCCCGGTGTGCCGTACGGCGTTGCCGACGAGCTCCGAGACGAGCAGGACGGCGTACTCGGCGAGCTGCGGGGAGAGGTTCCACTGCCGCAGGACCACCGCCGACGCGATCCGGCGGGCCGTCGCCGCCGACTCCGGACGGGACGGCAGCCGCACACCGTCCTCGCCGGTCGGGTTGCCGTACAACTCCAGTACATGGTCCGGCTGTTCGTCCTCCGACACCGATACCCGCCGCGCCGTCGCCGCACTGCCGTGCGCGCGCGGCTGCTCCCCACCCTCCAGGCCCGCCATGCCCCCATCATGGCGGGAGCGGACCTCCTCCGGAGCCGTTCCGCGGGAATCCCATCCCCGGAATGGCCGGATCCGGTAGGGAGATCGGCATATGCCAAAGGCATAAAAATGATCGGGCCGACCCCGCTGACCTGCGACGGAACATCGGCCTCACGAAACGACCGCGACGGCCGGTGGGCGGCCCGGGGCGAGCGGTGCGGCCCGGTGCGGGTACCGCCGATGCCGCCCGCACGGATGAATCCGCACCGCTCCCACGCCCCCGCACGACGCGACCCGGCCCACGCGCGCACGACGTCCACGCACACACGTCGTGCGCACCCCGCCCCACGCGCGCACGACGCACACACCCGGGCGGCCGGGCCGGGCCCGTCGGCTCAGCGGAAGGTGGCCTTCCCCGGCCCGTCCTCCATGAAGCTGCGCATGCCGGTCTCCCGGTCCTCCGTGGCGAACAGCCCCGCGAACAGGGTCCGTTCGATGGTGAGACCGGTGTCGAGGTCCGTCTCCAGGCCCGCGTCCACCGCCTCCTTCGCGGCCCGCAGTGCCAGCGCCGGCCCCTTCGCCAGGGCCGAGGCCCAGGCGTGCGCCTGCGTGTACACCTCGTCCGCCGGAACCACCCGGTCGACCAGACCGATGGCGAGGGCCTCGTCCGCCCGCACGTGACGGCCGGTGAAGATCAGGTCCTTCGCCCGCGAGGGGCCCACGAGGCGGGCGAGGCGCTGGGTGCCGCCCGCCCCCGGGATCACCCCGAGCAGGATCTCCGGCTGGCCCAGCCGGGCGTTCTCCCCGGCGATCCGGAAGTCGGCGCAGAGCGCCAGTTCGCAGCCGCCGCCGAGGGCGTAACCGGTGATGGCGGCGACGACCGGCTTGGGGATGCGGGCGACGGCGGTGAAGGAGTCCTGGAGCGCGCGGGACCGTACGACCATCGCCGCGTGATCCATGTCCCGCATCTCCTTGATGTCCGCCCCGGCCGCGAACACCTTCTCTCCGCCGTGGACCACCACGGCACGCACGTCGTCGCGGCGGGCGGCCTCCTCGGCCAGCTCCTTCAGCCGGTCCTGGGTGGCCACGTCCAGCGCGTTCATCGGCGGCCGGTCCAGCCGGATCGTGCCGACGCCGTCCTGCACTTCGAGGGTTACGGTCATAGCGGCAGGCTAAGGGTTGTCCCGGCGGACGAGGGCGGCAGCGGGAGAGGCGCGGGTCACGTGGCCCGTCCGTGGGCGCGCTCCGTCGACTCCGTGGCAGGATCCCTGTATGCCGAACGTTGCCGTGTCTCCCGAGGTGTCCATCGCGTACGAGAGCTTCGGCGACCCCGGGGACCCGCCCGTCCTGCTCGTGATGGGGCTCGGTGCGCAGATGCTCGCCTGGCACGAGGACTTCTGCCGGGCGCTGGCGGACCGCGGCAGGTACGTGATCCGGTACGACAACCGCGACTGCGGGCTGTCCACGAGGTTCGACGAACACCCGGTCGACACGGGCGAGTTCATCGCAACCGTCGGCTCGGGCGACATCCCCGCCGCCCTCGCGATGGTTACCTACCGGCTGCGCGACATGGCCGACGACGGACTCGGTCTGCTCACCGCGCTCGGTATCGGACGCGCCCACGTGGTCGGTACCTCGATGGGCGGGATGATCGCCCAGACGATGGCGCTCTCCGCCCCGGACCGGGTGCTGACCCTGACGTCGATGATGTCCTCGACCGGCGAGAGCGAGTACGGCCTGTCCACTCCGCAGGCCCAGGCGGTGGTGTCCGCTCCGAAGCCGGCGGACCGCGAGGGATACGTCGCGGCGGCGGAGAAGGAGCTGGTGTGGGCCTCCCGGCGGTACGGCGACGCGGCGGCGCTGCGTGAGCTGGCCGCCGCGAGCTACGACCGCGCGTACTACCCCGCGGGGATCGGGCGGCAACTGGGCGCGATGGTCCTGGGCGGTTCGCGCGCGGACGCGCTCCGCGGGCTGCGGGTGCCGACGCTGGTGATCCACGGCCTGGACGACACGCTGATCTCCCCCAGCGGCGGGAAGCGCACGGCGGAGCTCGTACCCGGTGCGGAACTCCTGCTGATCCCCGACATGGGCCACGACCGTCCGCGGGAGCTCTGGCCGGTGCTCGTCGACGCCTTGGCGGCCCACACCGGTTGAACCTGCCCGGGACCGGCTCCGGGACGCGGAACGGCGGTGGGCCCGGTGCCGTCGTTCCACGGCACCGGGCCCACCGCCCGATTCCAGCTGCTCAGCCGCTCAGCTGCTCAGCACGGTCACTTGATCCACTCGGACCAGTCCATGTTCCAGCCGTTGAGGCCGTTGTCCGGGGCGATGACCTTGTCCTTGGAGTTCTTCACCACGACGACGTCTCCGAGAATCGACTGGTTGTAGAACCAGGCGGCCGGGGTCTGTCCGTCGTACCCGCCGCGCACGTCCCGCAGGCCGACGCAGCCGTGGCTGGTGTTGGTGGTGCCGAAGATGCCGGAGTTGCCCCAGTAGTTTCCGTGCACGAAGGTGCCGGAGGTGGACAGGCGCATGGCGTGCGGCACGTCCTTGATGTCGTACTCCCCGCCGAAGCCGACCGTGTCGCCGTTCATCCGGGTCACCGGGAGCTTCTGGCTGATGACCATCTGGCCGTTGTACGTGGTGGTGGCCGGGGCTCCCGCCGAGATCGGGATGTCCTTGAGGGTCTTGCCGTCACGGACGACGACCATCCGGTGGGTGGAGGCGTCCACCGTGGAGACCTGGCGGCGGCCGATCGTGAAGGTGAAGGACTTGGCCTGCTTGCCGTAGACGCCCGGCCGCCCCTCCACACCGTCGAGGTTGAGCTCCACCTTCACCTTGGTGCCGGGGGCCCAGTAGTCCTCGGGGCGGAAGTCGAGGCGGTCGTTGCCGAACCAGTGTCCCTCGATCCGCACGCTGGGCTCGGCCGTGACCGTGATGGCCTTCTCCACGGCGTCGGGGTCGGTGATGCCGCGGGTGAAGTTGATGGAGACCGGCATGCCGACGCCGACGGTCGAGCCGTCCTCCGGGGTGTACTGCCCGATGAAGGTGTTCTTCGGGACCAGCGTGGTGAAGGTGGTGTCCTTCGCGGACTGACGGCCCTTCGCGTCCTCGGCGATGGCGTGCACCGCGTACTTGGTGGCCGCCGCGAGGTGCCGTTCGGGCGTCCAGCTGGTGCCGTCCGCGGAGAGGGTGCCCTGCACCTCGGCGCCCTGGGCGTCGACCACCTTGACGGTGGTCAGCTTGCCCTTGGCGGCGGAGATCTTCAGCGCTCCGCTGGTCTCCACGGAGGCGGCGCCGTCGGCCGGTGCCACGTTGACGACCGCCTCGGAGGCGGCGGTGTCCTGGACCTGGCCGCTGCCTCCCTCGGAGCCGGCGCCGCTGCCGCTGTTCGCACCGCTTCCGCCGGAACCGCCGCAGGCCGTCACCAGCAGAAGCAGTGCGCCCAGCAGCACCGCGAGGATGCCGGGGCCCCGGCGCCCACGCGTTCCCCCACCGGTCCCGGCCGCACGCCCTCGTATCGGCTTCCCGCTCATCGTGGTTGTCTCCCCTCGCACGGCCTGACCCAACCGGGCCCCGCACACCCCCGCGCGTCGAACATGCGCGCCTATCGAGAAGAAAACCACACGGTACGGGACGGTGAAGTACTGGGGATGTCACCGTTCAGTCCCAAGTACGGGCGGAACAAACGCAGGTGACACGGGGTGCGAGGACGCTCACCGAGACGGGGTGTCACCGCCCCGCGCGGGCCGCCCCGGAGACCGCCGGGAGGGCCGATCCCGCCTTCCACCGCTTCCAGTCGAGGTTCCAGCCGCTGAGTCCGTTGTCCGGCGCGACCGTCTTGTCGTCGGAGTTGACGACTTCCACGACGTCGCCGACGAGGGTGCGGTCGAAGAACCAGCCCGCCGGGGCGGACCCGCTGCCGCCCTTCTCGTCCCGCAGCCCGATGCAGCCGTGGCTGACGTTCTCGTTGCCGAAGGTGTCCTCGGGCGCCCAGTAGTTGCCGTGCAGGAAGGTGCCGGACTCGGTGAGCCTGATGGCGTGCGGCACGTCCTTGATGTCGTACTCCCCGCCGAAGCCCACCGTGCGCCCGTCCATCCGGGTCACCTCGTGGAGTTCGCTGACCACCATCTTCCCGTTGTACGTGGTGGTCTTCGGCGCCCCCGCGGTGATCGGCACGGTGCTGACGAGCTCGCCGTCGCGGCGTACCTCCATGGTGTGCGCGGCGGCGTCGACCAGGGAGATCTGGGAGCGGCCCACGGTGAAGCGGACGCGCTTGTTCTGGCTGCCGTACACGCCGGGCGAGCCCTCCACGTCCCGCAGGCCGATGTCGACGGTGACCACCGTGCCCGGCTTCCAGTACTTCTCCGGCCGGAAGTCGAGGCGGTCCTTGCCGAACCAGTGGCCGGACACCTCCACGGCGGGGTCGGCGGTGACCTTGATGGCGCGCTGCACCGCGGCGCGGTGGGTGACCGGGCTGCTGAAGTCGAAGGAGACGATCATCCCGGTGCCGACCGTGGAGCGGTGCTCCGGTTTGACGTAGCCGATGAAGTGGTGCCCGGGGACCAGCGTGGTGAAGGTGGTGTGCCGGGCCGATCTGCGCCCCATCCGGTCCACGGCCACCGCGTCGACGCTGTACTTCGCGGCGAGCCGGAGCCGTCCCGCACCGCCGGTGGGCGTCCACCGGCGGCCGTCCTCGGAGATCTTTCCGGTGATCCGGTCGCTCCGGGCGTCCTCGATCTGCGCCACCTCGACGCTCTCCAGGTGCCCGTCCGGGACCTCCACCCCGATCCGGGTGGAGGCGGGGACGTTCTTCGCGCCGTCCGCCGGAAGGACGAGGATCGCGTCCTCGGGGGCGCGCGCCTTGCCGTTGACGAACGGAATTCCCCCGGTGCAGCCGGTCAGTACGGCCGCGACCACCAGTAGTCCTGCCCATGTCAGCACGGCGGCCGGACCGGTCCGCGCTCTCTTCGCTGTGTGAGTCACGCACCCACCAACGACCAGGGTCGCTCCGGGGAAACGTGAGTGTGGGCCTCCCGGTGGGCAGAACAGGGGGGAGGACTTCACCGGGAGGCCGCGGCCGGGACGCCGCGTGCGTCTCCCGTCTTGCCCGTCCCCACGAGCCGCAGGAGGCCGGGAGTGTCGAGCGCAGCCGAGCAGGAAGCCGTGCAGGAGCCGGTACGACCGGTCCGCGCGGGCGACGGGCCGTCGGAGAACACCACCCGTGTGCCGCAGTCCGGTGCCCCCGCGGGGAGCCCGGACCACCCGCAACCGCCCCCGGTGTGGCCGGGTGCGCCCATGCCCCTGGGGGCGCGGTTCCGGGTGGGGCCGGACGGGGTGGCGGGCACCAACTTCGCCCTCTGGGCGGGCGGGGCGGAAGCGGTCGACCTCTGCCTCTTCGACGAGTCGGGCCGCGAGACGCGGGTCCGGCTGACCGAGCTGACCCACGAGATCTGGCACGGTTTCCTGCCGGGGGTACGGCCGGGCCAGCGGTACGGCTACCGCGTCCACGGCCGCTGGGACCCGTGGACGGGGGCCCGGTGGAACGCCGCGAAGCTGCTGCTCGACCCGTACGCCCGTGCCGTGGACGGCACCTTCTCGCTGCCGCCCGAGGTGTACGGCCACCTGCGGGACTGGCCGCAGCAGCACGTCGCCGACACCGTGCGCGACGAGCGCGACTCGGCGCCGTTCGTGCCCAAGGGGGTGGTCGTCCACGACGATCTCCCGGGCGGCGAGGACGAGTGGATGGACGACCGGCGCCCCAAGACACCCTGGGCCGACACCGTCATCTACGAGCTCCACGTACGCGGCTTCACCAAGCTGCACCCCGGCATCCCGCCCGAGCTGCGGGGTACGTACGCCGGTCTCGCCCATCCCGCCGCGATCGAGCACCTGAAGCGGCTGGGGGTGACGGCGGTGGAGCTGCTGCCGGTGCACCAGTTCGCGCACGAGGACCATCTGCTCCGGCGCGGGATGCACAACTACTGGGGCTACAACTCGATCGGCTACTTCGCCCCGCACGCCGACTACGCCGCGAGCGGCACCGCCGGGGCGCAGGTCGGCGAGTTCAAGCGGATGGTGCGCGCCCTGCACGACGCCGGGATCGAGGTGATCCTCGACGTCGTCTACAACCACACCGCCGAGGCGGGCGAGCTCGGTCCGACCCTGTCGATGCGCGGGGTCGACAACCGCGGCTACTACCGCCTCCAGTCCGACGCCCGCCGGTACGCCGACTACACCGGCTGCGGCAACACCCTGCACGTGGTCCAGCCGCACGTGTTGCGGCTGATCACCGACTCCCTGCGGTACTGGGTCACCGAGATGGGCGTCGACGGCTTCCGCTTCGACCTGGCGGCGGCGCTGGCCCGCTCCATGCACGACGTCGACATGCTCTCCCCGTTCCTCGCGGTGATCGCCCAGGACCCGGTGCTGCGCCGGGTGAAACTGATCGCCGAGCCCTGGGACGTGGGCAACGGCGGCTACCAGGTGGGCGCCTTCCCCCCGCTGTGGACCGAGTGGAACGACCGCTACCGCGACGCCGTCCGCGACTTCTGGCGCGGCGCGCTGCCCGACGTGCGCGACCTCGGCTACCGCCTCTCCGGCTCCAGCGACCTGTACGCGTGGGGCGGGCGGCGCCCGTACGCCTCCGTCAACTTCGTCACCGCGCACGACGGTTTCACCCTGCGCGACCTGGTGAGCTACCACCACAAGCACAACGAGGCCAACGGCGAGGGCAACCGCGACGGCACCGGCGACAACCGCTCCTGGAACTGCGGTACGGAGGGCGAGAGCGACGACCCGGAGATCAACGCGCTCCGCCGCCGCCAACTGCGCAACCTGCTCACCACCCTGCTGCTCTCCACCGGGGTGCCGATGCTGGTGGCGGGCGACGAGATGGGGCGTACGCAGGGCGGCAACAACAACGCCTACTGCCAGGACAACGAGATCAGCTGGGTCGACTGGTCGCTGCTGGACGACCCCGGGTGGCGCGGGCTGACCGAGCTGACCGCCCGGGTGCTGCGGCTGCGCCACACCCATCCGGTGCTGCGCCGCCGGGCGTTCTTCTCCGGGCGGCCCCAGACCGCCGACGGGCTGCGGGATCTGGCCTGGTTCACCCGGCACGGCGAGGAGATGACGGCCGAGGACTGGTACGCGCCCGCGGCGACGCTCGGGCTCTTCCTCTCGGGGCGGGACATCCCGGGCCGGGACGCGCGGGGCGAGCAGATCGTGGACGACAGCTTCCTGGCGATCCTGCACGCGGCGGAGCAGCCGGCCGCCTTCCTGCTGCCGGGCCCGCCGTGGGCCGCCTCCTACGAACTCCTCCTCGACACCTCCCGGGAGGACCAGGCCGAGGCCCCGGGCACGGTCCACGCGGGCGGCTCGGTGCTCACGGTGCCGGGGCGCTCGGTGCTGCTGCTGCGGGTGACGGGGTGACAGGGGGGCGCCCGTACAGGCGGATCGGGCGCCCCCAGTGCCGGGGCGGGCGCCCCCGGTGCGGTGCCTGAGCGCCCGGACGGCCGGAAAACCCCATGAGGGTTGTCAGTGGTGAACCATAGGATCGCCCCTGATGCCCGAGAACCCCGCCGAGCGCACGGACCGGTCCACCGTGCGCTCCCTGAAGCGTTTGTGGCCCTACCTGCGTCCCGTACGCGCCCGTTGGTTCACCGCCGCGTTCGTCGCGGTGTTCGCGTCCGGGCTCGGGCTGGTCATCCCGTTCGTGCTCAAGTGGATGGTGGACGGCCCGGTGGCCGACCGTGACCCGGGCGGGGTCTGGCTCGGGGCGCTCTGGCTGCTGCTCCTGGGCATCCTGGAGGCGGCGCTGTTCGGGCTGCGGCGGTGGCTGGTGGCCCGGCCGCTGGCCGGGGTCGAAGCGGGCATGCGGGCCGACCTGTACCGCCGGCTGCAACGCCTTCCGATGGCCTTCCACGACCGCTGGCCGTCCGGTCAGCTGCTGTCGCGCGGCACCACCGATCTGATGCTGGTGCGCATGTTCCTGGCGTTCCCGCTGACGTTCCTGCTGGTCAACTCGGTGACGATCGCCATCGGGTTCGTCATCCTCTTCCTCCAGGAGTGGACGCTCGGGCTGGTGCTGCTCGCCCCGGCGGTCCCGCTGATGGTCCTCAGCTCCGTCTTCGAGTCGAAGTACTCGCTGGCCGCGCGCACCGCCCAGGACCAGGTCGGCGACCTGACGACGGTGGTCGAGGAGAGCGTGCTCGGCATCCGGATCATCAAGGGCTTCGGCCGCCACCGCAGCCAGGCGCGGGCGTTCAGGGAGCTCTCGCACCGGCTGCGCTCCACCGAGCTGACCAAGGCCCGGCTGCTGGCGGGGATCTGGGCGCTCATCACCGGGGTGCCGGAGCTGGCGATCGGTGCCGCGCTGGTCTTCGGCACGATCCAGGTGGCGGACGGCGACCTCTCGGCGGGCACGCTGGTGGCGTTCCTGTCGACCGCGCTCGCGCTGCGCTGGCCGGTGGAGTCGATCGGCTTCCTGCTGGCGATGAGCCAGGAGGCGGCGACCGCCACCGACCGGTACTTCGAGGTCATGGACGTGGCCGAGGAGAGCGGCCTTGTCCCCGGTGACGCGACGGGCACCGCCCCCGGGTCCGCCCCCGCGGCTGCCGCCGGGACGGCTCCCGGGACTGCTCCCGGGACTGCTCCCGGACTGGTCTTCGAGGGGGTCGCCTTCCGCTACCCGGACGCGGCGCCCGACTCCGTACCCGTGCTCTCCGGGATCGATCTGCACGTCCGGCCGGGCGAGACGATGGCGCTGGTCGGCGCCACGGGTTCCGGCAAGACGACGCTGACCGCCCTGGTGCCCCGGCTGCACGAGCTCACCGGCGGGCGGATCACCCTGGACGGCGAGGACATCGTCGCCATGGACCGGGCGCGGCTGCGGTCGCTGGTGTCGGTGGCGTTCGAGGAGCCGACGCTGTTCTCGGCGACGGTCGGGGAGAACGTCCTGATGGGCTCGGACGACGCGGACGATACGGACCTGAACCGGGCTCTCGACGTGGCCCAGGCCCAGTTCGTCCACGGCCTGCCCGAGGGCACCGCCACCCAGGTCGGCGAGCAGGGGCTGAGCCTGTCGGGCGGTCAGCGCCAGCGGCTCGCGCTGGCCCGCGCGGTCGTCGGCCGGCCGCGCTTCCTCGTGCTGGACGACCCGCTCTCGGCGCTGGACGTGCACACCGAGGCGCGGGTGGAGGCGGCGCTGCGACAGGTGCTGGCGGAGACCACGGCGGTGATCGTGGCCCACCGGCCGTCCACCGTGATGCTCGCCGACCGCGTCGCGCTGCTCTCCGGCGGCCGGATCGCGGCCGTCGGCACGCATCAGGAGCTGCTGCGGACGAACGCCGAGTACGCCTGGCTGATGTCGGGCTCCGAACACCCGGGCATCACGGTCGCCGAGGAGGCCACGACCCCATGACCAGTACCACCACCGCGGGCGCCCCGTCCGCCGACGGCACCCCCGCACCGGACACGTCCGCCCCCGGCGCCGCGCCCGGGCCCGGCGACGCGTTCGACCTGGACACCCTGCCCACTCCCCCCGGCGCCACCCGGGCGCTGCTCGCCTCGCTGCTGGGGCCGCTCCGCGCCCGCGTCCTGGTGACCGTGGTGCTGCTCCTCGTCCAACAGGCCGCCGTCCAGGCGGGCCCGCTGCTCGTGGCGTACGCGATCGACAGCGCGGTGCCCGCGTTCCGGGATTCCGACCACGGCCCGCTGATCGCGGTGGGCGTCGGTTACGCGCTCTGTGCGGCGGGCGGCGGGCTCCTCCAGTACGCCTTCATCCGGGGTTCGGCCCGCATCAACCAGGACGTGCTGCTGGACCTGCGCGGCCGGATCTTCCGGCACGCGCAGGCGCTGAGCGTCGACTTCCACGAGCGCTACACCTCGGGCCGGCTGATCTCCCGGTCGACGACGGACGTGGAGTCGCTGCGGGAGCTGCTGAGCGAGGGCCTCCAGGAGCTGATCACGGTGGTCCTCTCCTTCGTCTTCATCTCGGGGATGCTGCTCTGGCTGGACCTGGGCACCGGGGCCATCGCGGTGCTCTCCTTCGTGCCGCTCTACCTGCTGGTGCGGGTCTACCAGGCGCGGGCGGGGCGGGCGTACTCCGTGCGGTCCTCCGCGATGGCGGCGGTGATCGTGAAGTTCGCCGAGACGATGAACGGCATCCGGCCGGTGCGGGCGTTCCGCCGCGAGCGGTCCAACGACGCCGTGTTCGCGACGCTCAACCACAGTCACGAGCGGTCGAACGGCGACACCCTGCTGGAGATGGCCCGCTATGTGACGGGCTCCCGGCTCGTCGCCAACACCGCCGTCGCGGGCATGGTGCTCTGGGGCGCCTACCGGGTCGCCTCGGGCACCCTGGCGCTGGGCGTGCTGGCGGCTGCCGTGCTCTACCTGCGGCGGCTGTACGACCCGATCGACCGGCTGGCGATGTTCCTCAACTCCTGGGAGTCGGCCGCCGCGTCGCTGGAGAAGATCGCGGGCCTGCTCGCGCAGACCCCGTCCGTACCGGAGCCCGCCGCACCGGTGGAGCTGCCCGCGCCGCGCGGCGAGCAGCCGGGCCGGGAGGTCGTCTTCGACGGGGTCCGGTTCGCGTACCGCACCGGCGGCGAGGTGCTGCCGCGCTTCGACCTGACGCTGCCGGCCGGGCAGACGGTGGCCGTCGTCGGTTCGACGGGTGCGGGCAAGTCGACGCTGGCGAAGCTGCTGGCCCGGTTCTACGACCCGACCGGCGGCCGGGTGCTGCTGGACGGCGTGGACCTGCGGGACCTGGGCACGGCGGAGCTGCGGCGCGGTGTGGTGATGGTGACACAGGAGGCGTTCCTGTTCTCCGGGACGGTCGCGGAGAACATCGCGATCGGCCGCCCGGACGCGACGCCGGAGGAGATCGAGCGGGCGGCGAAGGCGATCGGCGCGCACGAGTTCATCGAGTCCCTGCCGGAGGGGTACGACACCGACGTACGCAAGCGGGGCGGCCGGATCTCCGCCGGGCAGCGCCAGCTGGTCGCGTTCGCGCGGGCGCTGCTGGCGGACCCGGCGGTGGTGATCCTCGACGAGGCGACCAGCTCCCTCGACATCCCCGGCGAGCGCGCGGTGCAGCGGGCCATGGACACGGTGCTGCACGGCCGTACGGCGGTGGTGATCGCGCACCGGTTGTCCACGGTGGAGATCGCGGACCGGGTGCTGGTGATGGAGCACGGCCGCATCGTGGAGGACGGTTCACCGGCCGAACTCATCGGCGGCGAGGGCAGGTTCGCGGGTCTGCACCGGGCGTGGCGGGAGAGTCTGGCCTGACGCCTCCCGCCCCCCGTTTCGCTCCATGCGCCGTGGGCCACAAGGTCGTCACGATACGACGGGAGAACGGTGGTCCGGCCCACGGCGTTCTACCGTGAGGGCGAATCGATCGCGGGGGGCGCGATGAGGCATCGGTGGCGGCGGGGGCTCCTGGCCGTGGCGGTGGGACTGCTGGCGGCTGGCTGTTTCGCGCCTTCGGAGCCGATGTTCGGCGACGGCGATTCAGTGCCCGAGGAATCCTCACGCCTCCCGCTGCCGGTGCGCCCGGACTCCGATGGCACCTGGGCACTGAACGCCCCCGGGGCGGGGCTGCTCGGCCAAGGCCGCACGCTGGTCCGCCTGAAGGGCGCGGAGAACCTGGAGGGCGCGGGGAACCCGGGCTGGCGGCTGGATCTACCGGCCGAGTTCGCGTTGACCTCGCACCAACCCGGGTCGGCGCACTCCGCGTTCCTCCGTACTGACCGGGTGGTGCTGGTCGGCGGCAGGGACGACCGCGGCGAGCCGAGTGCGATCGCCGGTCTCGACCCGGAGCGGGGGCTGGTGACCTGGCGGCACGCCTTGCCGCCCGGCAGCCGGGTGTTCATGTTCGAGGACGCCTTCGAGGTGCTGACGGCGGTCTGCCACCCTGATTCCTGCCTCCTGACCGCCTGGGACGCCTCGTCGGGTGCGCTCCGGTGGACGCGCGCGGTCCCCGGGGCGGTACGGGTCGTGGATGCCTGCCGGGTCGACGCGCACGCCACCGTCGACGGCCTCAGCGGTGTCGGCTGCGGGTTCCGTCTGGTCGCCCCCGACCGTGTCGGCACCGTCGACCCGGAGGACGGCGGGGTGTCCTGGGAGACGGGGCTGCGGCCTCCCGACGGCACCGTCGACCGCATCCTCGTGACCGGCGACCGGGTCATCGTGGTCACCGCACCGGCCGTGGGCAGTTGCCGCGCCACCGTCCTCGCGAACGGGGTGACCTCCGGGGACGGGGACCGCGGCTGGCGGTACAGCTTCGTCTGGGACCAGCCCCAGGCCCCGCGCGACGCGCGCACCGGGTGCCGCTGGGACCGCGCCCTTCCGCTGGTCGTCGGCTTCCGGCTGGTACTGCCGGACGCCAAGGGCGCCCTGGACCTCGCTCCCTACTTCGGCACCCTGCGCCCCTCCCAGCGGCTGGCCCCGGGCGCGTACGTGCTCACCGACGGCACCAGCAACGAGATCGTCCGCGCACCCGGCCGCCCGGACCGGCTCCTGCACCCGATCGGCGACCAGCCGGTCCGCCCCCACGGGCTGAGCACCGCGGCCCGGTCGGTCACCCACGGCTTCTGGCAGGACGGGCGCCGGCTGCTCCTGCTGGACCACGAGGGGCACACCCTCTGGAAGGGGACATCGGACTGCCGGGCGTTCCCGAAGACCGGCAAGGGCGTCGGCGGCCCGGTCACGTACTGCGACGGCGACGACCTGGTGACCCTGCGCCCCGTGCGCGACGACTGATTCAGGCGCTCTTGGGGCTGTCGGCGCTCTGAACGCTCTGGGCACTGTCGGCGCTCTGAACGCTCTTGGCGCTCTCCGGCAGGAGTTCGGCGAGCAGGCCGCGTACCCGGCGTTCGATCTCGTCGCGGATCGGGCGGACCGCGTCGACTCCTCGCCCGGCGGGGTCGTCGAGCTGCCAGTCGAGGTAGGTCCGGCCGGGGAAGACGGGGCAGGTGTCGCCGCACCCCATGGTGATCACCACGTCGGACGCCCGTACGGCGTCGGCGGTCAGCACCTTCGGGGTCTCGGCGGACAGGTCGATGCCGGCCTCCGCCATCGCGCGTACGGCGGCCGGGTTCACGGTGTCGGCGGGTGCGGAACCGGCCGAGCGGACCTCGACCCGGCCGCCGGACAGGTGGGTGAGCCAGGCGGCGGCCATCTGGGAGCGGCCGGCGTTGTGGACGCACACGAACAGCACGGACGGCTTGGCGTCGGAATCGGATACGGCCTCGGAGACGGTGTCAGACACGGGCGGAGCCTTCCGGAGCGGTGACGGGTCCGGCCGCCGTGTCGGCGGACTCGGGGAAGCGGTGGCGTAGGGCGAGGGCGACGTGGACGAGGCCGATGAGGACGGGCACCTCGATGAGGGGGCCGACGACTCCGGCGAGGGCCTGGCCGGAGGCGGCGCCGAAGGTGGCGACGGCGACCGCGATGGCGAGCTCGAAGTTGTTGCCCGCGGCGGTGAACGCCAGGGTGGCCGCCTTCGGGTAGCCGAGCCCGAGCGCGCGCCCGGCGGCCAGGGACCCGGCCCACATCACCGCGAAGTACACCAGTAGCGGCAGCGCGATGCGGACGACGTCCAGGGGCTTCGAGGTGATGGCGTCGCCCTGGAGGGCGAAGAGCACGACGACGGTGAACAGCAGCCCGTACAGGGCGAACGGCCCGATCCGGGGGACGAGCTTCGTCTCGTACCAGGTGCGCCCCTTGGCCTTCTCGCCCAGGCGCCGGGTGAGGAACCCGGCCAGCAGCGGGATGCCGAGGAAGATCAGCACCGAGCGGGTGATCTCCCACACCGACACGTCCAGGGCGGTCTGTTCCAGGCCGAGCCATCCGGGCAGCACACTGAGGTAGAACCAGCCCAACGCGGAGAACGCGAGCACCTGGAACACCGAGTTGAGGGCGACCAGGACGGCGGCGGCCTCGCGGTCGCCGCAGGCCAGGTCGTTCCAGATCACGACCATCGCGATGCAGCGGGCCAGGCCGACGACGATCAGCCCGGTGCGGTACTCGGGCAGGTCGGGCAGGAAGATCCAGGCGAGCGCGAACATCAGCGCCGGGCCGACGACCCAGTTCAGCACCAGGGAGGGGACGAGCAGGCGCTGGTCGCGGGTGACGGTGGAGACCCGGTCGTAACGGACCTTCGCGAGGACCGGGTACATCATCACGAGCAGGCCGAGCGCGATCGGCAGCGAGACCCCGGTGACGGTCACCTTCGCGAGCGCGTCGCCCAGCCCCGGTACGAGGCGGCCCAGGCCGAGGCCCGCGGCCATCGCGGCGAGGATCCACACGGCGAGAAGGCGGTCCAGGAACGACAGCCGCCCGGCGACGGGCACCGCGGGCACCGTCGCACACCCGCTCACGAAGAGGTCCCCGCGGACACGAGCGGAAGCGCCCCGGCGGGGCCGGCCGGGCGGGAGAGGACCTGCGCCAGCTGGTCGGTCGTCTCGGGCAGCAGCCGGTAGTACACCCACGTCCCGCGCCGCTCGGAGTCGATCAGCCCGGCCTGCTTCAGCAGCTTCAGGTGATGGGAGATCGTCGGCTGCGACAGGTCGAAGGCGGGGGTCAGGTCGCAGACGCAGACCTCGCCGCCCGCCCGCGAGGCGATCATCGACAGCAGCCGCAGCCGCACCGGGTCGCCCAGGGCCTTGAACACCTTCGCCAGCGCCTGTGAGCGCTCCTCGTCCAGCGGGGTGTCCAGCAGACCGGGGCAGCACTCCCCGGCACGTCCGGCGTCGTCCTGGCCGAGCACCACGAGCTCTTGTTTCGACATGCTTCTATATTGACGTTCCTCGATTCAGGGCGCAACCTTGAATAGACAGACATCGATACAACCTGATCGAGGAGTACGTCATGTCCCGCGTCCAGCTCGCGCTCAACGTCGCCGATCTCGAAGCGTCCGTCGTCTTCTACTCGAAGCTGTTCGGCACCGAGCCCGCCAAGCGGCGCCCCGGTTACGCGAACTTCGCGATCGCCACCCCGCCGCTCAAGCTCGTCCTCATCGAGGGCGAACCGGACCAGGCGACCCGCCTGGACCACCTCGGCGTGGAAGTCGACAGCACCGACGAGGTCACCGCCGCCACCACCCGCCTCAAGGACGCCGGGCTCGCGACCTTCGAGGAGAACGACACCTCCTGCTGCTACGCCCTCCAGGACAAGGTGTGGGTCCACGGCCCCGGCAAGGAACCCTGGGAGGTCTACACCGTCAAGGCCGACGCCGATCAGCTGGGCAAGAGCCCCGCGCTCACGCCCGGCGGGGACGCCTGCTGCGCGGACCGGCCGGAGGACGGCGAGGCCGCGGCGGACCCTGCCGCGGTCACGCCCGCGACCACGACCGCGACCACTGCCGCGACTGCGGGGTGCGGCTGCGGCGGGTGAGGCGGCCAAGGCGCCCCACCTACTCGTGGAGCATGTCCGCGAAGCCCCAGGAGTGACCTGGAGGGTGACCGGCGTACAGGTGACAGGGGTCCTGCTGAACCGCGGGGAGCGCCCGGTCCGCCACTCCGCACGGTGGGGCAACCGCGTACGTGACACGGGTCGGCGTCGTTCCAGTACGCCCAGACGTCACCGGGCCCGAGCCCGAGATAGTCGAGGTGGTCCGCGTGGTCACCTTCGTGGTTCTGCGCGAGTTCGCAGGTCACCGTACGGGCCACGTCGGCCAGCATGTGATGGTCGGCCAGGTCCGCCCACGGCGCGCGGCGGACGTCGTTGCAGTGGAAGTACAGCCCCTCCGTCACGACGCGTCGCCCTGGTCTTCCGCGTGCTCGTCCACGGGCTCGTCCACGGGCTTGTCCAGGAGCGGGCCGACTGCCCGGTGGGCGGCCTCGTCCAGCAGGTCACCGAGCGGGTCGGTCACGTCCCAGGAGTGGCCCGGCGGGTGCCCCGGGGGCAGGGTGCACCGGTCCGCCCTGTCGGGCCGGGTGATCAGCCACGTGATGGCCCGGCACGAGCGGGACTCCTCGAACCGGGCCGGGAGACCGTCGTCCCAGTACATCCAGAGGTCGATGTCGGACCCGTCCTCCGCGCCCCCGATGAAGGCGGCGTGCTCGACGTCCTCGGCATGCTCTCCCAGCTCGCAGAGCGCGTACGCGTCGAGTAAGGAGAGGTGGTCGACGGGCTGCGCGGGCGCTCTCTCCATGGTGGTCAGGGCGACCAGCGCTTCGATCTCGGGGATACGGCGTACAGCGGTGCATTGCAGCACGAGAGGCCTCACGGAAGTGTCGTGGAAGTGTCGCTGACAGGAAGGGAGCCCCGCCCGACCCCGGGGGAGGGCCGAGCGGGGCCCGCACCCGCGCTGCGGGGACCAGTCGCAGCGGGGCGGGCCGTCCGCCCGGCCCGGGGGGGCAGGACCGGCGGACGGGGCTTTACGAGGGGGCTGAGGCTCCAGGGACTCCGTGGCTACGGCTCCGAGAAGTGCCGAACGGGGCCACCGGGATCCGACTCCCAGGGGGTCACGCGGCCACCAGGCCGTTCAGCAGAAGTTCCTCACCAGGCCCGTCACTTCGGCCAGATCCCGGACGGCCGCCCCCGCGACGGTCTCGCCCTCGTACGCCACCCCACCGGGCAGTCGCCACTCGCTCTCGCGCGGGGCCCTGGCCAGCAGTACGGCCCCGGCACGGTCGCGCACCAAGACGGTGGCGCCGACCCGCCGGACGGGAGTGGGGAGTTCGATGCAGTCGACCCGTGCCACGGGTTTCCCTTCCTCTCTGCTCACACGAGGCCGCCCCGCCGACTCCGGGGCAGCCACCGGTTCACGCGCGCTCGGCGCCCTCACAGCACGTCACCCCGACTCCGGGCGTTGCACCGGGCGTTCTCTGCGCGCAGCCGCTCTGTCGAGGTTGCCGGCCGGACGGCTCCGGGTGCGGCTTCCCATTCGAGCCCGCCGCCGAGGGGGCGCAACGACCAGTAAGGGCCCGCGACTCCCCGGAACTCGCCGATGCGGCCATCACGGCCGGTGTCCACCACCACCGTCCCGACGGCCGGCGGCGGAGAGGCGATACCAGGCGCATACACGATCGCTCCTCTCTGTAGCAGTTCCGCTACCAGGGGTGCTCAGCGTGGCCTAGTCTGTCGCCGTCTTCAAGTTTTCTTGCTCGGAGGAAAAACGTGGTCAACACACGCCCGTTAAACCCTGACGAATCTCCGGCCGCAGCGTTCGGCGCAGAACTGCGCAGCTCACGCGAAGCGCAAGGGATCAAACAGACCCATTTCGCCTTGCTCGTTGGATACTCCAATTCGCATATTTCTGCGGTCGAAACTGGTCGGAAATTGCCAACTTTAGAGTTTGCGCGAGCCGTCGACAAAGCTTTGGGATCGGGGACCAAGTTCGAACAGCTTTGCCGCTCCGTGCGGGAGCAAGCCCTCCTGGAGGGCTTCCCTGAGTACGCGGCGCTTGAAGCACGAGCTGTAGAGATCCGCCTGTTCGAGAACGGCGGCATCATGCCCGGGCTCCTTCAAACTCCGGACTACGCTGCCGCATTGGCTGACGCCGAGGTAGCACGCCAGGCCATCACAAGTGAGCAGGCGGCCGAGCGGATCGCGTTCCTTACGGAGAGGCAGACCATCCTCAAGCGCCCTACCCCACCTGTGCTCCACGTGGTGATAGACGAGAGTTGTCTGTATCGGAAGGTCGGAGGCGCCGACGTCATGCGGGCGCAGCTTGACCGACTGATCGAGTTCGCTGCCCTGCCCCGCACCATGCTGCAGGTTGCGCCGTACAGCGTCGCAGAGCGTAGACCGTTCAACCTGCCGGTTCGACTCCTGACCCTCCCCGACCGGTCCATGGTCGGATACGCGGAGAGCCAGTTCCAAGGGCACTTGGAGCGAGAGCGACGCTTCGTAGAAGGAGTGTTGACGGCCTACTATCAGCTACAGGCCGAGGTGCTGTCGCACACCGCGTCAGTGGCCATGATCGAACAGGTACGAAAGGGCAACCCGTGACGACCCCATCCCCTCGTTGGTACAAGTCCTCCTACAGCAGCAACGGCGGCGACTGTATCGAGGTCGCGGCGAACCTGCTGTCGGTACACGGCATCGTCCCCGTCCGCGACTCCAAGGACACGAGCGGCCCGGTCCTGGACATCTCCGCCAACTCCTTCGCCGCGTTCGTGGCAGGCGTCAAGACCGAAGGGTTCGCCGGCTGACCACCGAGCGACCCTGCTAACAGTGGACAGCCCCACCGTGCGTGCACGGTGGGGCTGTCCACTGTCCGACGGCCGAGTTGCGCGACGCGGGCGCGCGTCCTGACGCTGTTACCGACCTACGATCGGTTGCCATCAAGGCGCCCTCCCGAGCGGCACTCTCGGCCGTGACCAAGCAGGTGGGAGGTGAGCGCTGGTCACGGGGTCCGCATCAGGTTGCGGAGTCCGGCGACGAGGGCCGGGACGTCGCGTTCGATCTCGGCCGGGGCCGCACCCGGGTCGGCGGGTTGCGGGGCCTGGTGGGCGGTGCGGCAGGGGGCGCAGAGGCCGTCCGGGAGCGCTTCGGCGCGGGCGGGGCGCCCGCAGTCGGTGCACTCCACCAGGAGTCGGTGTACCGGGGAGCCGGGGGTGCCCGGTGCCGGGAGCGGCGGCGGGGTGGGGGTCGGGGACAGTCGGGGCGGCATCTTGTCGGTGAGGCGGCGGCGCACCAGCCCGACGGGTGAGCCGACCTGCTCGGGAAGTCCGGCGGTGAGCGCCGACGTCAGGTACCCGGCACTGACACCCCGCGCGAACCACGCGGCGGCAAGCGGCTCCAGCACCTCGCAGTCCGCAGCCGAGAGCGTCAAGCGCGGCTCGCGGAGACCGAGTTCGGCCAGGGCGACATACGCGGGTGAGGGGCAATCGGCGGCAACCGGAGGCGCACTCTGAGCCGGTGGCGTGGCAGGCGTCGCGGCGACCGGCGCAGCCTGCGGCGCCGGGGGTACCGGCAGGTCCGGGCCGGGGTCGGCCGTGGTGACCGCCTCCGACGTCCGGTCGGAGGACGGTGACCGGCCGGGGGCCGATTCGGCGGGGGACGGAGTCCGGCCGGGGGCAGATTCGTCGGTGCGCTGCTGGGGGACGACCGCGTCGGAACGGGACGTGAAGCACGGCTCGACGGAGGGTGCGCAGGGCTGCTCGGGTGCGGCGGCTGAACCTTCGAGATGGGCGGTCCACCACTCGTTGTCCCGTGCGGTGCGCGACCAGAAGGTGAGCGTCACCCACCGGCACGCGCCACCGCCCTCCGCCCGCCTGCGTACCCGCCGCAAGTGCCCGGCCACGCCGAGAGCGCGCAGAGCGGTACCGATGGCCATCTGGCCGTACAGGGGCAGGTCCTTGGCCAGCGACTTGATGTCCATCGCGGCGCCGTCGGGCAAGTGGTCGACGTAGGCGGCGACATACCGCTCCCGCTCCGACAGGAACGCGAAGTCGCGCGGTCCGGAGGCGACTTGGCCGGACACGGACCGCTTGCCGTAACCGACACTGGCCCTGCGGTACGGGCGGGAAGCTGCGGGTGCGGGCAGGGCAGGGCTAAGCTGCTGAATAGCCACGAGATCGGGTCTTTCTGCCTTGTCGATCTTTGGTGAGACCCCGGCCTGGTGCGCCAACACCGCGTCGGGGTCGATTCATTGTGGGCACCGTAAGCATGCGTTACTCTTCGCCGCAACTCGCTCACCATTAGTCATACTTGCTCGTCGTGACCAGGGTGGGAGGTAGGGGTGGTCTCCTCAACCCCCCTACCTACCTCCCGGATGAACAACACCGCTCGGATTCCGGACCTCGCATCCCGACCCCCGAATCCCGAAGCTCAAGCACCGGCACAGGCGTCAACCCGGGCACCACTCCCGTCCCTCGCACGAGTGCCAAAAGGGGATCGACGCTCGCATCCCGAGCCCCGGGCTCCGAGCGCCGGGACCGAGCCCGGGGTCAGAGACTCAAGTCGGCCTCATGACAACAGCGAGTGTCCCGGGGTGCCTTCTGCACCCGTTCGCCCCTACTCCCCCGTTCCCCGCGCCGCACGATCCACGGCCCCCGGCTCGCCGCAGGTGATCACGGACGGGGCCTGCTCGTAGGTGATCACGACCGGCGCGTTCGCCTCCGCCCGTGCACGGGCGGAGGCCGCCGCGACCTCCTCGTAGGTCCACTCCTTGTAGAACCGCTCTCCGTGGGCATCGGTGATGTCGATGACCACGCTCGTCCACTCCTCGGCGGGCTGTTCGGGGACCAGGCCCAGTTCGTACGTGGCGTCCCGGAGGAAGGATTCGGTGACGCGTACGCCGGTGAGCCGTTCGGTCAGCGCGAGGACCGCCGCCTTGCGGTCGAACCGGTCGAGGTCCGGGGCGCTCTCGTCGTGCTCCCCTTCGGGAGTCACCGGGAAGCCGACTTCCGCCAGCAGGGGCACCAGTTCGTCGGAGCCGCTGCCGTGGCGTGCCGAGGCGTCCTCGAACATCGTGCGGAGCTCACCGTCCTCGTACCAGTGGAAGAGGTGGATGGGCTTGCCGCCGTTGGTGGAGTGCACCACGACCCGGCCGCCCTCCGACAGCTTCTCCACGCTCGGCAGCCCGAGACCGCCGTCGAAGCCGAGGACAACGGTCCAGTCGCCGTTCTCGCCCGGCGCGGCGAAGGCGCCCACGACGTAGGAGTCCTCCCACTCGTCGCCATCCACCTCGTCACGGTGAGCGTCCTCCGCATCGGCCAGGCCGGCCGTGCCCTCTCCGGTGCCGCGCGGTTCCGCCTCCACCGCGCGCAGCACCTCGTGCGGACTCCGCCCCCGTATCAGGGTCAGGGTGTATCCCCACTCCAACAGCTGGTCGAAGAGGGGCGAGTTGCGGATCCAGGCGTAGTCGTGCGCGGTCACCGAGTTCATACGGCGCAGTGTGCCCGACGCCTCTGACAACGCCCGGCGCGAGCCGGTCCCTGCGGCCTGCCGCTGACGCCACTCGCCGGGAAACGACGAGCGGCGAACGGCGCACAGCGAACGGCGCACAGCGCACGGCGAACCAGCGCACTCACTCCGTGCCAACCGCACACGGCCACCGATCGCGCAACCCTCGCCCCTGGCGGTACAGCCCGCCCCTACCGGTACAGTCCGCCCATGGCAGCCAGGATCGACCTCACACTCGACTGCACGGACGCGCAGCTCCTCGCCAGGTTCTGGCGGGAGGCGCTGGGCTACGTCGACGAGCCGCCGCCCGCCCCCTTCGCGACCCGCGCGGAGTGGCTGGCCCAGTTCGACCTGCCGGACGACGAGTCCGTGGACGACGGGGCCTGGCTCTGCGATCCGGACGGTGTCGGCCCCCGCCTCGCGATCCTCAGGGTCTCCGAGCCCAAGACGGCCAAGAACCGGCTCCACATCGACATCCGGGTGCCCGGCCACGGCACGCGCGACGAGCGCTGGGCGCGCATCATGGCGGAGGCCGTACGTCTGGTCGCGGCGGGCGGGGTCGTACGCGAGGAGTTCACCGGCCACCACCTCGTCATGGCCGACCCCGAGGGCAACGAGTTCTGCGTCGCGGCGGGCCCGGCCACGACCCTCGTCTGAGCTATCGGCACTGAAACCCGCACCAGTGGGGCAACGCCCCGGTGCAGCGCCATCGGTAGGCCGCCGAGCAGTCGCCACTCGACGGCCGCCGGACCGTCGCGCCGGTGGTCGTCCTCGCCGGCGGGCGACACGGTGGGCGGCGGGCGCCTCGTGATAGCCCGGCTGGCGCGGGACGGCGTACGGCAGGTTCGGCGGTCTGCTCGCGGAATGGTCGTCCCGGCAGGTGGCGCGGCGTTGGCAACGAGTGCCTAGTGCAACGATTTCGAAACGGCTGAGGCCGTTTTGTCTCCTGCTGAGTGGATGATGGGGCATAGGTGAAGATCTTTTGACCTTTCCATGACCGGTACGTGCGTGGGAAGGTCTCTCGGGCGTGTCCTGCCGACGGTCGTACCCGAAAGGCAGTCATGCGTCGTCAACAGAACGGTGGTTGCTTGCTCTTGAGGGGGGAGAGCGCGCCGGAGTGACGTCACCCCGAGAGGGCGGCCCATGCCCGGGGCGGCTTTGTCCTGCCCGCGGGCGGGCACTGCCTCCCTCGGGAAGTTGGGCAGATCTCATGTCATGGGCTCGGGACGTCGGCAGGCGCCGTCGTCGTAGAAGACAGGCTTTGAACAGAGCCACGGCCGGGACGGCTTTTGTCTCCGCTGTGGCCCTACTTGCGGGACTGATCGGTGCGGCACCGGCCTCTGCGGCGCCTGTTCGGGAGGAGGGCGCCAGCACTCTTCAGAACGTCGCCGGAGAGGCCGTCCGGGAGGATCGTTGCCTCGCGGGCGTGGCGCTGCACTTCGGCGGTCCGAAGATGAAGGCCGAGGCCGCGAAAGGGCTCGCGGGAAGTGCCGACGAGCTGCGGACGGCCCTCGGTGACTGGATCGGCTACGGGCCGATCGGCTGGGCCGACACGCAGGACGATGACTACAACCTCGCCTACGGCAAGGAACTGGACAAGCGGGAAGCGACGCTGGAGGACGGTAACAAGCCGTTCGCTTCCAATGCTTTCTACAGCGACGAGATGGACTGGCACATCCCGGAGTTCGACACCGAGATATGGCAGTACTTCGGCATTCAGGACAATCTGGCGGACCGGCTGGGCTGGGACGGCCACACCAACGCCAGCCCCGAGGCCGTGGCCCGCGCCCGCGAGGTCGCGCAGGAGAACTACGACCGGGAGGGAAGTGCTGGATACAACGAGTGGTTCGAAGCCGACTGGCAGTTGCGCGACGAGGAGGTGTACCGGACGCGTTACTCGGGGGGCACGACGGCCAGTGATGTCGCGTTCTACCTCCGGTACGGGGGTTTCCCCACGGAGGCGCCGGCTGAGGGCTCGGCCGAGTACCGGGTCGTGGTCGAGGACCTGAAGCAGGCTTGGGCCGGCTGCAACTGGCAGAACCCGCTGGGCTCGGCAGGGGTGATGGACGGCCCGATCATGACCGCCATGACGGAGTGGGAGCTGGAGTACGCCGGGCAGGCGTCCCAGCGCGACACGATCGTCCAGGCGGAGCTGACCGCAGCCGAGGAGACCCGCGCGGCAGCGGACGACATGATCCAGGCCGTCCAGCAGGCATGGCGTGCGGACCAGATCCTGACCTGGAAGAAGGTCGTGGCTCAGGCACTCGCCAACGATCCTGAGTTCCTCTTCAAGCCCGAGCCCGAGTTGTACGAGCAGGCCGAGACCGACCTCGCCGATGCCCGGGCCAAGGCGGACGCGCTGGCGGCGTCGGCCCAGGGTCACGCTGCTGCCGCGAAGACGGCCGCGACGAACGCGACGACCGCGCAGCAGGAGGCGTGGGCGATCGCCGACACCATGAACGTGCCGCGCGGCCGGGGTCTGATGTATGCCCAGCAGTCCGTGCAGGTTGCCCGCGCTTCGGCGGCTGCGGCCGAGGCGGCTGCCAAGGCCACTGAGACGGCCCGGGACGCCACCGATGCCACGGTCGGCACCAGCCGGACTCTGACGGCGAAGGCAGAGACCGAGACGCACGCGCTCAACACCGAGTTCCGTCGGATCGCCGCGCAGGAAGCAGCCTCGCAGGCGAAGGCCGCGGCCGACAGCGCGGAGTCCAACGCCGAGGCCGCGGCCGACAGCGCGAAGGACGCCGGTACGGCCGAGGCCGCCGCGAAGGGGAAGCAGGAGACGGCCCGTCAGAAGGCGGCCGTCGCGCAGGCCCAGCGCGCCTCCGCCGAGCTGGAGTACGCCAACGCCGTCGCCTCACGGGCCACGGCGGCCCAGCAGCGGACCATCGCTGCCGAAGCGGAAACCCGCGCCACGGCACAGCAGACCTCGGCCGGTTCGGCCAAGGCGAGCGCCAAGACGGCCGCTGACGAGGCCTCAACCAAGCGCGAGGCCGCCGACGCGAAGGCGAAGGCCGCCCAGGCAGCCCGCGAGAGGGCTGCGGCGGCCCAGCAGAAGCAGCAGGCCACCGCGGCACGCGCCGCCGCCCTGGAGGCAGCCGCCTCGGCAGCCGCCGGTACGGCAGCGGCCGGGGAGACCCGCACGGCCGCCGACCAGGCGCGGGAAGCTGCTGCGGCAGCGGTCACCGCCGCCACCGCCGCCCACACCGCGGCGGACGACGCGACGGCCGCTGCGGTCTCCGCACGGTCCGCCGCGACGAAGGCCGAAGGAGCTGCCGGACGGGCCCAAGCGGACGCGGATGCAGCGTGGTCGGCGTACCTTGCCTCGACCGGTGCCGCGGCGACCGCGCGAGCTGAAGCTGCCAAGGCACTCGACGCAGCCGGCGACGCCGCCTTGCGTGCCCAGAACGCCGCCACCGCGTCGGACCAGGCATCGGCCCTGGCGAAGCGGGCCGGTGACGAGGCGGCCTCGGCAGGGATCGAGGCCGCGCAGGCCGTCGACTCCGCCGCCGTCACCGCCGGCCGGGCCTACGCCGCAGGGCAGGCCGCTCTCGCGGCACGGGACAGCGCGACCAAGGCGGTGGCCGCCGCGGCCGACGCCGTCGCACTCGGCGCGCCCTATCAGGAAAGCGACAGCGCCGCCGCGTTCGCCGTCCTGACCGGCCAGAAGTCCAAGACGGTGGCCGAGCAGCTGGCCGCCGCGGCGGAAGCCAAGGCCGCCGAAGCCGAAGAGGCCGCGCAGGACGCACAGCGCCTTGCCGAGCAGGCCGAGGACGACGTGAAGGTCGCAGCCGAGGCAGCGGCGCAGGCCGCCACGGACTCGGCGCGCGCCATCACGGCGGCGGTCGCCGCCCAGGCATCCGCTCAAGCGGCGGGCACGTCCCGGGAAGGTGCCAAGAAGGCTGCTGACACGGCCTCCGACTACGCCCAGCAGGCGGGCGACGACGCGCTCAGCGCCCAGCAGACAGCCAACAGCACCGACACGGTCGCCGGTGACGCGGACCGAGAGGCCACCGATGCCGAACGCGACGCGCTGAAGGCGAAGGAAGCTGAGGATCGGGCAGCCAAGGACGCGCAGGAAGCCAAGGACCAGGCCGAGCAGGCCGACCTGGATGCGAAGGAAGCAGAGGAGCGCGCCTCCGACGCCGACGCAGGCAGCACCGCCGCCGAGGAGGCCGCCGACCAGGCGGAGAAGGAGCAGCGGGAGCAGAACGAGCAGCAGCACCAGCAGGCCATGGAGGAAGGCGACTACCCGATTCCGGGCGGCCCCTCCTCGTGGGCCGAGCTGGGCGAGCAGCAGGAGGCCATCCTGCTGGAGAAGTGCGGCCAGAGCTGTGTCGACGACTACCGCGACGCGTACGCCGCTGTCTCCGTCCACGTGCTCGACTGGGTCGCCGCCCACGGCGGGCAGATCCTCCTGGACGACCTCGGCGTGGCCGACGTCAAGGAATGCCTGAGCTACAGCGGCGTCGAGAGCTGTCTCTGGGACCTGGTGGACATCGCCTCGTCCGCCGTCGTCGTCGGCCGGATCCCCGCGCTCGCGGCGGCGATCGACCAGGTGAGCACCGGCATCCAGCAGGTCTTCATCGACGCCGACGACGCCCTGCGCAAGCTGAGCGAACTCACCGGGTTGATCGGTACGACCCGCAGCACCCCGCGTCTGGACCGGTGCATCGCCGGCGTCGCGCTGCACGCGGGCGGCCCGGAGATGAAGGCCGAGGCCATCACGGCGCTGTCCGGCACCGATGCCGAGCTGCGTGCGGCTGTCGGTGACATCGGTTGGATCGGCGTCGGACCGCTGGGCCAGGCGCGCGAGCGTGACGTCCAGGTTTCGAACGACTACGGGGATGCCGTCGCGGCCCGTTCGGACGCCCTGGAGCGGGCCAACAGGCCCTACGCGCTGTCCGCGTTCTTCAGTGACGACATGGACCTGCACGTGCCGGCGTTCGACAAGGAGGTCTTGCAGTTCACTGCCACCCAGGAGGGAATCTCCTTCAAGCTCGGCTGGGACGGGCACAGCAACCCCAGTGCCGCGTCTGTCGCACGGGCCAGGGAGATCACCGAGGAGAACCTCGGCAAGGACTCCTGGAACGACTGGGGCGCCGATGTCATGTTGCGCGACGGCGCGGTGGACAACACGCGCTTCTCCGGCGGAACGACCGCCAGTGACATCGCTTCCTACCTCCGGCACGGCGGCTTCCTGACCGAGGCCCCGGCGAAGGACAGCCCGGAGTTCCGCGTCGAGGTCGAGAACCTCAAGCAGGCGTGGTCCGCCTGCGACAGCGCTGAGCCGAAGGACCCGCGCAGCAAGCTCTCCGCGGTGTCCGCCCAGGCGTACACCGAGTGGGAGACGGAGTACGCCGCCCAGGCCGCGCCCCGCACCCTGATCACGCAGGCGGAGGCCGACGCGTCGGCCGCCACCCGCCGGGCCACCGACAACATGATCGAGGCCGTCGGCCAGGCGTGGCGCGCCGAGCAGATCCTCACCTGGCAGCGCGTCTGGCACGACACGCTGGAGAACGACCCGGACAACCTGTTCAAGCCCAAGCAGGCGATGTTCGACCAGGCCAAGACCGATCTCGCCACCGCCCGTGGCAAGGTCACCGCCCTGGTCACCTCCGCCAAGACGAACGCTGCCACCGCGAAGACCGCCGCGCAGAAGGCCGTCGACGCGCAGGAGGACGCCTGGGCGATAGCCGACGCGGCCGAAGTCCCGCGCGGCCGGGGCCTGATGTACGCCCAGCAGTCCGTCCAGGTCGCCCGCGCCTCCAGCGCGGCTGCCGACGCCGCCGCCAAGGCCACACAGACCACGCTCCAGGCCGTCAACGCCACCGCCGAGACCTCCGCCACGCTGCTCGCGTTGGCGCAGACCGAAGCGCACGCGATGAACACAGAGTTCAGGCGCGTCGCCGCGGAGGAGGCCGCAGCTCAGGCGAAGGCGGCGGCGGACAGCGCCGACGCCTACGCGGCCTCGGCGGCGGCGAACGCAGCGACCGCCAAGAAGGCCAAGGAAACCGCTCTGGCGGAGGAGGAGGACGCACGCCAGGCCGCGGCCGACGCCCAAGCGTCGCGCGCCGTGGCCGAACTGGAGCGCGCCAACGCGGCGGCCTACCGGGCCACTGCGGAGAGCGAGCGGGACAAGGCATCCGCCGCAGAGGCGGAAGCGTCCGCGCAGGGCCAGATCGCCAGCGACGCCCGAGCCTCGGCCGAGGCGGCGGGAAGTACGGCGTCGGCCCGCAGGGGTGATGCCGAGCAGGCGGAGCGCGACGCGGTCGCCGCCCGCGACAAGGCATTGGAGGCCGAGCAACGGCGGGACTCGCTGAGCGCGAAGGCGGCGGCCCTGGAGGCCCACGCCGCGGCGGTGGACGGTACGGACGCGGCCGAGGCCGCTCGTGCCGCCGCCACCGACGCACGAGCCGCCGCCGACACGGCGACGACCGCGGCCACCAGCGCGCGTGCGGCGGCGAACGCCGCCACGGCCGCAGCCACCAACGCCCGTGAGGCCGCCACCAAGGCGCAGGGCGCGGCAGCACGCGCCAAGGCGGCGTCCGACGCCACCTGGGCCTCGTACCTGGTGGCGGTCGGCTCCGCCGCAGCTGCCCACGCCGCGGCGGCCGAGGCGATCGACGCCTCCGAGGCAGCGGCGCTCGACGCCAAGGGCGCCAAGGAACAATCGGACATCGCTTCCGCCGCGGCCAAGACAGCCAAGGAGGAAGCGACCGCGGCGCGCAGTGAGGCGCTGCAGACGGCGTCATGGGCCGCGGTCACCGCGGGCAAGGCGCTCGCGGCCGTGCAGTCGTCACTCGCGGCGCGGGACTCCGCCGCAGCGGTGATCAAGCCGGCGAACGAAGCGATCACGCTCGGCACGCCCTACCAGGAGACCGACAGCTCGGCCGCGTTCGCGACACTCACCGGCCAGCAGTCCCTGACGGTCTCCCAGCAGCAGGCAGCGGCAGCAACCGCCACGGCAGACCTGGCCGAGGGGTTCTCCGCGGAGGCGAAGGCCCTCGCCGCCCAGGCCGCGGCCGACATGAAGGCTGCGGCCGAGGCGTCGGCAGCAGCGGCGTCCGACGCGGCCCGCGCCGCCAAGGCGTACCAGCGGGCCCAGGCCTCGGCCACCCAGGCCGCGAAGGACGCGAAGCTCGCCGAGGCATCGGCGAACCGAGCCGACGGCTACGCCCAGGCGGCGGGCGCGGACGTGATGAGGGCCTGGACGGCCTCGAACGACGCCGCCACGGACGCGGCAGCGGCGGACGCCGCGGCCACCGAGGCGGAGCACGACGCCGCCTCGGCACGTGCCACCGCCACCCAGGCCGAGGAAGACGCGGCCAGCGCCCGCGACACCGCCACTCAGGCGGAGACCGACGCGACGGCGGCGGAAGAGGCGTCCGAAAACGCTTGGGACGCGGCGAACGAGGCACAGGAGGCCGCGGACCGCGCCGAGAAGGAAGGCAACAACGAGCAGATCTCGCAGGGCGTCACCACCGGAATCGAAGGGGTGTGGGGCGTCCTCGACCACATCGAGTACATCGGCGAACCGAAGAACGTCGACAAGGACAACTGCAACCCGATCATCCACATCGGCGACTGCACGATCTCGGCCGACGTCACCTACAAGTCGCACGTCGACCTGTTCATGTGCGTGGCCCTGACGGGGTCCTACTCGGGCAGCTGCCCGGAGGCGGACACCGTCTACCTCGGCACCGAGGTGTCCAAGGCCAAGACCGAGCCGATGAAGTACACGCTCACCATGGTCGAGTTCAACTCGGGCATCGATCCGATCGACATCCTGCTGGGTGACTTCATCGGCTGCGCCAAGCTGATCACCCCGGGTGTGTCGGGCGGCAGTTGGGGTGACTGCGCCTGGGCGATCGGCTGGTTCGTGGCCGGCGCGCTCTTCAAGGCGGCCAAGACCGCGGTGATCGCGCTGGATGCCTCCGTCAGGACCGGCATCAAGTTCACCGAGGCATGGCTGGCCCTCCGCTCCCTCGGCCTGGCCGAAGGAGCCGTCCAGGGCATCATCAGCCGGATCCTCCGGAAGCTCGACGAGGCGTGCAAGGCGGAGGACATCGCGACCTTCCGGGTCGTGTCGTTCTCCGTCGCCGCGGCCGGCGACGAGATCGTCAAGAAGTGCGCCGGGATCCTCGCCGACCTGGTGAAGGACGGCGACCACGTCGTCCTCGGCATCAACCCCTACTCGGACGACCTGGCCACGACCGTCGGCGGGAACACGTTCAACAACAAGGCGCTGTACGGCATCGAACTGCCGGAGAGCATGGGGATGGGCAAGCGCGCCATTTGGACCGTGGGAGTGGAGCGAGCGGTCTCCAACCCCAAGGTGGAGCTCTCGGTGACCTTGGACGGGGTCGAAGGCGCCAAGAACGCCGACGAGGCGCTGGCTCTGCTGCTGGAGAGAGGGGAGTCGATCCCGGACAGCAGCTGGAAGCTCATTCAGGACGGCGGCTACGGCACCGCGTGGGAGATGGTCAAACTGCGTGCTGCCCTCCGCATGGAGTACCGCACGTGGGACTCCATCAAGTGGTACATGACCAAGCTGGACGAGAACGGCGCGAAGGTGTTCGAGCGGGTGTACCCGAAGCGTTTGACGTACGCCAACGGAACGCCGGTCGAGTAGTGAGAGGAAGATGGTGATCATGACCGATTTCATCCGGGAGGGGCGGCTCTTCAGAGTCACCGCGTTCCTCCCTTCGCACCGGCTGCTGTTCCTGGCCAGTCAGGCCACGTTGGTGGACGGGACCACGACGAGGGTCGAGGTCTCCATCGGGCATGTGGAACTGATGTTCCTCAAGCCCCTCTACCGGAACGGGCTCCAGATACGGCGGGCGACCGCTGCCGAGTTCGCCGTGCTCAGCGAACGGCACGGCATTCCGGAAGCAAGCGCCGACTACACCTGGATGCTGGAGCGGGACGGCGACAGCTTCGTCGTCGGCGCCAATCCGAACTGGCGGGAGGCGGAGTACGAGCTGATGGGTGAACGGCAGTCCTTGTACGACGAGCCCTGGCCGCCGGACTTCCCGGTGGAATCGGGGCACGTCGACTGACCTCGTAGTGCCGTGTCCGGGGCCAAGGGTTGTTCCTTGGTGGACCGGCACGGTCTCCGTACGGGGCGACGGCAGCACGACCTCACGTGACTTCCGGGGTGAGCGGTCCCGACCGACCGCTCACCCCGGAGCAGCGCGACACCCACTGTGAACGCAGAATGCCCGGACCGATTTCACGGTCCGGGCATTCTGCGGTTTCTGTCTTTTACTTCCCTTTGTCCGAACATTTCTCAGCCGAGGGATTTCAACTGCTCCTCGACCAACTTCGCCGGAACGGCGGCCTTCTTCGCGTCCAGCATGTTGACTCCGTAGAAAGCGGCGATCACACCGCCGCGCCGCACGACCGTGTAGGTCGTGGGAATCGTCTGGTCGGAGACGGCGGTGGTGATGTCGTAACTGACCGCTTCGTCGCCGAGGTCCGGGTCACCGAGCCGCTTGACGGCCTTGTAGGCCAGGCCGAGCGTCTTGAAACCCTTCGGGCATTCCTTCAACGCGGTGCGGAGGTCGTTCATGACCTGCTTCGCGTTCTTCTCGGAGTGCGAGGCCAGCCACATGGAGCCGACCGTCGCGTTCTTGGCGTCGGTGGGTGCCAGCGAGCGGTGCACGAGGCTCACCGGCTCGATGCTGGTGGTCCCGCCCGCCAGGCTGGCCAGGGGCTGGCACTCCTTCTTGTCGGCCTTCATGTCCAGGCCGGCTGAAACCTCCGCCTCGGATACCTTCTTCATCTCGTACCCGGCGGTCTTTCCGGAAAGAGCCGCCTTCTCCAATTCGGCGGGCGGGACGGCACCTATCTTCTTGGCGTTCTCTATGGCCTTTTCGTCGACCTCGCCCTTCTTGCTCGGGGACTCCTTGTCAGCGGCTGCGGGCTTCTTCTCCGCGTTCTTGTCGTGCGTGTCCGCGCTGCAGGCCGAAGCCAGCACGAGAACGGGCAGGACGATTGCGGCCGAAAGGACTCTACCGACGAACACCAATGTCTCCTGGAAATTTTCAGATTGCGAACACAGGTGAAAATATCCTAGCGAAAGGCGATCTTGCCCTGGGTAACAATTCGACGTCGAAAAGTAAGTGACCGTGGCCTTCGCCTGGACATCAGGATGACGAAGACAAAGCGCTGCAGGCAGCGGTTGCGCGATCGCTCCGCAGAAAGGCCACCGAACAGCTCCGGCGCGGTTGCCGACAGACGCGCGGACTTGCCAACCGTGCCGCCTCGTTCCATTCCGGCGCCGATCGTGACCCGTAGCGCGGCTGGTCCGGGCGCTCGGGCGCGGGAGCCGGGACCGGTGTCACGAGCGTGGTGAGGCCCGCGCGTTCGACAGCGAGGCTCTGGAGCGCCCGGGCCCGGGCCGCGTCCCTGAAGGTCGCCGCACGTTGCTGGGCGGCGGATTGGGCGCGGTACTCCTCGAGGGCCCGGCGGCCGTCGCCGAACAACTCCTCCGGCTCGCGGGCCTGCGCGCGGATCTGCCGCTCGACGGCGGCCCGGACCTTCGAGTCGGTACTTCGTCGGCCAGGTGGCGCGGTGGGCAGCAAGCGCATGGCGGTAGCCGTCCGGAGCGGGACGGCGTACGGCAGGTCCGGCGGCCACCGCCGGCGGGACCGGTTCGGCTGCCACGACGGGACCGGCCGTGCGGTTGCCGTCTACACAGCCAGTTCCGGACTTGCGGTTTACCCGAAGGGGTGGCCCCTGCACACGAGCAACCTCCCGCTCTCGGTGCTGCTCACCTTGGTTTGGACACGGCACAGCGCCGGGCGAGCAAGGTTTGGACTACCGCTTCACGGGCGCCCGTCGCCAGGACCTCACGGAGCCGGGCACGGTACGGCGGTGAAGGCGGTGAACCGCAGTTCGGTGTTGTCGCCGCGCACCCCCACCCCGCCGGGGCCGGTGAGCGCCCCGGGGGCGGTGTCCACGGCCTCGGCGACGGTCCGGCCGTCGACGAGGAGCCGCAGGCGGACGGTGGCCTCGGCCGTGGTGCGTACCCGTCCCTCGACGGAGTGCCAGGTGTCGTACGGGATCGCGCAGTGCGCCTGCGCGAGGGTCGTGTACGTGCCCTCCGTGCCGTCGGGGGCGTCGGGGGCGTCGGGCGGCAGGCACTTGCGCTTGATGACGACCAGGCCGTCGCGCCGCCGGAAGCTCAGCGCGTACAGCTCTTGGGGGCTGCGGTAGCGGAGCCAGAGGTGTCCGCCGTCCCAGTCCGTCGCGGGGGTGCGGGCGGTGGTGCCGGGGGGCCGGAGCAGGACCCGGGTGCGTACGACGGTGTCCGCGAAGTCCCGTCGTACGGTCACCGCGCGCAGCACCGAGGAGCCGGTGTGCAGCCGGGAGAGCGGGTCCGGGGAGAGCCCGTCCGGGACTCCGCTCCAGGCGTCTCCCCGGTCCGCGAAGAGCGATCCGCTGGTGACCGTCCAGTCGGGGTGGGTGCGGGCGTCGGCGGCACCGGGGTGCCGGTGGGCGTACTCGTTGGTGATCAGGCCGGAGCCGTGGAACACCGCGAGGAAGGCGGGGGCGTCCGGAACCCCGCAGGTGAGCGAGGTGTCGTCGCCCCGCGCCGGGGCCGGGGCCGGGAGGGCCGTCTCGGCGTCGGCGTGACGGGCGTCCGCGCCACGCGATGCCCCGTTCCCCGCCCGGCTCCCCCCGGCCCCCGCGCCGGTCTCCGACGGGCCCGCGGCCGGGGGCGCGTCGGTGAGCGGCAGTACGCCCGTCGTGGCCGCGAGCCCGAGCCCGACCACCGCGCGGCGGCTGTACCCGGGGGCGGGCCCGCCCTGCCGCCGACGGCTCACCGCACCCCCGCCGCCGGGGCTGTCCCGGTCGCCGTGCCCGTGCCGGCGCCCGGCAGCGCGGCGACGCGGAGGGAGGCGAAGCGGGGCCACTCCCCCTCCGCGTCGCCGTTGCGGACGTTGAGGGCGAGGCCGCCCCTGCCGTTCCCGCCGGTGGCACGCCGCTCGGTCCAGTCGATCCGGAAGCGCCCGTCGACCACGACCTCGGTACGGTCGCCCCGCACGGTGACGCGCACCCGGTGCACGGCGTTGTCGTGGAGCGTGCGCCGCGCGACTTCGGTCCGCCGGGCCCCGGTGCCCGCGAAGAGGCTGACGTAGCTGTGGCTCAGGGACACCGTGAGGGGTGCCAGGCTGCCGTCGCGCACGACGATGCCGACGTCGTTCGTCGCCTCGCGCAACCGGTCGATCGTCGCGTCCACCGTGTAGTCGGTCCAGTCCGCCGTGGCGACGGGCCGGTAGTAGGCCCCCGCGTACCCCGTCCTCCCCGGATAGGGCCCCCGGCCGGTGAAGATTCCGACACCGCCCCGGACACCCCGGGCGCCGTGGCCCATGGGCTCCCAGCGGGCCGGGTCCTTCAGCGGCTCGGGGCAGGCGCCCGGCGGCACCGCCGTCCAGAGTTCCAGTCCGGCGCGGAACGCGGAGAGGTCCGTCTCCCGGGTGATCTCCATGCGCCGTACCTCGCCCGCCGCCGCGGCGCGCCGTCCGGCGGGGAGCGGCCGGTCGGAGCTGTTCGTCAGGACGGCGGCGAACCGGCCGGCCAGCTCGCGCCGGAGAAAGCCGACGGAGTCACGGGAACCGACGGGCCCGGACGCCCCGGACACCCCGGACACCTCCGACAGCTCGGAGACCTCGGACGCCTCGGAGAAGGGGTACGCGAAGAGGCGTGGCCGGGGCAGTCCGTGCCGGGCCATCTCCGCGAACGAGGTGTCCAGGTCCCCGGTGATCCTCGCCCGGTACTCGTCCTCGCGTTCCGGCCGCCGCTCGCCGGGCAGCCAGAGGCGGCTGGAGAGCGCCGACGCCCGCGTACCCGCCGCGTCGACCGCGCCCCGCCGGTGCTGGGCGTGGGTGTGGTCCTCGAAGTCCCACCGGCCGGTGGCGGCCATGCGCCCGATCTCCTGCCAGGAGAGGTAGTACGGGCGGTGGCGGCCCACCGAGCCGGTGATCAGGAACACCGCCGCGTGCATCCGGTACTTGGCGAGGATGCGGTCGGCGTGCACCCAGAGTCCGTGGGTGCCGTCGTCGAAGGTGAGATAGACGGACCGCCGGGCGGGCGGGGCTCCCCCGGCCAGGTAGCGGACGAACTCCTCGGTGGTCAGGCTCCGGTAGCCGGCCCTCGTCAGGGCGGCGAGCTGCGCGTCGAAGTCCTCGGGCGTCACGGTGTACTTGCCGCGTCCGCCGGGCCCGACGTCGTGGTAGGCCAGCACGACGGGGGGCGCCGCCGCGTCGGCGGGGGAACCGTCCGCCGCGCCCGCCGCCGGTCCGGGCACCCCTGCGGCGGGCGGCGCGGCCTGCGGGCTGACCTCCCGGCGGTGGGTTTCGTACCGCCACACCGCGTAGAACGGCAGGGCGACCAGCGCCAGGGCGAGCAGCCCGAGCAGGGCCCGAACCCCCGCCGCCCGTACGGAGGCCGGGGCGCCGCCGCTCACGTCAGGTCTCCCCGGAACAGCACCAGCAGGTAGAGCGCGAGGACCGCGCAGGCGGTCAGGGCCCCCGCCAGCAGCCGGGCCGCGCGCCGCACCGCACCACCGTCGGGCGCCGCCGGGTCGCCCGTGCCCGCGCCGCCCCGGTTCGCCTCGCCCAGCCGCCAGCCGCTGGACCTCCGGTCGCCCGCCCTCATGTCGCGCTCCTCGACCAGATGCCGCGGCGCACGGTGAGCAGGGAGTACGGGAGCAGCCAGGCGAGGACCAGCGAGGAGAAGAGGCTCATCAGGGGGCGGTATCTCCAGCGGGTGTCACCGGGGTGGTCGGCCCGGTAGGCGAGGCCCCAGACGCAGCCCTTGAGCAGGACACCGCAGACGTAGAGGAGGGAGAGGAGGTACGCGCCCTGGAGGGGGGCCCGGAGCAGGTGGAGGAGGGCCATCAGCGGCGCGGCGAGCACCCAGAGCACGTGCCCGTAGAAGAGGACGGCAGGTCCGGGACCCCGGCGCCACATGAAGGAGCCGGTGAAGAAGAGGTTGCGGATGAAGCTCTTCTTCCAGCGGACCTGCTGGCGCATCAGAGGGAGGAACCGGGACGGGACGTTGGTGCGGACGTGGGCCGACCGGACGTAACCGACCCGCCAGCGGCGTTCGGGGTGGTCCTCGTCCGCGACGAACGGGGAGTCGCGGTAGCGGTCCTTGAGGGACCGGCCGATCCAGGCCTGCCCGAGGACGTACCCGGTCAGCTGGCGGTCGGTGGCGAAGCGGAAGGGGGCCCCCAGGAAGCGGTCCCCGGCCCAGGCGGGCAGGTAGTTGACGATCGCCTCCCGGCGGAAGACGGCGAGCGGCCCGGAGACGCAGGAGACCGAGCCGACGGAGGACTCCGCCGCCTTGGCGATCCTGAACTGCCCCTCGTACCAGACGTCTTGCACGCGCGTCAGGAGGGACACGTCCGCGTTGAGGGCCCGGCAGTGGCCGCTGACGGCGCCGAGGTCCGGGTGGCGGGCGAGGGCGTCCACGCAGCGGCGGAGCGCGTCGGGCGCCAGTACGCAGTCGGAGTCGGTGAAGGCGATGATCTCGGCGTCCGCCTGCCCGGCCGCGGCGACCAGGGCGTGCTTCTTACCGACGTTCTCGTCCAACAGCAGGACGGTGATGCCGAGTTCGTCCCGCAGCTGGATCAGGGTGTCGCGGGTCCCGTCGGTGGAGAAGTCGTCCACCACGATGATCCGCACCCGCGGGCAGTCCGAGGCGGCCATGGAGCGCACGCACGCCTCGATGGCACCGGCCTCGTCCTTCACCGCGAGCAGGAAGTCGACACGCGGGCGGGCGGGGAGCGCCGGGAAGCCGGGGTCGGGCTCCCGGGGGCCGGAGGTCGTCGAAGGGTCCTCGTACCGGCTGTAGGCGAGGTAGAGCACGGTGATGGTGCCCGCGAGGACCACCAGGCCGTACGCGGGCGCGGTGTCCAGGCGCGGCAGCCGGAACGCCTGGCGGGCCAGGAGCACGGTCAGGGGCATCAGGCAGAGCAGCACGAGCAGGCGGCGCACCCCGCGCCGGGCCCCGGAGAACGCTCCGGCGTCTCGCCGGGTTCCGTCGGCGGGGGCCCGGGCGGCGGGGGTCCGGTCGGCAGGGTTGCGGGCGGCGGGGGTCCGCGGATCGGTGGGGGTCCGGTCGGCGGACGGCCGGTCGGCGGGGGCCCGATCGGTCAGGGTCATGCCGGCGCCACCACCGGTCCGGCAGGCCCGTCCGTCCGGAGCGCGGCGTCCGTCCGGGGCGGCACGTCCGTCCGGAGCGGGGCGTCGGCCCCGGCGGCGCGGTGCGCTCCGGCCCCGGCGGACGGCCCGCCGGCTGCGGACGCGGAGGCATGCGCCCATCCGGCTCCGGACGGGCCCGCGGCTCCGGCCGCGCCGCCCGCCCGGTACGTACCGGCGGTTCCCGGCCCTCTGCGGTCCTGGGAGATGTCCAGCACCGTGTGTTCGGGGCCCAGCCGGCTCAGGTCGGTGCCGGGGTGCAGGGTGTGCAGCACCACCAGGTCCCACCGCTGTTCCCACGGGTCGGCGAGGCCGGTCAGCGTGGCGCCGCGCAGTTCGGCGCGTGGCACCAGCGGGTCCGTGAAGGCGACCGTCGCGCCCCAGTCGGCGAGCAGCCCCATGATCTCCAGCGCCGGGCTCTCCCGCAGGTCCGCGACGCCCCGCTTGTACGCGATCCCCACCAGCAGCACGCGGGCCCCGGCGACCGGAATTCCCCGTGCGGCGAGCTTCGCCGTGATGAGCCCCGCCATACGCCCGGGGCGTTCCGCGATGGCCCGCATCGCCGCGTCGACGACCGGCGAGGGAATCCGCTCGGCCCTCAGCTGCCAGAGCAGATAATGCGGATCGCAGGGAATGCAGTGACCGCCGACTCCGGGGCCCGGATAGAAAGGCATGAAGCCGTACGGCTTGGTCGCCGCGGCGTCGATCACCGCCCGGGGATCCAGGCCGAAAACCGCGCAGTTGTCGGCCAATTCGTTCGCCAGCGCGATATTGACGGCTCGGAACGTGTTCTCCCAGAGTTTCGTCATCTCGGCGGCTTCCGGACTTCCGACCGTGTGGACCGAGGGCGAGATCCGGGAGAGGACCGCCGCGGCCGAGACGGTGGAACGGCGTCCGGCGCCGCCCACGACGCGCGGAGTGAGGTCCTGGCTGTGGCCGGCGCTCCCCGGGTCGATCCGCTCCGGGGCGAACGCCACGAAGACATCGGTCTCCACCCTCATCCCCCGTGCCGCCAGCGGCGCGAGCAGCAGGTCCCGGGTCGTGCCCACGTAACTGGTGGAGGTGAGCACCAGCAACTGGCCGGGCACCGCGTACGCGACCGCCGACGCGCAGGCCGCGGTGAGCATGGTGAGGTCCGGCACCTGGTGGGGGTCGACGGGGGTGGGGACGCAGATCAGCACGGTGTCGGCCCAGGCGGAGGCCCGGGGGTCGTCCGTCAGCAGGAAGGCCGCGTCGAGCAGGGCGTCCGCCAGGCGTTCCCGGTCCCGGGGCGCCAGGTCCACGGAGCCCGCGCGGATGTCGCGCAGCCGGTCCGCGCTGACGTCGATGCCGATGACCCGTACCCCGGACGCCCGCAGCGCCAGGGCCGTCGGCAGCCCGACGTACCCCAGTCCGATCACGGCGACGGCCCGTCCGTGGCGTTCCGTCCGGGACAGCGGTACGCGGAACGGAGTGCCGTCCTCCGGCGCCGGATCGGGGCCGGGCCTCGGAGCCGAACCGTCAATGGCGTTCGCCTGCGGGGGCGTTGGGGAATTCGGGGCGGGTTCGACACGCCCCTGTGCGGGAACGTCTCCCACCGGGTCGGAGGATGCCGGATGCTTCGGCCCGGAGTTCGCCCCCGGCTCGTCCGGATTCTGATGTCGTCCTGTCGCCACGGAGGAATCGTGCCCGATTCGTCACGAAAGACAGGGATGGACACGACGCGGGAGCGTAATCGGGCCTTTTCCGCTACCCGTTCGCGTACTCATCATTTCAATGGCGTGCCCGTCAAGGGGAATTGGAATGCTCCCGGCCATTCGACGTTGAGATGATCAGAAGACCGTATGGGCCGGGTCGCACCGACGGGCCGTCACACCTTCGATCCCGCCCGCCGGGCGCCCCCGCACGCCCCCGCACGCCCCCCGTGGAGCCGACTCACCCCCCACACCGCACCCTCCGCGCGCGGGCCACGCCCGGGGCCGTTCCGCGACCCCCCGGACCCTCCGCGGCCTCCCGTCCGATACCCGGAACGCATGGCTCGTTATGAGCCATGCACCCCCACCGTCTCAGCACGTGAGCCGGAGCCCCGGAGCCCCGAAAATTTCGAACAAGCCGCCCAGGGCCGTACACCGCCGTTCTCCGTGGTTACGGCGCCGGACGGCCGGCGGATGTCCACGCGGCCAAGATCGACGAAACGTCCGCTTAACGAACACCGGCCACCCGGCAACGGACGAGTTCTGGCCAAATCGTTGACGCGCTCCTGACAGGGGCCCGCCGCGACTGTCACTCTTCCGTCGTTCCGCGCACCGCCTGCACTGCCGACCGGGCCACTGCCCGCCGGTACCCCCCTCGCAGAAGGAGTCCGCGTGAGACTCACGCACAGCCGTCGCACCACCGCGACCGGCGCACTGATAGCCGCGGCGGCCCTGGTCGCCGTGGGAGTCACGTCGCCCTCGGCGACCGCCACCCCCGCCTCCGCCCCGGCGGTCTCCCCCGCCCTGGGCAAGGTCAACTCGGGGGCGCTGCCCGCGGCACTCTCCCCCGCCCAGCGCGCCGCCCTGATCTCCGCGGCCGACGCGGACAAGGCGACCACCGCCAAGGAGCTCGGGCTCGGTTCGACGGAGAAGCTCGTCGTCCGTGACGTCGTCAAGGACGCCGACGGCACGGTGCACACCCGTTACGAGCGCACCCTCGGCGGGCTGCCGGTCCTCGGCGGCGACCTGGTCGTCACGTCCAGCGAAGCCGGCGCCACCGAGTCCGTCGCCAAGGCGTCCCCCGCCACCAGCGCGCAGCTGAAGGCCGTCGGCACCGTCGCCGGCATCGCCCCGGCCGCCGCCGAGAAGCAGGCGCTCACCGCGGCCTCGGCCGACGGCTCGAAGGCCACCGCCGCGAGCCAGGCCCCCCGCAAGGTGGTCTGGCTGGCGGACGGCACCCCGAAGCTCGCCTTCGAGACGGTGGTCGGCGGCCTCCAGGAGGACGGCACCCCCAACGAGCTGCACGTCATCACCGACGCCGCCTCCGGCGCCAAGCTCTTCGAGTGGCAGGGCATCGAGACCGGTACCGGCAACACGCAGTACAGCGGCACCGTCACCCTCGGCACCTCGGGTTCCTCGGGCTCGTACAACCTGACCGACTCCACGCGCGGCGGTCACAAGACGTACAACCTGAACCACGGCACGTCCGGCACCGGGACGCTCTTCTCCGGCGCGGACGACGTCTGGGGCAACGGCGTCGGCACCAACACCGAGACCGCCGCCGCCGACGCCCACTACGGCGCCGCCGAGACGTGGGACTACTACAAGAACGTCCACGGCCGCACCGGCATCAAGGGCAACGGCGTCGCCGCCTACTCCCGCGTCCACTACGGCAACAACTACGTCAACGCCTTCTGGACCGACAGCTGCTTCTGCATGACGTACGGCGACGGGTCCGGCAACGCCGCCCCGCTGACCTCGCTCGACGTCGCGGCCCACGAGATGTCGCACGGTGTCACCGCCGCCACCGCCGGCCTCGTCTACAGCGGTGAGTCCGGTGGCCTCAACGAGGCGACCAGCGACATCTTCGCGGCGGGTGTGGAGTTCTACTCCAACACCACGGCCGACCCGGGCGACTACCTCGTCGGCGAGAAGATCGACATCAACGGCGACGGCACCCCGCTGCGCTACATGGACAAGCCGAGCAAGGACGGCGGGTCGTACGACTCGTGGTTCTCCGGCATCGGCAGCTCCGACGTCCACTACTCCTCGGGCCCGGCGAACCACTTCTTCTACCTGCTCTCCGAGGGCAGCGGCGCCAAGACCGTCAACGGCGTCTCCTACAACTCGCCGACCTCGGACGGCCTCGCCGTGACCGGTATCGGCCGGGACAAGGCGCTGGCGATCTGGTACCGGGCGCTCACCACCAAGTTCACCACGACGACCAACTACGCCTCCGCGCGTACCGGCACCCTCGCCGCCGCCGGTGAGCTGTACGGCACGACGAGCGCCGAGTACACCGCCGTGGCCAACGCCTGGGCCGCCATCAACGTCGGCTCCCGCCCGGGCGGCACGACGCCCGGCACCGGGACCGTCTTCACCAGCAGCACCGCCGTCTCGATCCCGGACAACGGCGCCGCGGTGACCAGCTCGCTCACCGTCTCCGGTGTCACCGGCAACGCCCCGAGCACCCTCCAGGTCGGCGTGGACATCACCCACACCTGGCGCGGTGACCTGGTCGTCGACCTCGTCGGCCCGAACGGGACCTCGTACCGGCTGAAGAGCTCCTCGTCGAGCGACTCGGCCGACAACGTGGTGGCGACCTACACGGTCAACGCCTCGGCGCAGGTCGCCAACGGTGTCTGGAAGCTGAAGGTGCAGGACGTCGCCTCGGGCGACACCGGCAAGATCAACAGCTTCAAGCTCACCTTCTGACCCGCCCGGCCGGACCGGTCACCGACCGGTCGGCCAGGGACCGGCCCGTCACACCCCGGCCGGTCACGCACACCGGACGGCCCGGGAGGAGATCGCCTCTCCTCCCGGGCCGTCCGCGCGTTCCCCCGAGGGCCGTCCCGGTCAGCGCAGCACCGGCCCGCCCTCCTCCTCCCCGACCGTCGCGTCCGGCAGCGCCACCAGCCCGAGTTCGGCCCCCGAGGCCAGCAGCGGGTGCGACGGCAGGACGCGCACGGTGTAGCCGTACGGGCCCGTGCGGTCCAGCGAGAGCGGCCCCTCGTAGATCCGGTGGTCCGCAAGATCGCCGGTGCCGGTCACCTTCAGCGGGGTGGTCTGGGCGTCGACGAGGGCGTCGCCGGAGTCCACCCGCCCGGCGACGACCTGCACCTCCAGGTCCTCCGGGGCGAGTCCGCCCAGCGCGATGCGGACCCGCAGCGCGAGGGTGGCGCCCAGCTCCGCCGAACCGCTCGCGGCGGTGTCGGTGACCGTCTCGACGTGGTCGACGGCCACCTGCGGCCAGGCCGCCCGTACCTTCGACTTCCACGCGGCGAGGTCCCGCGCCGCCGGGGCGTCGAGCGCCCGCCGCGACACGGCGGCGGGGGCGTAGAGCCGCTCCACGTACTCCCGGACCATGCGTCCGGCCAGGAGCTTCGGGCCGAGGGCGGCCAGGGTGCGGCGGACCATCTCGATCCACCGCTCGGGCAGCCCGTGCTCGCCACGGTCGTAGAAGCGCGGGGCGACCCGGTCCTCGATCAGCGCGTAGAGGGCGTCGGCCTCCAGTTCGTCGCGCCGCTCGTCGTCCACCGCGGACCCGTCGGCGGTCGGGATCGCCCAGCCGAAGTCCGGCTCGAACCACTCGTCCCACCAGCCGTCGCGCACCGAGAGGTTGAGACTGCCGTTGAGGGCGGCCTTCATCCCGCTCGTGCCGCAGGCCTCCAGCGGGCGCAGCGGGTTGTTGAGCCAGACGTCGCAGCCGGGGTAGAGCTTCTGCGCCATGGCCATGCCGTAGTCCGGCAGGAAGACGATCCGGTGGCGGACCCGGGCGTCGTCGGCGAACCGGACCAGCTCCTGGATCAGCCGCTTCCCGCCGTCGTCTGCGGGGTGCGCCTTCCCCGCGACGACGATCTGGATGGGGTGGGTCGGGTGGAGCAGCAGCCGGGTCAGGCGGTCCTTGTCGCGGAGCATCAGGGTGAGCCGCTTGTAGGAGGGGACCCGGCGGGCGAAGCCGATGGTGAGGACGTCGGGGTCGAGGACGCCGTCGATCCAGCCGAGTTCGGCGGTACCGGCGCCGCGCCTGCGCCAGGAGGCGTAGAGCCGCTTGCGCACCTCGGTGACGAGCTGTTCGCGCAGCACCCGGCGCAGGTCCCAGATCTCGCGGTCGGGGATGGCGGAGACCGCGTCCCAGCGGCGGGGGGTGCCGGTGCGGTCGGCGCCGCTCCCGGTGGCCACCTCGCCGCCGGCGAGCGCGTCCCGGGCGCGGTCCTCGCCGACCTGCCGGGCGCCCAGGCTCAGCACCTCCGGGGCGACCCAGGTCGGGGCGTGCACGCCGTTGGTGACCGAGGTGATGGGCACCTCCGCCGGGTCGAATCCCGGCCAGAGCCCGGAGAACATCTCCCGGCTGACGGCCCCGTGCAGGGTGGAGACGCCGTTGGCGCGCTGGGCGAGCCTGAGCCCCATGACCGCCATGTTGAAGATGCCGGGGGTGCCGCCCTCGTACGTCTCCTCGCCGAGGGCGAGCACACGGTCGACGGGGACGCCGGGGAGTTCGCCGTCGTCGCCGAAGTGCCGGGCGACGAGCTGGCGGTCGAAACGGTCTATCCCGGCGGGAACGGGGGTGTGCGTGGTGAAGACGGCACCGGCCCGGACGATTTCGAGCGCGGAGTCGAAGTCGAGTGCCCCGCCGACGGGTTGGCCGGGTGCCTGGCCCGCTCCGGTGAGTTCCCGGATGCGTTCGAGTCCGAGGAACCCGGCGTGGCCCTCGTTGGTGTGGAACACCTCGGGGGCGGGCGCGCCGGTGAGACGGCACCAGGTGCGCACGGCGCGCACCCCGCCGATGCCGAGCAGCATCTCCTGGAGGAGCCGGTGGTCGCTGCCGCCGCCGTAGAGCCGGTCGGTGACGTCGCGTTCGCCGGGGGCGTTCTCCTCGACGTCGGAGTCGAGCATGAGGAGGGGGACCCGGCCGACCTGCGCCTTCCAGACGCAGGCGTGCAGGGAGCGTCCGCCGGGCAGGGCGAGCACCACCCGGGCGGGGGTGCCGTCGTGTTCGCGCAGCAGGGTGACCGGGAGCTCGTTGGGGTCGAGCACCGGATAGGTCTCCTGCTGCCAGCCGTCGCGGGAGAGCGACTGGCGGAAGTAGCCGTGCCGGTAGAGCAGGCCGACCCCGACGAGCGGGACGCCGAGGTCGCTGGCGGCCTTGAGGTGGTCGCCGGCGAGGATGCCGAGTCCGCCGGAGTACTGCGGCAGCGCGGCGGTCACTCCGAACTCGGGTGAGAAGTAGGCGATGGAGCTGGGGAGTTGCCCGCCCTGGGCGAGCTGGTTCTGGTACCACCGGTCTCCGGTGAGGTACCGGTCGAGCTCGTCGGCGGCCTCGCCGAGGCGGCCGAGGAACTCCTCGTCGCGGGCGAGTTCGGCCAGCCGGGAGGCGGAGACCGAGCCGAGGAGCCGCACGGGGTCGGCGTCCTCCGGGCGCCACCCCTCGGGGTCGACGGACCGGAAGAGTTCCTGGGTCTCGGTGTGCCACGACCACCGCAGGTTGCGCGCGAGGTCGTGCAGGGGTCGCAGGGAGTCGGGGAGGACGGGACGTACGGTGAACCGACGAATGGCCTTCACGCGTTCCACCTTTACAGGGGAGTTGCGAATCCGAGGGGACGCCGCACCACGGTGTGCGCCGCTCCACCACGACGACGGTAACGGCCCCCCGCCCCGCACGGCCACGGCGCACGGGGCGGCGGCGCGGACCGGCGCGTGGTTCCGCGGGCCCGCGCGCCGCCCGCGGCTCACCGCCCCAGGAGCCCCCGGAGTCCCGGCAACCCCGCCCGCTCCGAACGGATATGGCTGATTTCACCCCCTCGGGCGACCTTGTGGGCCCGGGCCGGCCGGGAGAGGCTTCCGGGGTGGCGAACCCACCGGGAGGTGCGAGTCGCCCGAGCGCGGGTACCCGGTGACTCGTGTGACGCCGCACGCCCGGAGTCCGGCGTCGGACGCGCGCGGCGTCCGGATTACGACCCAGTAGTTAACACGGCGCCGGGTTGACCGCGGGAAAGCGGTGGGAAGGCTACCCGCGTACGCAGCCGACCCGGCATCACACGAACGCGCGCACACCCCCGCAGCGTGCGCACCGTCCCCGCGCACGCCAGCCATTCGAGTGCCATTCGAGTGAACGCGGACAGGAGCGGCCATGCCCACAGCCCGTCAGCAGACAGCTGAGCAGCTACAAAGGACTGATCCCCATTCTCGCGGCACGCGGATGCGGTCCTCGCCGCGCGTGCCGTCGTCCCCGCACGCCCCGCTCCAGCTTTCAGGTGATGTCATGATCGGTCGTATCCCCGTCCTGGACGTCCGCCCGCTCGTCGACTGCGGCAGACGCCCGGCGAAGGCGGTGGTGGGCGAGACCTTCCAGGTCTCCGCCACCGTCTTCCGCGAAGGCCATGACGCGGTGGCGGCCAACGTCGTCCTGCGCGACCCGAGCGGGCGGCGCGGCCCCTTCGTCCCGCTGCGCGAACTGGCCCCCGGCACGGACCGGTGGGGAGCCGACGTCACCCCGGACTCCGAGGGGCGCTGGACGTACAAGGTCGAGGCGTGGAGCGACCCGCTGACCACCTGGCGGCGGCTCGCCCAGATCAAGATCCCGGCCGGCATCGACACCGAACTGGTGCTCGCCGAAGGCGCGGCGCTCCACGAGCGCGCGGCGTCGGGCGTCCCGAAGAAGGACGGGCGGGAGGCCGTGCTGGCCGCCGTCGACGCGTTGCGCGACGCCACCCGCACGCCCGCGGACCGGCTGGCGGCGGCGCTCACCCCGGCGGTGGCCGATCCGCTCGCGCGCTTCCCGCTGCGCGAGCTGGTCACCGCCTCGCGCCCCCTGCCGCTGGTCGTCGAGCGCCCGCGTGCGCTGTACGGCGCGTGGTACGAGCTCTTCCCGCGCTCCGAGGGCGCCCGCCGCGAGCCCGTCCCCGGCGGCGGGACCCGGCTGGTCAGCGGCACGTTCCGGACGGCGGCCGAGCGGCTGCCGGCGGTGGCCGCGATGGGCTTCGACGTCGTCTACCTGCCGCCGGTCCACCCCATCGGCACCTCCCACCGCAAGGGGCCGGACAACACGTTGACGGCGGGCGCCGACGACCCGGGCGTGCCCTGGGCGATCGGTTCGGCGGACGGCGGCCACGACGCGGTCCACCCCGACCTCGGCACGCTGGAGGACTTCGACCACTTCGTGGAGACGGCCCGCACCCTGCGGATGGAGATCGCGCTGGACTTCGCGCTCCAGTGCTCCCCCGACCACCCCTGGGTGAAGGAACACCCGGAGTGGTTCCACCACCGCCCGGACGGGTCGATCGCGTACGCCGAGAACCCGCCGAAGAAGTACCAGGACATCTACCCGATCGCCTTCGACAAGGACATGCGCGGGCTGATCACGGAGACCGTGCGGGTGCTGCGGTTCTGGATGGACCGGGGGGTGCGGATCTTCCGGGTCGACAACCCGCACACCAAGCCGGTCGTCTTCTGGGAGCGGGTGATCGAGGAGATCAACGGCACCGACCCGGACGTCGTCTTCCTCGCCGAGGCGTTCACCCGCCCGGCGATGATGCACACGCTGGCGAAGGTCGGCTTCCAGCAGTCGTACACGTACTTCACCTGGCGGAACACGAAGCAGGAGCTCACCGAGTACGCCACCGAGATCTCGGGCGAGGCCGCCGCGTACATGCGGCCCAACTTCTTCGTGAACACCCCCGACATCCTGCCCGGTTACCTCCAGGACGGCGGGCGGCCGGCCTTCGAGGCACGGGCCGTGCTGGCCGCGACGCTCTCCCCCTCCTGGGGCGTGTACGCGGGATTCGAGCTGTGCGAGAACACCCCGGTGCGCCCGGGGAGCGAGGAGTACCTGCACTCGGAGAAGTACGAACTCAAGCCCAGGGACTGGGAGTCGGCCGAGCGGGAGGGACGCTCGCTGGCTCCGCTGATCACCTCGCTCAACCGGATCAGGCGCCGCCATCCGGCGCTCCGGCAGCTGCGCGACGTCCACTTCCACTCCGTCGACAACGAGGCGCTGATCGCGTACAGCAAGCGCTCGGGATCGAACACCCTCCTGGTGGTCGTGAACCTCGACCCGCACCACACCCAGGAGGCCACGGTCTCGTTGGACATGCCGCACCTCGGCCTCGACTGGCACGAGAGCGTGCCGGTGCGCGACGAGCTCACCGGCGACACCTATCACTGGGGCAGGACCTTCTATGTGCGCCTAGAGCCGGGTATCACGCCCGCGCACATCGTCGTCCTGCGACCGTCCCCGCCGACCGGAGGGTCACCCACACCATGATCGTGAACGAGCCCGTCCCCGACACCTTCGAGGACACCCCCGCCAAGGACCGCGATCCCGACTGGTTCAAGCGCGCCGTCTTCTACGAGGTCCTCGTCCGGTCCTTCCAGGACTCCAACGGCGACGGCATCGGAGACCTCAAGGGCATCACCGCCAAGCTCGACTACCTCCAGTGGCTGGGCATCGACTGCCTCTGGTTGCCGCCGTTCTTCAAGTCGCCGCTGCGCGACGGCGGTTACGACGTCTCGGACTACACCGCCGTCCTCCCGGAGTTCGGCGACCTCGCCGACTTCGTGGAGTTCGTGGACGCCGCGCACCAGCGCGGCATGCGCGTCATCATCGACTTCGTCATGAACCACACGAGCGACCAGCACGAGTGGTTCCAGCAGTCCCGGTCGGACCCCGACGGCCCGTACGGCGACTACTACGTCTGGGCCGACGACGACAAGCAGTTCCCCGACGCGAGGATCATCTTCGTCGACACGGAGACCTCCAACTGGACCTTCGACCCGGTGCGCAAGCAGTACTACTGGCACCGGTTCTTCTCGCACCAGCCCGACCTCAACTACGACAACCCGGCGGTGCAGGAGGAGATCATCTCCGCCCTCCGGTTCTGGCTGGACCTCGGCATCGACGGCTTCCGCGTGGACGCGGTGCCGTACCTCTACCAGCGCGAGGGCACCAACTGCGAGAACCTCCCCGAGACCCACGGCTTCCTCAAGCGGGTCCGCAAGGAGATCGACGCCAACTACCCGGACACCGTGCTCCTCGCCGAGGCCAACCAGTGGCCCGAGGACGTCGTCGACTACTTCGGCGACTACCAGGCCGGCGGCGACGAGTGCCACATGGCGTTCCACTTCCCGGTGATGCCGCGCATCTTCATGGCCGTACGGCGGGAGAGCCGCTACCCGGTCTCCGAAGTCCTCGCCAAGACCCCGGCGATCCCGAAGAACTGCCAGTGGGGCATCTTCCTGCGCAACCACGACGAGCTCACCCTCGAAATGGTCACGGACGAAGAGCGCGACTACATGTACGCGGAGTACGCCAAGGACCCGAGGATGCGCGCCAACATCGGCATCCGGCGCCGCCTCGCCCCGCTGCTCGACAACGACCGCAACCAGATCGAGCTGTTCACCGCTCTGCTGCTGTCGCTGCCCGGCTCCCCGATCCTCTACTACGGGGACGAGATCGGGATGGGCGACAACATCTGGCTGGGCGACCGCGACGGGGTGCGCACCCCGATGCAGTGGACACCGGACCGCAACGCCGGCTTCTCCTCCAGCGACCCCGGCCGGCTCTTCCTGCCCACGATCATGGACCCGGTCTACGGCTACCAGGTCACCAACGTCGAGGCGTCGATGGCGTCGCCCTCCTCGCTGCTGCACTGGACCCGCCGGATGATCGAGATCCGCAAGCAGAATCCGGCCTTCGGGCTGGGCGAGTACACCGAACTGCCCTCGTCCAACCCGGCGGTGCTCGCGTTCACCCGCGAGTACGGGGACGATCTCGTGCTGTGCGTCCACAACTTCTCGCGGTTCGCACAGCCGACGGAGCTCGACCTGAAGTCGTTCAACGGACGCCACCCGGTCGAACTGATCGGCGGGGTGCGGTTCCCGGCCGTCGGTGAGTGGCCCTACCTGCTCACTCTCGCCGGACACGGCTTCTACTGGTTCCGCCTGCGGAAGGAAGCCCCCGCCATCTGACGGGCGCCGCCGGGCCGTTGTGCCCGGAGGAACGGCACGCACGGCTCCTGCGGGACGGTTTCCGCCGTCCCGCACGGGGCACTCTCCCCCACATCGAGCGCTGGAGGACCCGGACGGCCATTGGGCCATTCGAGTCCGTACGGACCATCCTCACCCGACACGTCCCGCACAGCCGGACAGCCATTGCCGCAATCCGGGACACTCCTCGCATCTGTGTGCCCGGGGAAAGGACGCGATGCCATGTCGGAGGCTGCATCCACTCACGTCGCCCTGGCGAAGAACACCACGAAACAGGCGCCCCACCCGCAACCCCAGCCTCGGCCCGGGGGCGCCGCGGCGGGAACAACCCTGCTGCCCTCACTCGCCCCGCTGCTCCACGACTGGCTCCCCCGGCAACGCTGGTTCGCCGGAAAGGGCCACCCGGTGGCCGGGTTCACCCTGGTCTCCGCCACCGAGATACTGCCGGTGGACTCCTCGGCGACCGGCCCCGGACTGCTCCACCTCCTGGTCCGGGTCCACCAGCCGGGACTGCCCGCCCGCGCCACCGGCGACTGCTACCAGCTCCTGCTGGGAGTCCGCACCACCCTGCCGCCGAGCCTGGCCTCCGCCCTCATCGGGCGGGTGACCGACGGCCCGCTGGCCGGCCGCACCGTGTACGAGGGCCTGCACGACCCCCGCCTCGCCGGGCTGCTGCTGGAGCGGTTCCGCCGCCCCGGCCCGCTCGGCGCGCTCCGCTTCGAACGCGCCGAAACGATTCCGGCCGGGCTCGCGCCCCGGCTGCTGGACACCGAGCAGTCCAACTCCTCGCTCGTCTTCGGCGACGCGTACATCCTGAAGATCCTGCGGAGAGTCTTCCCCGGGACCAACCCCGACCTGGAGCTGCCGCTCGCCCTCGTCGGCGAGGGCTGCGGACGGGTGCCCGCACCCGTCGCCTGGTTCGAGGCCACCACCCCGGAACCACTCACCCTCGGAGTGCTGCAACCCTTCCTGCGCGGTGCCGAGGACGGCTGGCAACTGGCCCTCGGCGCGCTCGCGGAGGGGCGCGACTTCGTCCCCGAGGCGCGCGCGCTCGGCCGGGCCACCGCCGAGGTCCACTCCGCACTCGCCTCCGCCCTGCCGGGCCCCGACCTGCGCCTGCCCGCCACCGGGCAGCTGGTCGCCGGGATGACCCAGCGGCTGGAGTCGACCGCGCAGGCGGTCCCCGCGCTCCTGCCGTACGTCCCCGCGCTGCGCGCCGCCTTCGACGCGGTGGCGGAGCTCGGACACCGGGGGCGCTCCTGGGCCACCCACCGGGTCCACGGCGATCTGCACCTCGGACAGACCCTCCGCGCCGCCGACGGGTTCTGGTCACTGATCGACTTCGAGGGCGAACCCGCCCGGCCGCTCGCCGAACGCCGCAGCCCGCAGCCACCGGTGCGCGACGTCGCCGGAATGCTCCGGTCCTTCGACTACGCGGCCCGCTCCCACCGCCCGTGGAGCGACGCGTGGGCGGAGCGCTGCCGCTCCGCCTACTGCGAGGGGTACGCCGACGTCTCGGGCACCGACCCGCGCAGCGAACCCGAGCTGCTGCGCGCCCACGAGACGGACAAGGCGGTGTACGAGGTGCTGTACGAGGCACGGCACCGCCCCGACTGGCTGCCCGTCCCGATGGCCGCGATCCAGCGGCTGGCCGCGTCCACCTGATCCGGGTCCGCGCGGCATCCCCGCCGCGCGGCCCGGTGGACCCGCGGGCGCCCCGGCCCGCACGGTCCTCCCCTTCCGCACACCCCGCCCCCCGCACCGACCGATCCCCCGAGGAGGCCGTCCCCCGTGACCGCCCGTAAGCCGTCCAGGAAGAAGCCCGCCCCCGTCGAGACCGAGGCCGTACCAGCCCCGCAGCCGGTGACGACCGGGGCGGCCGAGGTGCCCGAGCCGACGGCCTCCGCCGCGACCGCCACGGTCACCACGACCGCGCCCGCGCCCGCCCCGGCGGACGCTCCCCCGGCGAAGGCCGCCAAGGCCAAGCGGAAGACCGGGGTGCCGCCCCGCCCCCGGCGCGGTGGCACCGAGGAGGGCGTCCGGCCCGCGCCCGCCCTGCACGACGCGGACCGCGGCCGGCTGCTCGCCGGCGAGCACCACGCCCCGCACGACCTGCTCGGGGCGCACCCGTACGACGGCGGGGTACTGGTACGGGTACTGCGCCCGCACGCGCGTGCCGTGACGGTGCTGGCCCAGGGGGCGCACGCCGGACTCCGCGCGGCACTCCTCGACGACGGCGACGGTTTCTTCTCCGGCGTGCTGCCGCTCGGGGCCGTACCGGAGTACCGGCTGCTGGTCGGCTACGCGGACGACGAGATCGAGATCGAGGACCCGTACCGCTTCCTGCCCGCCATCGGTGAGCTGGACCTGCACCTGATCGGCGAGGGGCGGCACGAGGAGCTGTGGACCGCGCTGGGCTCCCGGGTCATGGAGCACCAGGGGGTCGCCGGGACCCGGTTCACCGTGTGGGCGCCCAACGCGCGGGGGGTGCGGATCGCGGGCGACTTCACCTACTGGGACAGCACCGGGCTGCCGATGCGTTCGCTCGGGTCGACCGGGGTGTGGGAGCTGTTCCTCCCGGGCGTGGGCGAGGGCGCGCTCTACAAGTTCGACATCTGCCGCCCGGACGGCTCGCACACCCTGCGCGCCGACCCGATGGCCCGCGCCGCGGAGGTGCCCCCGGCCACCGCGTCGGTGGTCACGGCCTCGCACTACGCGTGGCAGGACGGCGACTGGATGGAGCGGCGGGGGGACCGCCCGGTGCACGAGGCGCCTTTCTCGGTGTACGAGGTCCATCTCCCGTCCTGGCGCCCCCGTCTGACGTACCGCCAACTCGCCGATCAACTGCCCGCGTACGTCAAGGACCTCGGCTTCACGCACGTGGAGCTGATGCCGGTCTCCGAGCATCCGTTCGGCGGCTCCTGGGGCTACCAGGTGACCGGTTTCTACGCGCCGACCTCGCGCATGGGCACCCCCGACGACTTCCGCCACCTGGTGGACTCGCTGCACCGGGCGGGCATCGGCGTGATCATGGACTGGGTGCCCGCGCACTTCCCGCGCGACGAGTGGGCGCTGGCCGAGTTCGACGGACGCCCGCTGTACGAGCACTCCGACCCGTCCCGTGCGGCGCACCCGGACTGGGGCACCCTGGAGTTCGACTTCGGCCGCAAGGAGGTCCGCAACTTCCTGGTATCCAACGCCACTTACTGGTGCGAGGAGTTCCACATCGACGGGCTGCGGGTCGACGCGGTCGCCTCCATGCTCTACCTCGACTACTCCCGCGAGGACGGCCAGTGGTCGCCCAACGAGCACGGCGGCCGGGAGAACCTGGACGCGGTGGCCTTCCTCCAGGAGATGAACGCGACCGTCTACCGCCGCAACCCCGGGGTGGTGACGATCGCCGAGGAGTCCACCGCCTGGAACGGCGTCACCCGCGCCACCCACCACATCGGACCGGACGGCTTCGGCGGGCTCGGCTTCGGGCTGAAGTGGAACATGGGCTGGATGCACGACTCCCTCACCTACATGGCGAAGGAGCCGGTGCACCGCAAGTACCACCACAACGAGATGACCTTCTCGATGGTGTACGCGTACAGCGAGAACTACGTGCTGCCGATCTCGCACGACGAGGTGGTGCACGGCAAGCAGGCGCTGGTGTCGAAGATGCCCGGCGACTGGTGGCAGCAGCGCGCCAACCACCGCGCCTACCTCGGCTTCATGTGGGCCCACCCCGGCAAGCAGCTCCTGTTCATGGGCCAGGAGTTCGCACAGGGCGCCGAGTGGTCGGAGGGCCACGGCCCGGACTGGTGGCTGCTCGACCCGGCGTACGAGGCGTCCGGCGACCACCGCGGCGTACGCGACCTGGTCGGCGACCTGAACGCGGTGTACGGCGCGGTGCCCGCGCTCTGGCAGCGCGACACCGACCCGGGCGGCTTCAGCTGGGTGGACGGCGGCGCGGCGGAGGACAACGTGCTGGCGTTCCTCCGCTACGACGCGGACGGCTCCCCGCTGCTCGCGGTCTCCCACTTCTCCCCGGTGGTCCGGCACGAGTACCGGCTCGGGGTGCCGGAGTCGGCCGGCAGCTGGGTCGAGGTGCTGAACACCGACGCGGCCCGCTACGGCGGCGGCGACGTCCGCAACGAGGAGCCGCTGAAGCCGGAGGAGGTACCTGCGCACGGCCGCCAGGCCAGCATCACCGTGACCCTGCCGCCGCTGGCGACGGTCTGGTTCCGCCCGGCCTGACCCGCGGCGGTCACACCCCCGCGCCCCCGGAGGCCCGGACCGCACGGTCCGGGCCTCCGGGCGTTCCCCCGGCATACCGGCCCGGGGTGGTGCCCATGATCCGCTTGAAGTGCCGGGTGAGGTGCGACTGGTCGTGGAAGCCCGCGGCGGCGGCCACCTCGCCCGGCGGCAGCCCGTCGAGCAGCAGACGGCGGGCCAGGTCGACACGGCGGGACGTCAGGTACTGGTGCGGGGCGATGCCGAACGCGCCGCTGAAGGCCCGTACGAGATGGGTGGGGTGGGCGTGGACCAGTCGCGCGGCCTCGGTCAGGGTCAGACCCTCGGGCAGCCGCTCGTCGAGCAGGTCGCGCAGGTCCCGGGCGACGCCCCGGCCGTCGGGTACCGCGCCGGCGCCGTCATCGCGCCGGGGGCTCAGCAGCGCGCGGAGCCGTTCGCCGACGAAGGCCAGCCGGCTCTCCGCCTCGAACGCGTCGCCGGGGTGCGCGAGCGCCGCGTGCAGCTGGCCGACGCGGGTGCGCAGCAGGGGGTCGGCGAAGTCCGGGTGGTCGACCGCCGGCCCGATGAGGCTCGCGCCGAGCTGCGTCATGTCGAGGTAGACGACGCGCTTGCGGAAGCCGTGCGCCGTGGCGGGCGAGCCGTTGTGCGGGACCTGCGGGGGCAGCAGGCTCACGGTGTCGCGCGGAGTGCCGCGCTCGTACCGGTCGAGGTCGTAGCGGACGGCCCCGTCGTCGACGATCAGGAGGGTCCACGCGTCGTGGACGTGCATGGGGTAGGCGTGCTCGGTGAAGTGGGCGTGCAGGACCTCGACGACGCCCGGCACGTGCGGGCGCCACGCGGAGATCTCCTGCTCGGACGTCACGCATAGAACGTACAAGACGGGGCGGGCGTGCATCGCGGAGTCTCGGAGCATGAACACCGAGAACGAGAACGCCGCCGGGAACTCCGCCCAGGTCACCGCCCCCGCCACTGCCCCGGCCACTGCCCCGGCCACTGCCCCGGTCACCGCCCAGGTCACCGCTCCGGACGACAACGCCCCCGTCCGCTTCGACACCAAGATCGCCGTGCTGCTCCGCGAGGACCTGGAGACCTGGCAGCGGCTGAACGTGACCGCCTTCCTGGTCAGCGGGCTCGGCACGGTCGCTCCGGAGGTGGTCGGCGAGCCCTACGAGGACGCCGACGGGACCCCCTACCTGCCGATGTTCCGTCAGCCCGTGCTGGTCTTCGAGGGGACGAAGGAGGTGCTGACGGCCGCGCACCGGCGGGCGCTCTCCCGCGCCCTGCCGAGGTCCCTGTTCACCTCGGACCTGTTCGCCACGGGCAACGACCGGGACAACCGGGCGGCTGTACGCGCCGTGGGCGCGGACGCGCTCGACCTGGTGGGGCTGGCCGTGTACGGGCCGCGCAACGCGGTGGACAAGGTCCTCAAGGGCGCGCGCATGCACCCCTGAGTGGGGGCGGGCCGGCGCGGGCTCCGTGACGCCGTCACGGTCCGGGGCCCGCGCCTCGCTCGGGGAGCTGCCATGCGCTCCGCATCCTGCCCCGCACCCGGATCGTGCCGACCGATTGCGGCTCGGTTCGCACGTCCCGTAAACGCAGAAAACCCCCGTGCCTTATGGCACGGGGGTCTCCCGGAAAAATTGTTCGGCGGCGTCCTACTCTCCCACAGGGTCCCCCCTGCAGTACCATCGGCGCTGAAAGGCTTAGCTTCCGGGTTCGGAATGTAACCGGGCGTTTCCCTAACGCAATGACCACCGAAACACTATGAAATTTAACCAACCGGATCAAAACACGGCGGTTGTTATTTCAGAACCAACACAGTGGACGCGAGCAACTGAGGACAAGCCCTCGGCCTATTAGTACCAGTCAGCTCCACCCGTTACCGGGCTTCCACATCTGGCCTATCAA